>NZ_JACGVN010000001.1:0-352426 GCF_014077245.1 Colwellia sp. BRX8-9
AGTACAAACACTCTTTATACTTGAGTTAAAGTTGGTTGCGGGAGCCAGATTTGAACTGACGACCTTCGGGTTATGAGCCCGACGAGCTACCAGACTGCTCCATCCCGCGTCCGAATGTCCTAATAACTTCTTAGGAAAGCCAAGTTGTTTTAATTCAAACTTAAGAATTTGCTTTTTATACTTAAGCGTAAGTTGGTTATCGGATCCCGTATCTTTCGAGAGGGAACTGACGACCTGCTTTTTATACTTAAGCGTAAGTTGGTTGCGGGAGCCAGATTTGAACTGACGACCTTCGGGTTATGAGCCCGACGAGCTACCAGACTGCTCCATCCCGCGTCCGAATGGTTTAAGTATTCCCATCAAAGGTTACACATAAACAAGCCATAACTGTTTTAATTCTTGTTATTAACGAATGCATTTCAAAAGCCTCAGCCCTTGAAAGCGATGCGTATCTTAAGGATAGTTACATCACATTGCAAGGCGTTTCTTTAACATTTTTACATCTATTAAAAAAAGGCAGTTAATTGCCCTAATTGTAGTCTAAATGGTGGTTTTGTGACCTTTAAGGTCTGTTAATACGGTTATTAAAAATATTTTAAAATATATATCAGTGAATATTGGTGTTTTATGCACGTCTCTATATAAGTAGTTAGCGTCTTTGTTTATAATTGCGGGCATAAATCGGTCTGGAAAACACTCATGCAGCAATTTTTAGCATTAACATCTCCTGGTATAGAAATTTTATTAGCTCAAGAGCTAAAAGATTTAAAAGCATCACAAGTCGTGCAAAAGCCTGAAGGCGTATATTTTACGGCAACAATTGAAGAGGCCTATAAAATCTGTCTCTATTGTCGCTTATCAACGCGAATTTTATTAAAACTTGCTGAAGGTGATGCTGAAAATAAAGATAAACTTTTTGCAACCGCGCAAAGTGTTAATTGGTCTGAACAATTTTCGAGTAACCATACCTTTGCTATCGACTTTGTCGGGTCAAGTGATGAAATCAGAAATACCCAGTTTGGTGCGCTTACGATTAAAGATGCGCTAGTTGATCATTTTCGTGATCAAGGTATGGATAGACCTTCTGTTGACAAAAGTACGCCAGACATCAGTTTTCAAGCGCGTTTGTTAAGAGAAAAGGTTGTTATTTATCTTGATTTCTCTGGTCGTAGTTTATTTAAGCGTGGCTATCGCGAGCACTCGGGTGCTGCGCCATTAAAAGAGCATCTAGCGGCGGCTATTATTACTCGTTCGGGCTGGTTAGATGATACCACTAAACCGCTTGTTGATCCTATGTGTGGTTCTGGCACGATTTTAATTGAAGCTATAATGATGGCCGCAGGTTACGCGCCGGGTATCGACAGAGTAAAATGGGGATTTGATTGTTGGCTTGGTCATCAATTATACCCGTGGCAAGCACAATTAACTCAAGCTAAACAAAAATCACATCTTGGTCTTGAAGAATTAAAAGCAAAAGTTTTTGGTATTGATATTGATAGCCGAGTAATAAATACCGCACAAGTAAATGCTCGTAATGCCGGTGTACAAAAGTTTATTGAATTTTCATGTAAAGATATCAATAATTTAAATAATGGTTTTGGCCACAATGGTACTTTTTTACTTAACCCTCCTTATGGGGAGCGTATTGGTGAATTACCAGAACTTGTTGAAAATTTTGTTTTATTAGGTCGAAAACTAAAAGCACAATTTGTGGACTGGCGTATTGCTATTTTAACAGCGAATGTTGAATTGCTTTCGATGATGAAGCTAGCAAGCCACAAACGCTATAAATTTAAGAATGGTCCATTAGATTGTCAACTTGCTCTTTATAACGTCGATGAAAAACAAGCTTCAGGGCAAAACAATGATGCAGAATTCGAAGATAAAGATTCGGATTTTGGTAATCGCTTATTAAAAAATAAGAAAAATTTAAAAAGCTGGCTGAAAAAAGAAAATATTGAATGTTATCGTTTATACGATGCAGATATTCCAGAATATAATGTCGCGGTTGATGTTTATGGTGAGTATTTGGTTATTCAAGAGTATTCAGCACCTAAAATTATCGAAGAAAGTAAAGTAGCAAAACGTTTGCAAGAAGTTATCTATTTTGCTCCTAAGGTACTCGGTGTTCCTACCGATAAGGTGATATTAAAAACCCGTGCCAAGCAAAAGGGCAGTGACCAATATCAACGTGTTGATCAAAGCAAACAGTCGATGATTATCAACGAACATGGTGCAAAATTAAAAATTAATTTATGGGACTACCTTGATACAGGCTTATTTTTAGATCACCGTAAAACCAGGCAAATTGTTGCACAGAAAGCTAAAAACAAATCATTGCTTAATTTATTTGCGTATACCGGTTCTGTTTCATTGCAAGCCGCACTGCATGGCGCAACAAGTATTACTACTGTTGATATGTCGAATACTTACTTGAACTGGGCACAAGAAAACTTTGCCTTGAATAAATTGTCAGGTCATAAATATCAATTTGTACAAGCCGATTGTTTAACTTGGTTAAAAGAGCATAGGGGCACTTATGATGTTGTTTTTGTTGATCCGCCAACGTTCTCAAATTCTAAGCGTATGGAAGACAGTTTTGATGTGCAAAGCGATCACGTGGCGTTAATTACTGATGCAATGAAATGTGTTGCTGAAAACGGTGAGCTTATTTTCACGAATAATAAGCGAAACTTCAAAATGGACTTTGACGCTGTTGCTGCTTTAAATTTTGAGGTGAAGTCAATTTCAGAGTTAACCCGCGATAAAGATTTTCAGCGTAATAAGCACATCCATAACAGTTGGTTAATTACCCGTAAAAAAGTTACGGCTTAATGAGTGTTTTATTTCACTTATATAGTAGTGCCGGTTGCCACCTTTGTGAGCAAGCTGCAGAGTTAATTGTTGATATAATACCCGATCACCAAATTAAGGTGGTTGATATTATTGATGATGACACCAGTAATGAAAATAATTTAGTAAATTTATACGGTGTTCATATTCCCGTATTAGAGCGCTTGAGTGATAACACATTATTATTCTGGCCTTTCGAACAATCACAAGTAGTAGAGTTGATATAAACCATGGAATTAATCCGAATAGCTCAAGGCGAATTAGCCTTCGGTGAAGACAGTATTTTAGATAAGACAGACTTAACGGTAAAAACGGGCGAACGCGTCTGTCTAGTTGGTAAAAATGGCGCAGGTAAGTCTTCATTAATGAAAGTGTTGATGGGTAAACAGAACCTAGACGATGGTCAAATTTTGATGTCGAGCAACATTAAGTTAGCGATGTTAGAGCAAGATCCACCTGAATCATCTGAAATGAGCGTTTTTGATTATGTTGCTCAAGGTGTTGCTGAAAATGCAGAATTGATTAAGCAATATCACCATATAATTCATATTATTGGTGAAGACCCTTCAGAGAAGAATCTTAATAAATTATCGAACGTTCAACAACAACTTGACCAAGCCAATGCTTGGCAAGATGAACAACGTATCGATAAAGTATTAACCACGCTAGCGCTAGAAGCAGACAAAATGATTTGCGATCTCTCTGGTGGTTGGTTACGTAAACTGGCATTAGCGAAAGCATTAGTCAGCGAGCCTGACGTGCTATTACTTGATGAGCCTACTAACCATTTAGATATTAGTAGTGTGTTGTGGTTAGAGCAATTTCTAAAAGACTTTAAAGGCACTATCATATTTATTAGTCATGATAGAGCATTTATTCGTGGTTTAGCGACCCGTATTTTAGACTTAGACCGTGGTCAGCTTGTTAGCTATCCTGGTAACTATGATCTTTATATCGAACAAAAAGCTCACGACTTAGAAGTTGAGTCCACACAAAATGCGCTTTTTGATAAGCGTCTAGCTGAAGAAGAAGTATGGATAAGACAAGGGGTTAAGGCTCGCAGAACTCGTAACGAAGGCAGAGTTCGTTCACTTGAAAAGTTACGAGTCGAACGCCAAGAACGACGTGAAGTTAAGAAGCAGGGCGATATTAATATATCAACCGGAGATCGCTCAGGTAAGTTAGTCTTTGAGTGTGAAAACTTGCATATGGCGTTTGGTGATAAAACCATATTTAATGGTTTAGATTTACTTATAACGCGTGGCGACCGTTTAGCCCTTATTGGTGCCAACGGCACGGGTAAGTCAACGTTAATCAAATTAATCATGGAACAACAACAACCCACCTCAGGAAAGATGCGTGTTGGTGTTAATTTAGATGTGGCTTATTTTGATCAACATCGCGATGCTTTAGACTTGAGTATGACCGTTCAGGACACCGTTGCCGAAGGTAAGCAAGAAGTCACTGTTAATGGTGTAACACGCCATGTATTGGGATATTTGCAAGATTTCTTATTCAGTCCTAAACGTGCTAGAACTCCTGTACGTGCGCTTTCAGGTGGTGAAAAAAATCGCTTGTTATTAGCACGTCTATTTTTAAGACCCAGCAACTTACTTATTCTCGATGAGCCAACTAACGATCTAGATATAGAAACTTTAGAATTATTAGAAGAAGTCGTTGCAAATTATGCAGGAACCGTTATTTTAGTAAGCCATGATCGAGATTTTGTTAATAATTGTGTAAATAGTTGTCTTTACTTTGACGGCAGTGGTGAAATAACAAATATTGTTGGCGGTTATGATGATGTTGATAGTTATTTAGCATACAAAGCTGAACAGCGTAAGCAGTTAGCTGAAGGTATAAAAGCCCCTGTTAATTCAGTGAGTGAGAGTAAATCTGCAGTTAATGTGCCTACTAAAAAAAAATTATCGTTCAAAGATAATCGTGAATTAGAAGCGCTACCTGGACAGGTCGATGAACTTGAAGCATTAATAAATTCATTGCAAGAACAAGTCAACGACGCTAACTTTTTTGCTCAAGATAGTGATAAAACAAAAAATATATTGAACCAGCTTGAAGAAAGTGAGTCAAAACTCGAAATCGCTTTCGCAAGATGGCAAGAGCTAGATGAATTATAACAAGAAATGAGAGTTAAGTAGTATATGAACAAATTTGTAAAATCTGTATTAGTTTTAGGAATTAGCAGTGCGTTAAGTTTATCAATGGCACAGGCAGCTAAATATGAAGTTATCGATAAAGGTGGCATTGATATAGTTAAATATAGTTATGCTCAGCAAGAAAACAACCAAAATCAAATGGCTATTTCTGGCTCAGATATTTATAATTTTCCCGTTCAATTTCAGTACTTTGATACTAATGATTTTGATAGTATTGTTAGATTTGCCAATTTACAATATGAAGATGTTGATGGCTTAGTCGATATTGAAAACGAAAACGACTTAAGGTTAGGCAATCCAACCGCTAATGATTTAGCTTGGGCTGTCCTGTATTTGACTAGTCAAAACAGCAGTAGCTCAGCTAGGTTTTATCAAAAAATTGGTAATATCTTGGCTATGCGTAACTTAACAGGTAAAGCGGGTGATACTGAAAGCTTTGCTGTATTTGACCAATATTTCCCAGATACCACAACATTGACGCGTTCAACGGTTGATTATGTAAACGGTATTACTAATGATGGCTGGATTTATGGTAACGGCTCAGCTCCATATACTGCATTGCCATTTACGGGCACTGATAATAACCCTGTTGTCTATTGGGTTCGTGATTTTACCTCAAGAGCCTTTTATTCTCCTGATGCAGGCAATACCATTATTGAATTAAAGCCACCGACTGAAGGTGACGATGTTGCCGAGAATCTTCGCTTAGGCGGTGATTCTGCTATTTTAGACATGAGTGAATCTTTATTTGCTGTAGGTTATGCCAGTACGAGTATCGATCAAGAAGCGCTTGATTTTATTTTTGATGAAACGGGTGGCTGTGCAGACCCTGCTATTTTAGCAAATGCTCCGTTCGAAATTTGTATTCAAAATGCAGTGTCGAGTATGTATAACACTGAAGCAATAAAATGGACGCTAAGTTTAGAAGGGGTGACAAAGACTGAGACTTTAGGGCATTTAGTTACACCAAATGTTGATGATACAAGAGAATTCCTTAACTACGCACAGGCTATTAATAATGATGGCGTTGCTGTTGGTTTTGCTCATGGTTGGGTGGATGAGAACGAAACCGAACCAAGCAGAAGTGAACGTCGAAATTTATATGCGGTAGTTTATAAAAATGGTCAAGTGAAAGACTTCACTGATGATCATAGTAAGTTTTTTGATTCTCGTACTTACGGTATTAATAATGCTGGTATTGCTATCGGCCATACTAAAACTGTGGTTAATGGTAATACGCGTACAAAATTCTTTCATGTAGATACCAATGATTTTGATAGTGGTATGCAAATGATAATGCCTGATGACTTTTTCAAGGGCTCATCAAGTACTGCACGTGCTATTAACGAAAATGGTATTATTGTTGGTGAAGGTGAAGTTGAAACACATAACGATCAGCAGTCTCCTCGTCGTAGACATGCTTTTATGTATGAGATTGCCAGTAAGACCTTTACCGATCTCAATGACTTTTTAACTTGTGACTCACAGTACACAATTATCGAAGCGCGAGACATTAACGATAAAAATGAAATATCTGCTTCAGCACTTGTTAAAGCACCTCGCCGTGACGCAAAAGGTGAATTGATGTTTGATTTAGATACTGGCGAGCAGCTTTTAGAAGATGTTGTTCGTGCTGTTACATTGAGACCGTTAGCGGGTGAGATAGATGACTGTTCAGCGGTAGAGAAAAAAATAGAAAGAGAAGGCGCTGGTTTAGGCTTTATCAGTTTATTCGCTCTATTAACCTTTGGCTTTACTCGACGAGTGTTTAAAAAAAGCTAACGATGAGTTTTTAAATATATGATTAGGTCTAGGTTAATTATTAACCTAGACCTTTTTTATGCGACATTGTTATTTATTTCATTTACCTCAAGCAAAAATTATTCAAATGCATATTTCTGAAAAAGAAAGAGACGCGGTTTATAAAACTATCTTTTCACGTCGAGATGTTAGAAGCGATTATATTAACAAACCCATCCCAGAAGATGTTTTAAAGCGAGTATTAACCGCCGCTCATCATGCTCCCAGTGTTGGTTTCATGCAGCCGTGGGACTTTATTGTTATTAATGATAAAGAAACAAAACAAAAAATTAAGCATGGATTTGAGCAAGCAAATTCGGTCTCTGAAAAAATGTTTACTGATGATAAACAACAAAGCTATCAAAAGTTAAAACTTGAAGGGATATTAGAAGCGCCGATAGGAATATGTGTCACATGTGATAGAGAAAGAAATGGCCCAGTTGTCTTAGGAAAAACGATCAAAGCTGAAATGGATTTATACAGCGCGGTTTGCGCTGTACAAAACTTATGGCTTGCCGCAAGAGCAGAAAATTTAGGCGTTGGCTGGGTAAGTATTATCGAAGACGACAAGCTTAGAGATGCTTTGAATATTCCCACAAAAATTGAAATCATTGCTTATTTATGCGTTGGTTATGTCACACATTTCAAAGACAAACCTGAATTAGAAAGTGCAGGGTGGTTACCGAGACGTTCAGTTGATAACGCGATACACTATAATAAGTGGACACCAGAAGTAAACTAACAGACACAACGGAGCATATCATGGCAGAAGAAACTATTTTTTCAAAAATAATCAGACAAGAAATACCAACACCTTTACTCTATCAAGATGAACTCGTGACAGCATTTAGAGACATAACACCACAAGCGAGTACCCATGTCCTTATTATTCCAAATAAATTAATTCCGACGGTTAATGATGTCACTGGCGATGATGAGCTCACTCTAGGGCGTATGATCACTGTTGCTAAAAAAATAGCCAAAGAAGAGGGCATTGCTGAAAATGGCTACCGCCTTATTATTAATTGTAATGAGCATGGCGGCCAAGAGGTTTATCACATCCACATGCACTTAGTCGGTGGGCAACGTTTAGGTAAAATGATAGCGCTTTAAAGCTTTGTATTTATATTGAATACAAATGAGTTGAGTCGCTGAAATGCTACGGTCAACGGTAATGCGTGAATGGCAAAGCTACTTCATAATTATTATAAGATTTTTTATTGGTTATACTGCGTGAATTGGAAAGAATTATTAGAAAATAAGAACCGACTTTTTTGGTTAGTGCATAGCACAAGTTGGTTTGGATTTGCTTTAGTGCATTATTTAGGATCATTATTACATGATCCTCGTGATATTTTTGTCGTGATAATTTTTCTCAATGCTTATGCAGGTTGGCTGTTCACTGTGCCTCTGCGCTACCTATATCGTAGAGTTTGGAATTTTAGTCCGGCAAAAATAGCCGTTGTGGTCATAGTCGCCTCTTATTTGGTTGGCGTACTTTGGCAAGTTGTTAAAAACATTAACCACTGGGAAATATACAAGCACGGTTATCGCCCTGATTTTTGGCTGTACTACACCACTAACAGTGTTTATTCATTTTTTATTATTTTGAGCTGGAGTGGTTTATACTTTGGTACAAAATATTATCAAATGCTGCAAAAAGAAAAACAAAATGTTTTAGAAGCTAACAGTGTCGCTCACCAGGCTCAGCTTAAAATGCTGCGTTATCAGCTCAATCCTCATTTTTTGTTTAATACTCTTAATGCAATCTCTACCCTTATTTTGGTTAATGAAAATAAAATAGCCAATGGTATGGTGACTAAATTAAGTGAGTTTCTTCGTTATTCTCTTGATAAAGATCCGATGAAAAAAGTCACCTTAAATAGTGAGTTGCATGCACTAAAACTTTACCTAGATATAGAAAAAGTTAGATTTGAAGACCGATTATGTGTAGAGTTTATCGCAGCGGATGATTGTAAAAATGCCTTAGTACCCAGTATGATATTACAACCTATTGCTGAAAACTCTATTAAGTATGCTATTGCTTCTCAAGAGAGTGGCGGTACCATTAAAGTTACGGTGACCCGCTTTGCCAATGACTTATTATTAGAACTTGCCGATGATGGTCCTGGCGCTGAAATTAAAAATGGTAATCTTTATCGTGAGAATGGTGTTGGCCTCGCAAATAGCCGAGAAAGATTAGCCGCATTGTACGGTAGTGATTTTTCTTTAGTTGTTGCCAATAATACGCCAAAAGGTGTTAAAGTGAGCATTAGAATGCCCTATGAACTAGAGATAAATACATGACAAAGCTTCTGTCAACAATCATAGTTGATGATGAACCTTTAGCAAGGAAAGGCCTTGCCGTAAGATTAGCGGATCATAAAGACGTTGATATTATTGCGCAATGCCATAATGGTCGTGAAGCACTTGAAGCTGTGCGAGCCTATGAACCTGATTTAATGTTTCTTGATATTCAAATGCCAGGCCTCAATGGTTTTGAAGTCGTGCAAGCTATTATTGAAAGAGGATTAAAGCTACCCATTGTTATTTTTGTCACCGCCTTTGATCAATATGCCTTACAAGCCTTTGAAGTTCACGCACAAGACTATCTGTTAAAGCCTGCTGATGAAAATCGCCTAGCCGAATCTATGGACAAGGTTAGGCAGAGCCTGATCAGCTCAGAAAATGCTGCTCATAAATCTAAACTTATTCAGCTAGTTAGTGATGTTACCGGTAATGATTGTGATAAAATTTTAGCTGAGCTCGCAAATAATCAACCGGTAAGTTTATCCTCTTACTCTGATATCTTGGCTATAAAAGATGCAGGCGAAGTGAGTAGAGTACCAGTTAAAGACATTTTATGGATTGACGCTGCGGGAGACTATATGTGTGTTCATACCCATAGTGCTACACATATATTACGTAAAACCATGAAGCAGCTTGAAGAAATATTAGACCCAAAGCAATTTGTGCGCAGTCATCGCTCAACCATAGTTAATAAAAATTATGTAGATAAGTTTTGTAGCCAACTTAATGGCGAATATTACTTAGTGATGAGTAATGGCAAAGAATTAAAAGTTAGTCGAAGTTACAAAGAAAAAGTTAAACAAGCTGTTGGTATTTAAAGCGTCAAAATTAGTATTTCCAATTGAATTATTTGCTTTACGTCTCTGTTATTAAACAGCGCAGGTTTTTTTAATCCACCTTTTCATTGAACGCTATTCCTTAAGCAGCCTTGTTTTTAATGGCTTTAGTCTTTTGGGTTAACTTTATTATTGTTACTTCACTTGGCATAGTTATTCTTCAAATGTCAGAGGATAAAATTTTAAAATCCCTTTATTGACCTTGGACTTTAGTGCAGTTTTCTTATGATTTTTTTACTCAACAGATAATTAAAGTTCAACTGGGATAAATAACAGTTGGCTTTTATGGCTTTATCGCTTACTTTAAATATCAGTTACTTGCCTATTTATCGGGCGCTATATATCAATTAATGGAGATTACTATGTCTACACCAGTACGAGCATCTGACACACCTTTTGCAGTCGACGTTGAAGAAGGTAAAAAATATTCTTGGTGTTCTTGTGGGGAAAGCCAAAAACAACCCTTTTGTGATGGCTCTCATAAAGGCTCAGAATTCTCACCAGTAAGATATACCGCAACAGAGTCAAAAAAAGTATTTTTTTGTGGCTGTAAACAAACGGCATCTCAGCCGATGTGTGATGGTAGCCATAAAAAAGCCCTAAGCTAAAATTTTTTATCTGCGACTAGGCAAAGACAAACGCTGTTTTGTTTGACCCTAGTTTTATCAGTATTGTCGACAAACCAATTAACAAAGATATTAACCAATTCCCTTCCTTATAATAATATCTTGGTCAATGACCATGCAAATTGCCACCCCCTCTTAGATTATAATATTTTACTTATAACTTGCTTGGGTTACATTAGCCTGATGCATGTGTGATCACCACAGCATCTAACTCACTAACATCAAAAGGGAAGGGGTCATGGTTGTGTTTTTCATGGTGATGAGAACCTTGAAACATACCACATTCAATCAGTATATTTTTGTTATTACCCTGTACCAAATAGCAAGAGCCAGTGACTTCTCTAGTGGCTCCAAAAAATTTAATGTTCATGTTAACTCCCATACCTTTTAATGTGGATAATATTGATATCTGGTTTGTTGATAAGGTTTTAATGAATAGTTAGGTTGTAAAAAAGATACTAAATCAATGAGTTCAGTCACAGTCATTACATCATTAAAGACTTTCATCTTTGATTCACCCTGAGGTGTTCTAAACTGTGGTGAATGTAAATTTGAAAATTTATGGGATGGATTAATAATAGAGGTAACCAATTCAGCATAAGTGACTATTTTAGTTTTTTTACCACCCAGGGAAATTGAAAGGGTTTGCTGCTTTGCAATACTATCATCATTAACACCATCGAGTGTGTGGCAGGCTAAACATTGATATTTTAAGAAAGCTATTTTACCTGCTTCAATATTCCCTGTAGGCAGACTAAATCCTCTTGGTGAGTCAATTCCGTTATCACAACTGAACAGTGTTAATGACATAACGACAAGTAAACTCAATAGAAAGTATTTCATTATTATTCCTTAATCATTTTTAGGTTGAATTATTAGCCAGCTAGTTAACACTCTGCGCTATATGAAGATAATAGAGAATCAATTCTTGCCCATTAATAATGACAAATGAAATAAAAATTTCTAATCATATCAAGGGTCATTCATTAAATAGCAGAATAAATTAAACAGATACCTAAGCAAAGGTAGAGGTAGTAGCTTCTACTAATCGATTGATTTTTAGTCTAGTTACTGTTGATAAAGAGCGCTAGTTTATCTGAATCAAGGTTGATACAGATCAATCAGCTTGTCGTTAGTTAAGATCTCATTGATAAGCAGAGAGTAAGTTTTGACGTTGTTTATCATAGCTTAAGCAATGCAATTTATGACTTTAGATCACTTCATTAAATAATGTGTGGCAACGCACAGACGCTTTGTGGATATGAATTTATGATGACTTATGGATAAACATGCACTTTATCGATAGGGGAATTATTAAAATTTTCCTTCTTGTTTTAATCAAATACTGCAGTTCATGCCTGTTAACATTATAAGGTTTTTAGCCAGTGTGGCTGCACACAGGAGCAACAAATGAAACGTATTTATTTTCTAGCCCCCGATGTTAAGGTTACATGTGAATTGGTAAACTTGTTTCGTGCTGATGGCATTAACGACAGTCAAATGCATCTAATAGCAAACGATAAAATCGATTTAAGCGAACTCCCCAAAGCGGATGCATTGGATGATTCAGACTTGTACCCAGCGATCAAACGGGGTGTTATTGCTGGTGGAACTACTGGATTATTGGCAGGTCTGGCGGTTATAACCCTTCCGGCTACGGGTTTAGCCCTTGGTGGTGCCGCTATTTTAGGTTTTACCGTTGCGGGTGCGAGTTTTGGTGCTTGGGTCTCAGGTATGGTAGGCGCTGGTTTAAGTGATCAGGAGAAGGTTGCATGCGAAACTGCAATTAGTAATGGCGAAGTGCTGATGATGTTGGATGTTCCAGCTGATCACCAGATTGAGGTATATCACGATAAAGTAGCCAGTGTTTGTCCGCTGGTTGAGATTCGTCAAACAGAAATTACTGTCCCACCACTTTAGCCCTCCTTTTAAATAGAGACCTTGCCTGCACAAGTGCGTCAGTAATTATCTACTACTGGCCACATCAAGGGTTAACGTAAGCACTTATAAAAAAAAATCACCATTTGAATTTTTCAGATTCAATGGAAAGTTATCTAATAAATCCAAGCTGTGAAAACGTTATTTCGACACTCAACTTCAATCAAAATTCAATATTTGTGATGATGTTCTATCTATCACCGGCTGTATTAACTGAAATGATTTATGACGACTACGTGTGGTATCGAACAGAAAACTAATATTATTTATCGTAGAATTTTCTGATGATCCTGACTAGGAAATTACAAAGTGTGTCTATCCAAAAACAAATAATATAATACGATTTATTTAATTAAAGTTATATTTTACAGTTTGATAGGATGGGGCAGTCATTAATTATAAAGTTAAAACCTATTTTTCGAAGGTTAGTTAATAAAGAGAGGAGCCTATGACGCCAGATAATAACAACGCTAAAAAGCCCAAATCAGAGCTACCTGATCTAAGCAAAGTAGTCGGTAAATTTTTTCAAAAGTATCAAGAATTACTGCCAACGAGTAGTGGCAAAAAACCTGGATGGATTATCCTTGCAGTTATATTACTCACTGGTGGTATTTATACCGCGGTATACACAGTTCCTAGCGATTCTGTAGCCGTTGTACTGAGATTTGGTAAGTTTGAAG
Organism: Colwellia sp. BRX8-9; assembly: GCF_014077245.1. Taxonomy (NCBI): domain Bacteria; kingdom Pseudomonadati; phylum Pseudomonadota; class Gammaproteobacteria; order Alteromonadales; family Colwelliaceae; genus Colwellia; species Colwellia sp. BRX8-9. The sequence goes on from NZ_JACGVN010000001.1 coordinate 13,221, forward strand.
CTATTTTCCCCGCGGGTTTACATTTCAAATTACCTTTAGGTATAGAGCAAGTGAACATAGTGCCAACAAAGCGGCAGTTGAAGCAAGAGTTTGGCTTTTCAACGCCTGGTGCTAAAGACCCTGACCAAAATATCTCCATAAACAACTCGTTCAATGATTCTTTAAACAATATAGGCCGTAGTGCTCGTGAGCGTGACTTAGCCGTAGCAAGTAATCAAGTGGGTGAAACGCAAATGGTGACGGGGGATTTGAACACTGCACTGGTGGAATGGGTTATTCAGTATCGAATTGCTGATCCCAAAAATTACTTATTTGAAGTACGTGATCCAGCAGGTACGTTACGCTATGTTTCTGAATCAGTGATGCGTGAAGTGGTAGGTGATAGAACTGTTGACGAAGTGATCACTATTGGCCGCCAAGAAATTGAAGTTGAAGCACTTAAAAAAATGCAGGCTTTGGCAACTAAATATGTAATGGGCATTAGTATCGACCAAGTTCAATTAAAGAATATTAATCCGCCAAAGCCCGTTCAAGCGTCATTTAATGAGGTAAATCAGGCTCAACAAGAAAAGGAAAAGCTGATTAATGAAGCGCGCCGAGATTACAATCGTATTATCCCATTGGCAGAAGGCGAGCGAGATCAACGTATTCGCGAAGCAGATGGCTATAGAATAAAACGAATTAATGAAGCAGAAGGTGATGTATTACGTTTTAATGCACTATATGACCAATTTAAATTGGCGCCAGAGGTCACGCGCAGGCGCATTTACGTGGAGACCATGCAAAAAGTAATGCCATCCATAAGCAATAAAATTATCATCGATAGTGGCACAATAGATGTCTTACCTTTGCTTGATTTAACATCTATTGAAGGGAGAAAACCATGAAACGTTATTTAAGCTTATTCACGAGTATTTTGCTATTCGTTATTATTACCTTACTTTATGGCGCCTTTTATACCGTAAATGAAGTCGAACAAGTCATTATTACGCAATTTGGTCGTCCCGTGGGGGAGCCGGTTGTTGATGCTGGTATTAAGTTTAAATTACCTTATATTCAGCAGGTTAATTCGATTGATAAACGTGTGTTGGAATGGGAAGGTACACCTTCAGATATGCCGACAAAGGACAAGTTATATATTTCTGTTAGCTTATATGCACGCTGGCAGATAACCGACCCATTGCCGTATTTTTTACGTCTGGGTGATGAACGCAGTGCGCAATCGAGATTAGATGATATTTTTGGTAGTGAGACACGAAATGCGGTAGCAACACATAAGCTAATTGAAATTATTCGGACCACGAAAGGCCGTCAACCTCTGCGTGACCCATTGTTAACTGATGCAGAAAAAGCATTAGATATGGGCAGTTTAGTACCTATCCATAAAGGTAGGAAACTTGTCGAACAAGACATATTTAACGCCGCGGCAGAAAAGGTTAAGGTGTTTGGTATTGAACTATTAGATATTCGTTTTAAGCGCATTAATTATAATGAAAGTGTACGACCTAAAATTTATGAGCGGATGATCAGTGAACGTCGCCAAATTGCCGAAAGGTTCTTATCTGAAGGCAAAGGTGAGGCAGCTAGAATATTAGGCAACCGCGAACGTGATTTAAATAAAATTCAATCAGAAGCTTATCGTCAAGTTGTAGAAATTCGCGGTAAAGCCGATGCTAAAGCCGCTGGAATTTATTCTACCGCACATAGCCAAAGCCAAGAATCTATTGAATTTTATGCTTTTACACGAACCTTACAAGCCTATGAGCTTGCTATTGGCGAAGATACGACATTAGTACTGTCGACTAACAGTGACTTATTTAAATATTTACACAATGCCAACCCCCCAAAAAATATCATCGAAAAGTAAGCGCTACATTGATATTTTAAATAGCATCAATACGAATAAGTCTACATATAAAAACTGCTTTACTGGTACTCCTAATTTGCATCGTTAGATGCTAGGAGTAGCGGTGACTATCATAAAGAATAATTAACGGAGTGTTATCATGGGATCTCATCATACGAATCAAAATAAACACGCTACCGTGAACTTCTCTGCTTTGAAAACCGCAATAGGAAATGGCGAAGCGTTATTAATAAAAAACTTACTAGCAAATCAATCCATGCAAGATCTTGAAAAAAAATACCTCATTAATTTAGCCTATATAAACAACAACCCCAGTATTATAGAACTACTCGAAGGTATTCCTGTTAAGGAATAGGCCATTAGTATCGTTAATATTGACTAGGGTTCAGGCATTTACATTTAAAATCTAAAGTTGAATGTTAACCTCTACAACAATGAATAATAAACAGGTCAACAATATGACCTGTTTATACATTATGCTAAAAAATTTACCCTTCAAAATTAATTAAGAAGGGTAACAACATTAGTCTGTCGACGCTAAATTTCGTAGCACATAATGTAATATGCCACCATGTTGGTAGTATTTGAATTCGTTGGGTGTATCAATACGAATTTTTACTTCAAAGGAACGTTCATTACCCTCTTCATTTTTAACAGATACTGTCACCGTTTTCTGCCCAATACTCACGGCAGGAATACTGAATTGCTCTTCACCTGTTAGTTTTATTGACTCGGCATTATCATCTGGCATAAATTGCAATGGTAATATCCCCATGCCGACTAAATTAGAGCGATGAATACGTTCGTAACTCTGTGCAATAACCGCTTTAACGCCCAATAAAGCTGGCCCTTTGGCGGCCCAATCACGAGAACTGCCCGTACCATACTCTTTTCCAGCTAAAACAATCGAAGCAATGTTTTGTTGTTGATATTGCATCGCCGCATCAAAAACACTCATTTTTTCACCCGATGGCATCAGTGTCGTCCAACAGCCCTCAGTGCCGGGTGCTAATAAATTTCGTAAACGAACATTGGCAAAAGTACCGCGCATCATCACTTCATGATTACCGCGTCTAGAGCCATAAGAATTAAAGTCTTTGGGTGAGACGCCTTCACTTTTTAAATACTCAGCCGCGGGGCTATCTAGCGCAATCGAACCGGCAGGAGATATATGGTCAGTAGTGACACTATCACCCAGTTTTAATAAACATCGAGCATTTTTAATTGGGTTAATAGTTGGTATTTTTGCGCTAATATTATTAAAAAATGGTGGCAATTTAACGTAGGTAGAAGCTGGCCAATCATATTTTTGGCTTTGTACTATATCCAGCGCTTGCCAGTCTTTATTACCGCTATAAACATCTTCATATCGGGAAATAAACATTGAACTGTCGATAACTTTTTCGATAACTTGTTTAATTTCCTGACTATCTGGCCAGATGTCATGTAAATAAACCGGTTTACCTGTAGGGTCATCACCTAGTGAGCCCGTGGTAATATCTATCTTCATATTACCCGCTAAAGCATAAGCAACGACCAAAGGAGGAGAGGCTAAATAATTAGCTTGGACTTCTGGATGAATACGACCTTCAAAGTTACGGTTACCCGATAAAACAGAGGTAACAGATAAATCGCCTTGATGAATAGCGTCGCTAATTTCGGTAGGTAAAGGGCCGGAGTTACCAATACAGGTAGTACATCCGTATCCGACTAACTGAAAACCAAGGGCATCTAAATCTTCATTTAAGCCAGATTTAAGCAGATAATCAGTGACCACTTGTGAACCAGGTGCAAAACTGGTTTTTACCCAAGGTTTAACCGTTAATCCTCGCAACCGGGCATTTCTGGCTAATAGTCCAGCGGCAATTAATACCGATGGATTTGAGGTATTAGTGCAACTGGTAATTGCCGCTATAACGACGGATCCGTGTTTTAATACAAAGTCTTCATCAGCATACTGACAGGGAACGCCTGAATCTTCATTACTAGCAGGTAATAGTACCGAAGGTTGTCCGCCTTCACTTTCAAAGCCACTTTCACTATCGCTCGAGACTGCTTGTTTTATACCGTGTTGTAAAGCTAACCAGTCACGATACGCCAGACCGGCACGGTCAAGTGAAATTCTGTCTTGAGGACGTTTAGGACCAGCAATAGAAGGCACTACTTCATCTAGTTTTAATGATAATCGGCTATGATAAACAGCATGCTGTTGAGATTGCGTTCCCCACATATCCATCGTTTTTAAATAGGACTCTACGCGTTCAATGTGGTCACTGTCACGCCCGGTTAATTGCAGATAATCGGTAGTTTGATGATCGATGGGGAAAATTCCACACGTTGCCCCATATTCTGGCGCCATATTGGCTATGGTCGCTCGGTCGGCCAAGGTCAGCTCATTCACCCCAGAACCAAAGAACTCGACAAACTTACCAACCACACCTGCAGCACGTAATTGTTCGGTTACCGTTAAGACTAAGTCAGTCGCTGTAGTTCCTGCAGGTAATTTCCCCGTTAATTCAAAACCAACAATCTCAGGTATTAACATGGTCACGGGTTGTCCCAGCATCGCCGCTTCAGCTTCGATACCGCCGACTCCCCAACCTAACACACCTAAGCCATTAATCATGGTGGTATGTGAATCGGTGCCAACCAAGGTATCAGGGTAAAGTAAATTATTCTCGTCGGGCTTTTTGAATACTACGCGGGCTAAATATTCGAGATTTACCTGATGTACAATACCACGGCCCGGTGGTACCACTTTAAAATTATCAAAACTTTGCTGACCCCAACGTAAAAACTGATAACGTTCGCGATTACGCTGAAACTCAATTGCGGTGTTTTTTTCCATCGCATCAGCTTGACCAAACACATCGACCATAACTGAATGGTCGATGACCAATTCGACTGGATTTAATGGGTTTATTTTTTCGGCTTTTCCACCCATTTTGACTATCGCATCTCGCATAGCCGCTAAATCAACTACGGCGGGTACCCCAGTAAAGTCTTGCAAAATTACGCGAGCAGGTACAAAGGCAATTTCAGTATCCTGCCAGTTGTCTACATCCCAATTGGCTAAGGTTTCAATATCCCCTTGTTGGACAAAATCACTATCTGCATGTCGTAATAAGTTTTCTAAAAGGATTTTAGCGGCAAAAGGCAAACGTGAAAGGTCATACTTATCCGCTAAACCATCAAAACTGTGGTAGTGGCAAATTTCACCATTAATTTCAAGTTGCTTCAAACGTTGTATAGAGTTGGCCATTGTCGTTATCTCCATTAAAAGTATTAATCTGATTGGTATACGCATAATGATAAACGTAGTTAATATACCCTAGCATACATGGACGAAAACATAATGTGGCAGCCAAAATAAAGGGCTGGTAACATGTATAGTTATATAACAATCAGTAGGGTGTTTATTACAAATGAGACTCGAGTCAAATAATTTATCATGATAAGTCGATTTGATAAGACAGGATAAATTAGTGATACGACCCTCGATAAAAACCTGTTATGGAAAGGTAAGTCTTGCTGCAACCGATAGATAATTAACGATATTATATTAATTACCGACTTAATTGATTGGCTCGTTCACAGCAGGTTCGTTACCATCATAATATTCAAAGCAATATATTTATTGCTTAAATCAATGCTTATTGCTCTTTATAGCGCACTGCCAACACATCACATTTTGCGCCGTGTAAAATGGCATTTGCGGTAGAGCCTAATAATAACCGTAAACCATGTACCCCATGGCTACCGGTTATAATTAAATCGACATTTTCGTGCTCTGCGAAAGCCAATATTTCTTCGCTAATATATCCGACCGATATACACAAGTGTTGTTCGGTGATATTTAGCCTTTTAGCTAATGGTTGAAGTATCTCTTTGGCTTGTTCTTTTCGTTTTTCTGTATTACCAAAACTGCCAACTGGGTCTGGACTCGGAACAACACCGAGTGCTCCACCATAATTAGGTATCGGCTCTACCACATGAATAATACTGAGTTTAGCGTCGGTGAACTGTTGTAATTGAGCGACTTTATCTTCAATATAGTTTTTTGAATCATGAAGTTCTGTGGCAAATAAAATATGTTTATACATAACGTTTTCCTCAATTAAATGATAAGGGTTTTATTGGTGGCTGGCAAAGCATTAACTTGTTGTTTTACCTGTTTTAAAGGGTGCTACTTCTTTTACTGAAGTAAAACTTTTATGGTCTTGTCCATTCCATTAATGAATAAAATTTTATAACGCTAAGCTCTAAATACTACCTTGTACTTTACGTAAAGATATATCTGTACGCTGTCACACATAACCTAATAATTATCGTACTATTTTTTATGCGAAAGCCACTAGAGCAGTAGGCTATTTCTTCGTTAGACTTTACCGTAGTGGAAAGTTTAAGTTTTTGTCTTTAAATGTTATTGTTGTTTTTTATGTTGTTATATCTGAATGTAAGCGCATCTACTTTAGGTGGTCTAAATGTCGATTAGTGCGATATATACTTTAATTACCTAAAATAAAAATGATCATCTAAAAAGAGTGTTGTGTACGGTATCGAACCGAACAGCGAGATTGTTTTTGTTAAGGTATAATAATATCTAGTAGCTTGATTTAATTCTTAAGAAGGGACGACTCACGATGCAAAAAATAATCGACACTCAAATTACCCCCTTACAAAATAACTTACTAGCTGTCTTGCCTGATGAAGTAAAAGAACGACTTTTTCCTTTTGTTGAATTAGTAAAGCTAGAGTTAGGCGAGGTGATGTACGAAGCCGGTGATAAGCTCGCTAATGTATACTTTCCCGTTGACTCTATTGTTTCTTTATTATACGTAATGGAGAGTGGCGCTTCGGCAGAAATTTCTGTGGTCGGTAACGAAGGCGTTGTTGGTATTGCGTTGTTTATGGGCGGAGAAAGTACATCTAGCCGAGCTGTGGTTCAAAGTGCAGGTTATGCTTATCGGCTTAAAGGAAAACGCTTAACCGAAGAATTCCATCGACATGGAAAATTGTTAGGAGTAATGCTTCGTTATACCCAATCCCTTATTACTCAAATGTCACAGACTGCAGTATGTAATCGCCACCATACGATTGATCAGCAATTATGCCGTTTTCTTTTACTGTCGCTTGACCGTTTACCCGATAATACCCTAGTGATGACTCAGGAACTTATTGGTAATATGTTAGGGGTTCGCCGAGAAGGTGTGACCGAAGCTGCGGGAAAACTGCAGAAGTTGGGTGTCATTGATTATCATCGCGGTCATATTACCGTATTAAATAGGCAGAAACTTGAAAGCTTAAGTTGTGAATGCTACGCGGTTGTAAAAAAAGAAACCGACCGATTGCTCCCTCATGAAAACGAAAAAGTTTATTATCAATCAAAAAACGTTATTAATCTTTAATCAAGGTTATTTGTTTTAATGAGTAATACTGTCTTTTATCTTTATAAATTGATGATTTTTATCAGTATTAAAGCTCAGTTTTTAATCAGCTTAGATATTTAGCACAATATCAGCTATTGCGCTAAATAAGGCTGTCACGCCATTGACTTTTATCAAAAATTTTCCTGCAATATCCGCATCAAAACGTTAAGACTTTAGCGCTGACATTGAAGAAAACCTCGCGACATTATAGACACCGCTATTGCTTAGTGAACTAATCATTTTCAATATGTAAGTTATAAAGTCATCATATAAGTGAGTAATGTTTGCCAGCGCACAGATCCTCTATTTTATATCGCTTACACTTGACTATTGCTGCTATAAATTAAATTTTAATTATTTAAGGCAATATCATTTTTCTGTATCAGAGAGCAAACATATGCGATCAAAAGAAAAGCAAGAAGTCACCAATGAGCTGTTAGATGGGCTACCAAGTAAACTCAGAAAAACTATTGTAGCGCAATGCGAGCAAGTCCATTTAACCTCCGGTGATATATTGCATGAGCGCGGGCAAGGCATTGACTACATATTTTATCCTTTAACAGGGTATATTTCACTGGTCACTACAGGTACGAGACACCCACCGCTTGAACTGTGTATTATCGGTAATGAAGGTATGTTGGGTATTTCCAATATCTCAGGAGTACAATCGGCACCTGATAGAGCTGTTGTTCAGGGGTCCGGAACAGCGCTGCGCTTATCTGTTAAGCAATTTCAGTATCAACTGAAAAACTTTCCATTACTGTTAAAAAGATTGAATGATTACCTTTATATTTTGTTTGTGCAAGGTTCACAATCATTAGTCTGCATGCGATTTCATCCCATAGTATCTCGTCTTGCTCGTTGGTTACTCATGACTGATGATAGGGCACATTCTACTCATTTAAACCTAACACATCAATTTCTTGCTGATATGCTTGGTGTTCGAAGAAGCGGGATAACAGTAGCCGCTTGCTTATTAAAAGATAAAAAGTTAATTAGCTATACACGAGGTACCATTCAGATACTTAATCGTAAGGGCTTAGAGCGGGAAGCTTGTGAGTGTTATCAGCTGATGAAAGGTAATTATACCAATAGGTTAAACTAGACCACTTTAGCTATTCGTTTGTTTTAAATAAGCATTAGTAAAGACATCTATTATAACCTCAAACAGTATTTTACACTATTTTTAGTCTGTTAATCAGCGCTAAGACCACCTTAAAAACCCTCTGTTTCAACTTGCCAGCATTAGTTTTAAGCCGTTTAGGATAAAACACACTCTTTAGACAGTACGCTAACGTACAGAGCGACCTCCCTTGTCACCGTATAATATTTTTAGATTTAGCTTAATAAATCAAATATAACTGTTTTTATGTTAACTATCTTAGCCGTCTCTAAAAACAGATAACACCGTTGAATACATTTAATCGGAGAAAATTAGCATGCAAAGTGAAAAGCATTTACAGAGAGATATCTCACATATTCAAAAGCTCATTAATATAGGTGATGTAGCAATGCTTGTTTCTAGGTCCGCTGATGGAATAATGAAAAGTCGACCGATGGAAACCGTTGAAGTTAGCGCTGAAGGAGAACTCTTCTTTTTTACAACGCTATCTTCAGAGTTGATTGGTGAATTGACTGAAAACAGCTTCGTCAATCTTAGTTTTATCAAAGAAGATAACAATTTTATTTCGGTATCTGGGATCACTCAGGTAATTAAAAGTGAAGCTATGTTGATTAAATTATGGGAGTCACGTTATGAAACGTGGATTCAAGATGGATTGGATAACCCAGACATTGCTTTATTGAAAGTAAGTTTAGTGCGAGCAGAGCATTGGAAGCATAACACGATGTTGAACAGCATCAGACAACTATTTACTCCGGGAGTTTCAGCAGTAAATAATGTTCATGAATCAATTGAGCCTGATGAAAGTCGTTAACAGTGAGTAAATATAATAGATAAATTCATAACGCTTTGAGCGTTGTGCTTAATTAAAGTAAATATCGATGAACTTATTTGAAATTGAAAGGGGAATACATGTCTACAATCAAAAAACGTAAAGTTGTCGACCACATTGTAGAGACACTTTACAAATATGGTGTCCGCCATGTCTTTGGTATTCCAGGTGATGCGATTAATGATTTGATGGATGCTATACGCCGCAATGGAAAGATAGAATTCATACAGGTCCGTCATGAAGAAAGTGGGGCGTTTGCCGCATCAGCCCAAGCAAAATTAACCGGTAAGCTTGCCGTTTGTGTTGGTACTGCTGGAGGTGGAGCCATACATTTACTCAATGGCTTGTACGACGCTAAGCTCGACCATGCACCTGTCCTAGCGATAACGGGGCAGTTACCGCGTTCTGAAATAGGTAATAACTCACATCAAGAAATCAATTCATCCGCTCTTTTTTCTGATGTCGCTGTGTTTAATCAAACCTTGTTTGCTGCTGATCGTGTCCCTGAGATCATCCAGCAAGCGTGTAATAGTGCGATTACTGAAAGCGGAGTTGCTCATATTGCCCTACCTGTAGATGTGGCCACGGAGCAAATAGAAGCAGGTATTACTTGTCATCCAATCGCTGGCACTGAAAAGGGCAGTACAAAACCTTTAGCATCATCATTAAACAATACACTTAGCCTAATTCAGCAAGCTAATAAAATTGTAGTTCTTGCGGGCGTAGGGGCTATTCCAGCGCGTCAACAGCTACTTACTTTGTTGAAAAAATGCAATGCACCACTTATTAGAACATTAAAAGCAAAAGTATTACTGCCAGATGAGCATGAATATTCCTTAGGAGGACTTGGCTTACTTGGTACGCGACCATCAATTGAGGCAATAAATAATTGTGATTTACTTATTATGCTCGGTACTGATTTTCCCTACAAAGAATATTACCCTGGAAAAGCGAAAGTCATTCAAGTGGACAAGGATATTCGACACATAGGTCGACGTTGCCCTGTCGATGTATCTATAGTTGGAGAGGTAAGTGAGGTGCTAGAGCAATTAATTATTGATTTACCCCAAAAAGATGACAAAAATTTTCTTGATGAATGTCGTCACCAGAAAATGAAATGGTCAAGAGAACAAGGCGAAAAAGAAAGCTCGCAAGTAGCGCCAATAAAACCGCAGTTTCTAGCACGAACAATCGGCGAGCTTGCCAACAAAGATGCAATTTTTCTTTGTGATACTGGCACGGTGACTGCGTGGGCCGCACGTCATTTACCCGTAACTGAACACCAACTATTTACCCTTTCAGGTAACTTGGCCACGATGGCATTTAGCATGGCTGGCGCGATAGGCGCACAATTAAAATTTCCTGACCGGCAGGTAATAGTACTTATCGGGGATGGTGGTTTTAGTATGTTAATGCAAGAATTTATTACCGTGGTCAATCGTAAATTACCGATAAAGGTTATTATTTTTAACAATGCCAAATTGGGACTAATTCAACTCGAACAAGAAAGCAGCGGTTACCCCAATTATAAAACGGCATTAAAAAATCCAGATTTTGCTGAATTTGCTCGATTATGTGGTGGTGAGGGTTGGAGTGTAGAACGCCCTGAAATGCTAGTCGACGCATTGAAAGAGGCATTTACTAGTACTGAGGCCTGTGTGCTTGATGTCCATATCGATCCAAATGAATTGGTTATGCCGCCCAAACTTGAACTGTCACAAGCAGTAAATTATTCGATTGCTAAAGCTAAAGAGTTTTTAAATTAAAAGGACAGACTTTGTTACGTATCTTGTCGGCGATGATTGACAAAGAGCTAACAAAGCATTCGTAGCATAAATTAAATTGTAATCACTTAAGTGATTACAAAAGACTATTTAATAATTTTTTAAGGATAACTATATGCTTTTCAATGGTTCGTTTAATACAGACTGTCCTCTTCGTCAAAAAATTCGTGAGTTTTACCGTATCGATGAAAAAATCGCGGTAGATCATATCTTACCATTGGCAGAAGTAAATGTTGGTGCCAGAAGTCGAGCGTGGGAAAGAGCGCGTAAAATGGCTGTTCAAATTCGTAAAGTCGAGTCAGGTAATGGTGCAATAGACGCCTTATTAAAAGAATACACCCTATCAAGTGAAGAAGGTGTGGTCTTAATGTGTTTGGCCGAAGCCTTGTTACGAGTACCAGACAAACATACTCAAGATGCTTTAATTCGTGACAAAATTTCTCAAGGGCAATGGAACAGTCATTTAGGCAGCAGCGATTCATTGTTCGTTAATGCCTCGTCATGGGGCTTGTTAATTACCGGCACTATGGTGAATTATGCCGATAAACGCAAAAAGGAAAGCTTTGGTTTATTGAAAAAGATTGTTGGTCGTTTAGGTGAACCTGTTATTCGTAAATCAATGAACTACGCCATGAAAATTATGGGTAAGCAGTTTGTGATGGGCGATACAATCATTGCCGCAACTGAGCGTGCTGCCGATAAAGAGCAGCAAGGCTATGTCTATTCATTTGACATGCTCGGTGAAGGTGCCCGTACGATGAATGATGCTGATAAGTATTTTAAAGCTTATCAAGAGGCAATAGAGGCGATTGGGAATGTAGCGCGTGCTACGGGTAAAGATGATCCTCGTAAAGTTCCTGGTATTTCAGTGAAACTTTCTGCAATTCACCCTCGTTATGAATTTAACCACAAAGAACGCGTTATGGCTGAAATTGTGCCAAAACTTAAGGCGCTTTGTTTACAAGCTAAAAGCTACAATATTGGTTTAACCGTTGATGCCGAAGAGTCTGAACGCTTAGATATATCACTTGATATTATTGAAGCGGTTTTTAGTGATAGTGATTTAGCAAATTGGACTGGCTTTGGTATGGCATTACAAGCTTATCAAAAGCGGGCTATTTTTGTCGTTGATTGGTTACGTGAATTAACGGTGCGAGTTGACCGAAAAATGATGGTCCGCCTAGTAAAAGGGGCTTATTGGGATACTGAAATTAAAAAGGCTCAAAAAGAGGGTCATCAGCATTTCACTGTATTTACACGAAAATCTTCTACTGATGTTTCTTTCCGCGCTTGTGCAAAAAAATTATTAGCTTATAGAGATACCATTTATCCACAGTTTGCTACGCATAATGCATACACTGTTGCCGCCATTCTTGAACTCGTTGATGGCAATAAAGAGGGTTTTGAATTTCAATGTTTACATGGCATGGGGAACTCTTTGTATGATCAAATAGTTTCTAGTGAAAATATTCAATGTCGCATCTACGCCCCAGTTGGTCATCATGAAGAGCTATTAGCTTATTTAGTGCGGCGTTTGCTAGAAAATGGTGCTAACTCTTCTTTTGTTAATGCCATTGTTGATGAGACTCAACCTGTTGAATCTTTACTGAGAGATCCCGTTGAAAAAACGCAGCGTTTAAAAGATAAATATAACACCCAAATCACCAAACCCATAGCTTTATACCATGATGAAAAAGGTCTCGGTCGTGATAACTCTAAAGGCGTCGATTTAGCTGATATTAATACAATCACACCCTTGAAGTCGTTTTTAGATAGCTGGTTTACTGATCATCTACTCTCTGAAAGTAACGTTCCAAAAGGGGCTTTTGCCGTTAATAATCCTGCCAACCAAACTGAAATAATAGGCTTTTATCGTCATCACAACGAAGATGAAATGCTGGCAATGATAACGTTGGCTAAAACAGCATTTTCATCATGGTCACAAACACCAGTATCTGAACGCGCAGCGTTATTGTGCCGCGTTGCCGATATTCTTGAACATCATATGGACGAGCTTATCGCCTTATGTATTAAAGAAGCGGGTAAAACAGCTCAAGATGGCATCGATGAAGTACGTGAAGCGGTTGATTTTTGTCGTTATTATGCTGAAAAAGCTATTAATCTTGCGGAAGACGAACGTTTCGAAGCTCGTGGTGTAGTGCTCTGTATCAGCCCATGGAATTTTCCTTTAGCGATATTTTTAGGGCAGATCGCTGCAGCCATTGTTACGGGTAATACTGTATTGGCAAAACCCGCTGAACAAACCAGTTTGATTGCGCTGCGCACCATTGAACTGATGAAATCTGTTGGACTACCTGAAGGCGTTGTACAAGAGGTTATTGCCCGTGGTAGTAAAGTGGGTAGTGTAATTATTCCGGATGATCGTATTAAAACCGTTATTTTTACTGGCTCTAGTGACACAGCGACAATAATTTCACAAACCTTGGCTGATAGAGGTGGCGATCAGGTGCCTTTCATCGCTGAAACGGGTGGACAAAATTGTATGATAGTTGACTCAACTGCCTTGCCTGAGCAAGTTGTTGACGATGTTATTTCTTCAGGATTTCAATCGGCAGGTCAACGCTGTTCTGCGCTTCGGGTATTATTTTTACAAGAAGACATCGCTGATAATGTTATTACTATGCTTAAGGGTGCCTTAGCAGAATTACATGTCGGTAATCCAGCGTACTTAAGCACTGATGTAGGGCCTGTTATAGATAAAAAAGCACTCGGCGTTTTAAATGCGCACAGCGATTATATGAAAACACATGGTCAGTTATTATACCAATGTGAAATATCTGCCGAGGTAGAAAATAATGAGCATTTCTTTTTTGCCCCGCGTCTTTATGAAATTGAAGATATTAGCGTGTTAGAAAAAGAAGTCTTTGGTCCTTGTGTGCACATTGTACGTTTTAAAGGTAATGAGATAGAAGGGGTTATCGATAAAATTAATGGTACAGGTTTTGGTTTAACCATGGGTATTCATACACGTATTGAACACCGTGCCTTTGATTTAGCTAAGCGGTCACGTGCCGGTAATGTTTATATCAACCGTAATATAATTGGCGCCATTGTTGGTGTACAACCTTTTGGTGGTCGAGGTCTTTCTGGTACTGGGCCAAAAGCAGGGGGGCCCAATTATTTAACGCGCTTAGTGAAAGAAAAATCTACCCCTGATGCGGCGAAACTTAATGTATCGCCCTCACAAGAGGAAGTGTTAGAGGGAGATGAAAAAGCTAAAAAAGAGGCAGTTTTACTTATGGATAAGGCCGATGTTGCGCAAAAATGCTGGCGTTTAACTGAGTTAAATCCCCGTATTTCTTGCGTGCGTCAATTGTTAGCCAAAATTGCTGATGTTGATATTGTTGATGATTTATTTGATGACCTAAATCTTACGTTAACAGCGGCTCGTGAACAATTAATACGTATTGAAAAACACCTTAATAAACCACTAACTCTACCTGGGCCAACAGGTGAGTCTAATATGTTGTATTTAGAAAACCGCGGTAATATTATTTGCTTTGCGGATAAAAATGTCAGCTTTCAGTTTTTGTTGATGTCTATTATAACGGCGTTGGCGACGGGTAATACCGTTATTACGGTTGTCTCTGATTTATTTTATGAGGAAGCTTTAGCCTTTAGAGATAAGTTTGTTGCAACAGGCGAAGATGAAAATGTTTTTCAAGTTGCCAAGTTATGTCATTTATCAGCGCTGTTAGCGCATCCTGCTTTGTCAGGTGTTGTTGTTGATAGTCATTGCGACCGAAAACATTATATCAGTGAGAAGTTAGCTGAACGTCAAGGCGCAATATTACCGGTGATCAGTTCAGAATATTTGGATAATTTAATTCAGCGTCTATTAACAGAAAAATCAGTTAGCATTGATACGACCGCTGCTGGTGGTAACACATCGCTTATGACTTTAGAGGAAGAATATTAGTTAATAATCCATTGTTAGCCGTTAGATATTGTTATAAATCTACAATAACTATCGGCAGGCAACCTAAAGCCAATAGAGTTATCCCCCGTATACTCATCAGCCAAACGTTTTTGGTTCGATATCGCACAGAGCCTAAATCGATAAAGTCGTACACTATGTTTTTGGTGGGGCGGCAAAAATCGCCTCCCTATATTGATTTTTTTAATGAAAAAAGGAAAAGTAATTATGAGCACCATTGATATTGGTATTGATGAAAAAGATAGAAGTAAAATCGCTGAAGGATTAAAAAAATTACTAGCAGACTCTTATACGCTTTATTTACAAACACATAACTTTCACTGGAATATTACGGGGTTGAGGTTTAGAGAGTTACACTTAATGTTTGAGGATCAATATACAGAATTAGCAATTGCTGTAGACGACATTGCAGAACGTATTAGAACGCTTGATGTTGCCGCGCCAGGCACTTATAAAGAATTTTCCAGATTAAGCTCAATCCACGAGGTGGATGGTGTTCCTAATGCCACAGAAATGATTGCAGTATTAACTGTTGGGCATGAAACACTTATAAAGACCGCACGTGACGTTTTAAAAGTGGCTCATCAATTAGACGATGAATCAACGGTATCTCTTGTCTCTGACCGAATGCGAATTCATGAAAAAACATCGTGGATGCTAAGAGCTTCAAATAAGTAGCTTGAGTAATTACCTTTCAATGTTTTGAAATTAAATTCGTTATATATTTCAACGTTATTCACCTATTTTATTTAAAAGGATCACCAGAATGGGCACTTTTTCTCGCTTTGCAATGGCTATTGTTTTACTGCTTGTTTTGCTTGGTGGCGTATTCAGCTACAAGTTTTATCAACTAGAGCAAATAAAGGCGAAGTTCTCGCAGCCACGACCACCTGCGGTTGTTGAAGCCACAGAGGTTGTTATGGCTACCTGGCAAACGAGCATTCAATCAATTGGCAGTATTAGGGCTATAAATGGTGTTCGGATCGCTAATGAGATGCCAGGCGTTATAACTGAGGTCTTATTCGAATCGGGTCAGCGTGTTGAAAAAGGTGATATCCTTATTCGCCTGAATAGCGAAATAGAGCAAGCCATACTTAAAAAAAGTAGGGCTGAGGAACAGCTTGCATCGAAGGAGTTTCAACATAACGTCGATCTGATTTCCAAACGAGCTGTTTCACAGTTAGCCTATGATAAAGCTAAGGCTGCGGAAGATTCTGCCAGAGCAAGAGTGCAAGAGGCAGAGGCTCAGCTTGGCAAAAAAGTCATTACAGCACCTTTCAATGGTGTTCTCGGGCTCCGTTTAGCCGACATTGGCCAATATCTATTCGTAGGTACGCCTATCGTTGAAATCAATATGCTTAACCCAATTCTTGTTGAATATACACTTTCTGAAAAAGAGCTGCGAAGTGTTGACATAGCAGACCCTGTTGAAGTCACTGTTGCGGCAAAAGGTTCCGAGGTATTTAAGGGGTCCGTTACCGCTATCAACAGTTCGGTCACACCTGAAACACGCACCGTTAAATTACGTGCTCAGCTTCTTAATTTACAACAAGGACTCAAACCTGGAATGTTTGCTACTGTCAGAACCTTCGCAGAAGGTCCTCGAGAGGTGGTAGCGATCCCAAACACGTCAATATCATTCAACACCTACGGTAACTTTGCCTATGTATTAACAGAAAATTCAGCGGGTCAACTGGTTACTGAGCGCCGAACATTAGAAACAGGTTTTAAACGAGGAAGTATGACAGAAGTTAAGCAAGGACTTGAAGCTGGAGAGCGTATTGTTGGCTCAGGCCTCTTGCGCCTCAGGGCTGGCCAGCAAGTAAAAATCAAGCAGAACGACTCCTCACTCGACCCTGCTTCTGTTAGCACAGGAGTAAAATAGCCATGCGTTTTACAGACATATTCATAAAACGGCCCGTTTTATCCACGGTAGTAAGTTTGCTGATATTACTGGTTGGTGTGCGATCCATCATGGAAATGGAGATCCGCGAATATCCTTTGCTAGAAAGCACTAAAGTCACGGTTACGACTGCATATCCAGGTGCTAGCAGCGAACTAATTCAGGGGTTTATCACCCAACCTTTGCAACAGGCCATCGCCGAAGCTAAAGGCATCGACTTCTTAAGCTCTTCGAGCACGCAGGGGTTTTCAACTATCGAAGCACAGATGGAACTTAATTACGATGCTAATGACGCGTTGGCCGAGATCCAATCTAAAGTCGCTAGTCAGCGGAACGCATTACCTGTAAACGCTCAAGACCCTGTTATTAATTCGACAACAGGTGAAGGTCGCGCGCTTATGTACATTGCTTTCTTCAGTGAGACTATGCGGGTACCAGAAATCACCGATTATCTTGCTCGTGAAGTACAGCCAAAACTACAGGCACTATCGGGTGTGGGTAAAGCTGAACTTTTAGGACGGCGTTTTGCTCTGAGAGTTTGGTTAGACCCCCAAAGACTTGCTGCGGTTAATCTTACCTCGACCGAGATTGTTCAGACCCTGCGCGAAAACAATTATCTCTCTGGTGTTGGACAAACAAAAGGAGAGTTAATAAAGATTAGTCTTACCAGTAACACTGACGTTTCTAACACTGAACAGTTCAAGAATCTTGTTATCAAATCAACTGAAGACACGATTATTCGTCTCAAGGATGTTGCGAGGGTGGAACTTGGATCGCAAACCTACGAAAACATTGCGTTATACAAAGGAAAACCATCGACCTACGTGGCTATTAGCCTCTCTCCTGGCTCAAATCCGCTGTCTGTGGCAGAACGGGTAAAAGAACTTCTACCTGAGATTAAATCTCAACTACCGTCTGGTTTGCTGGTTGAACTGCCTTATGATGCATCAGAATTTATCGACGATTCAATTAATGAGGTCATTAAAACGCTGATCGAGGCAATAGGTATTGTGCTTGTTATTGTGTTTTTGTGTCTTGGTTCCCTTCGCGCTGCCATCATTCCATCACTAGCGGTTCCACTCTCACTGATTGGTGGTGCCTTTATAATGCTTGTACTGGGTTTCTCACTCAATTTACTGACATTACTTTCACTTGTTTTGGCCATTGGCTTAGTCGTCGACGATGCTATTATTATTGTCGAAAATATCCATCGTCACATCGTTAATGGTAAGTCAAAGAAGGAAGCTGCGATCATTGGCGCCCGTGAAATGGCAAGTCCAATTATTGCGATGACAATCACGCTGGTGGCTGTTTATGCACCTATTGGCTTTATGGGAGGGCTAGTTGGCTCGCTATTTACTGAGTTTGCTTTCACGCTTGCAGGTGCGGTCGTTATTTCAGGGATCATCGCCTTGACCTTATCGCCTATGCTAGCTAGCAAGGTACTGAAACCTCATGGAGAGTCGTCGCGTTTTGAAAGTGCTGTAGAAGGCTTGTTTGAAAAGCTCGCCAACGTTTATCAGCGCTCATTGACTATCGTTGTTAAGGCCGTGTCACCTGTGATCATGTTTGCATTGGTTGTTCTCGTGTCGATATTTTTTATGGTCATGTTAAGTGAGAAAGAGCTGGCACCCACTGAAGATCGTGGCATTATCCTATTTCAGGGCAAAGGACCACAGACAGCTACCCTTGAATACTTGCAAAAGTATGGCGCGGAAATGCAGACAGCGTTTGAGCAGGTGCCAGGCTACGACGAGACATTTATGTTGGTGGGTATGACAAGTTCCGATGCTGTATTTGGTGGTTTCAAAATGAAACCTTGGAGTGAACGTGATATATCGCAGTTCGACATAATGCCTCAACTACAGGCATCTGTGGCAAATATTACTGGTTTAAAAACAGCATTATTTCCGATCCCCTCCTTGCCTGGTTCCAGTGGTGGTTTACCTTTTCAGTTTGTAGTGACTTCAGGGAGTGATTTTAATCAGCTTAACCAGGTGGCAGATGAATTGGTTGGAGCCGCCATGCAAAGTGGCAATTTTACCTTCGTGCAAAAATCAATCGATATCGACAAGCCAGTTACTCGGGTAAAGGTTGACAGAGATCGCGCTGCAGATTTAGGTTTGTCGATGGAAGAAATCGGTCAGGAGCTCAGTAGTATGCTTGGTGGTGGCTATATTAATCGTTTTAATATGGAAGGGCGCTCTTACGAAGTTATTCCTCAGGTTGAGCGTTATGCTAGAGATAGTGAACTGGCAATAAACGATTATTACATCCGCGCTGATTCTGGCGAGTTGGTTCCACTTGGTTCGGTCGTTAATTTCGAACATGATGTTGAACCCTCGTCAAGGACACAATTTAATCAGCTAAATTCGATAACAATTGAAGGTATTCCCGTGCCATCAGTACCCATGGGAGATGCTGTTGGTTTTATGAAAGCCAGGGCTGCTGATATCTTGCCACGCGGCTTTAGCTACGATTTTAAGGGCGAGTCTAGACAATTCGAAAATTCTGGTAGCGCACTAATCGTTACCTTCTTTATATCGTTACTCGTTATCTACCTTGTGCTGGCGGCGCAATTTGAGAGTTGGCGCGATCCACTTATTATACTGGTGTCTGTACCTATGTCTATTGCCGGCGCTATGGCTTTTATTATGCTTGGTTTTGCTTCAATGAATATTTATACGCAAGTGGGCCTGATCACTCTGATTGGTGTAGTCGCAAAAAATGGTATTCTCATCGTGGAATTCGCGAATACTCTACAACAGCGAGGGCGCGACAAACGCGACGCGGTCATTGAAGCGGCTGCGATTCGCTTGAGACCCATTATTATGACGTCGCTGGCACTTATTGTGGCTATGATCCCGCTGTTAATTGCAGTGGGTCCAGGCGCACAGTCGCGCTTTGCGATTGGTATTACTATTGTTGCAGGGCTTGGTATTGGTACTATATTAACACTGTACGTGTTGCCAGCGTTCTACATTGTGTTAGCAAAGAAAATTAAGACGTCAAATCAGGAAACATAAGGACCTCCAACGATAAAGCTATCATCATCTAAGAGTGAACTTTCTTTTTAAGAAAGTTCACGTTGATTGAATCTACCATGATTTATATCTATATCGAGTAGAACAAGGGTATGTACCCGCTACCAATCAAAATGCATGTTTCAGGTGCTTGATTGATAACAGGTATAAATATTATCTCCATGTTTTTGAGTGAAAATATCACTGCTAAGTGTGTTGACGTACATACGAAAAATAACTGACCGAGTATGATATAAGCCATGACTTTCGAAAATTAAAGCTTAATTAATATAGAAGGGTAGGACAATGTTACGAAGTCTCAATGAACTTATGCGTTTTCAATTACAAGGTATCGACAAAACAATAGGTCTTTGTAAAGATTTCCTCTTTGACGATAAATTATGGGTAATACGTTACATAGTTCCTGATACTAAAAAGTGGCTCTGTGGAGAACGAAAAATATTAATCAGCACCATCTCACTGCAAAAACCTCAGTGGGAACAGTACAAATTCCCTGTTGATTTAACTCAACAAAAAATTAAAAATAGTCCTCCACTTGAGGAACACCAACAAATATCTCATCAATATGAAACTGAATTATTTCAATTCTACGGTTATGCTTACTATTGGATGAACGAAGGATTATGGAGAACTTCTCCTAGTCCCAACCCCCTAGTTGATACAAAGTTATCTAAGGATAATACTCAAGTAAAATCAGAAGATTGGCATTTACATTCAACCAATGATGTTAAGAAATTTGAGATCTATGCGAAAGATCAAAAAATTGGCCATATTAAAGACTTTATTTTAAATGACGATAATTGGACTATTTCGTATATCGTCATAGATACGCGTAATTGGGCACCCGGTGGTCGCAAGGTTTTGATTAGTCATAAATGTATTGAGGCAGTCAATTGGACTGACTCTTATATAACCGTTAATGTAAACGCTGAGAAAATAATGGAAAATCCACCATTCGATCAAGAGCGGTTTATTGACCCAGAATATGAAAACGAGCTCCGTAAGTATTATTAAAAGTTATTAAACTTTGTTAAGGGTTACCGTTAGCCAAGGTAAATAAGCGTTGGCTAACAAAAATGGATAATATATTACGATACCTTCTCCATTCTTAAGCTAGAAATTTTCGTTAAACTCTAACGTAGTAACAGGTTAAGTTGCGCGACTATTTCAGACCATAAAGCTGTTTCGTGTCGCTTAACATCGCTGGCTATAGGCGCATTGTTACCAATAAAATTAGATAATCAATAAAATAGATATTAGCCTTTCTTGTTCCTTGCTAGCCCTGTTGATTAAAAAGTCATTCAATTGAATGCATTGGTGCTTGCATCTGGAACTCTTTAAATTGTGATGTTAAGTTTTAATTAATTCATTCGTTTATTGGGCTTTCTTCAATGAGTTTTATTATAGTAGGATTGTTATTTAATTTTGCTAAGTCAATAAGATAGCTTTTTTCAAGTGCATGTATTGGCTGCTTTGCTAATAATTCTTTTACTGATTGTGTTTCTCCATTTGCTATGCAAGTTTTTAAAGCCGCAAAGGTCGCGATACTGCGTTCGTTTTCATTGCTCATATTAAATCCCAATAGTTCAGTTTTGTTAAATTAGTTAAGTTATAGGTTACGGCTATTATTTTGCACGGAATGTGAAAATAAATATGTACGCCATCACACAAAACTTAACGGTTTTCTTATCTACAAAGCTACTACCCCCTGTATTGCTATATTCTCAGTAGTCTAGGTTATATTTAAATGTGTATATTAGCGGTATAAGTAACATATCTCCCTTTAGGCTTTTTATAATGCTAAAAATTGATTTTTGTTCTGCTACATCAATTAAGTATGTGCGCTAGCGCACATCTAGCAGGCTGATATTTTGTTACTTTGAGTTGTAAAAATAAATCCTACATGACTAAATTATTCATAAGCAGAAAATTCAAGTGGCGTTGTTTAATTTATAAGTTAATCGTTAGGTTCTTCGAAAATAGGCTCACAAAAATTTAGAATAGGAAGGAAAGTTATGCGTTATCACCAGTTAAGTGAAGTATTTGAACACCTAATAACATTGAATACCGCAACGCTAGCGTTTTATGAGAGAAGTCTTAAAGTGACAGAGCAAGAGCGCGCTAGAATGTTTTTACATTATTTAACAGACAAGCAAAAAGTCAGAAACCAATATTTAATCACCTCATTGATAGAGGCGCCTATTAAAACATTTGAAATGTGGTTTGATGACGATATTGACGAACAATTATTAGTTTATATAGAAACACTAGCGTTAGCTCCTAATGCAAACAGTGAAACAATAACCACTGTAATGCTAGAGGTAAATGAGAAGATAGAAATGTGGTTAAGATCCATTTTACCCTTGATAATCAACAATTACAGTAAAGAGTATCTTCTGGATCTGATCAATAATTTACATCAAAAAAATCAGCAAATAATGCATGGCCTCCAAAGGATGAATGATGTGTGACCCTACCTTTGTTATCCCTTATATCTACGATGTAATGATTCTTTCAAAGCCGTAACAAGTTAAATTGGCCTATTGCTTTACCCATCACGATGACTGTTCTTCACCTAATCTATGAATAACAAAACATGAGGTATTTAAATGAAACGGACAAAAAATGCCAATCCGGGTTTATTACTTGCCTTGACGCCTGTCGTATTAACGCTACTTATTCTTGGGACACAAATATTTTACTTTGGCGTTTTTGAGCCACACATTCCTCTTGCCATTGGTTTAGCCATTACCAGTATTGTTGGCATTAAGTTAGGGCTGAAATGGAAAGATATTGAAAGAGGAATTTTTCACGTTATTCACGTCGCTTTACCTTCAGTGTCTGTTTTAATAACGGTTGGGATGATTATTGGGGTCTGGATTGCTAGCGGTACAGTACCCAGCATTATTTATTATGGTTTAAAGGTCCTTTCGCCTGAAATCTTTCTGGCTGCTGGTATGGTCATTTGTGCTGTTGTTTCACTTTCTCTTGGCACTAGTTGGGCGAGTGTCGGTACGGTTGGTTTGGCCTTAATGGGCATTGGCGAAGGTTTTAACATTCCTGCATATTGGACAGCTGGCGCTGTAGTTTCTGGTGCTTTTTTTGGTGATAAAATATCACCACTTTCCGACACAACTAATTTGGCCCCTGCAGTGACTGGAACCGATGTTTTTTCTCATATAAAAAATATGATGGCAACGACCATCCCAGCTATGCTCATCGCTCTTATCATCTATTTGTTGGTGGGATTTTTCGTCATCGACACTCAAAGCATTTCATTTGAAAGAATTGACGCTATCACTAACACCCTAGACGAAAACTTTTATATTTCAGGATGGGTATTATTACCTGCTTTGGTTGTCATGGGTTTAGCGATAAAAAAATATCCCCCTATGCCATCATTATTCGCTGGCGTTGTTGCGGGTGGTGCAACGGCAATGGTTGTACAGGGGCAGAGTCTGCAATCAATTTTTGATTTTGCCAATAATGGCTACTCGATAAGTACGGGGATTGAAGAAATTGACAGCTTGTTAAATAGGGGCGGCATACAATCGATGATGTGGACCATTTCCTTGATATTAATTGCACTAGGCTTTGGCGGTGCACTCGAAAAAACAGGTTGTTTGAAGTCAATTATTAATGCTATTAAAAGTAAGGTGAGTAGTTTTGCCGGTATTCAAACCGCAGCGATTGGTACTGCCTTTGCGACTAACCTAGTTGCCGGTGACCCTTATTTATCGATTGCTTTACCGGGACGAATGTACTCGCCTGTTTATCGTGGTATGGGCTATTCAACCTTAAATCTATCACGTGGAATCGAAGAAGGTGGAACATTAATGTCTCCCCTTATTCCATGGAATGCGGGTGGTGCATTTGTAATTTCAGCGCTAGGTCTTGGTATTGCTGATGGCAATATAGAAAACCTTTTGTATATCCCCCTTGCTTTTGCCTGCTGGTTGGCACCACTTATTGGGATCTTCTATGCTTTTACTGGATTATTCTCACCCAAAGCAACCGAAGAAGAAAGAGAGCATTGGGAATCTTCTGGTGAAGCAATAGCTGAATTTAATGCTAACGGTACACCAAAAGTTGAAGATACTGCGAAAGATGATGTAGATAACAATTCAGTCACGAAAAAGTCATAGTGTTGTTGATATGATTTATTACGCCATTGAATTTAGTTTGACGTAAAGCAACTTTCTATCAAGAATTATCCTTTACCTTCTTATAAAAATAGCTCAAGATAGTTTCGTTAAATACACTAACAATACATAAGTCATTGATTTTACTGGTATGAAAACACTAGTGATCAGATGTCAAATACATGGAGATTGGTAACTAAACTTATGAATTATAAAGAAATAAATAGCATTCTGTTTGTCTGTATGGGCAATATTTGTCGTTCGCCAAGTGCTGAGGCGGTCTTTCGTCATAAAGTTAAAGAAAAGGGTATTTCTTTAACGATAGATTCTGCGGGTACAACGGGCTCTCATGCGCGTGAAAAGCCCGATCATCGTGCGCAAAAGATAGGTACTGAACGTGGCTACTCATTTGACAAAATTAAAGCACGTAAAGTTATTGTTGAAGATTTCACCAAATTTGATTTAGTCTTAGCGATGGACGAGCAAAATGTTAAAGAGCTAAAAAAGTTAGCACCAGAGCATTTACATGAAAAGATTCAATTATTTTTAGAATATGCAGATAATTTTGAAGAACGAGAAGTACCTGATCCATATTATGGTGGGGCGAGGGGATTTAAGTTTGTCTTAGATTTAGTTGAAGATGCTAGCGACGGCTTATTAAAAAAGCTGGCTTAATCGTCAATGATTGAATGTTAGGTTTAAGGATCTAAAACTAAAGCAATAAAAAAGCCCTGTGAATATTATTCACAGGGCTTTTAGCTTTATAGGGTCTTAATTATCTAGCACGGAAAATAATACGGCCTTTAGATAAATCATACGGTGTCAATTCAACCGTTACTTTATCACCCGTTAATATGCGAATGTAGTTCTTACGCATTTTTCCTGAAATATGTGCCGTAACAACATGACCATTTTCTAGTTCAACGCGGAACATAGTATTTGGTAAGGTATCAAGAACCGTACCTTGCATTTCAATATTTTCTTCTTTCGCCATTGGGCGCTAAACCTCTAAAGTTGTGCATAAACAAAAATCTGGGCAGATGATGCCGAAAACAGGCCGGAATGTAAAGCTATAGTGTTATTTATTTACTGTTTGCCATCTGTTTTCTATCAATACTTGATGTGGGTAATAACGATCCTTGTAGTTCATCTTTTTGCAGTCATCAATTTGGTAACCCAGATAAAGAAAGTTCTTCTGCATATCTTTTGCTAAATACACTTGCTGCAAAATAGAAAACACGCCTAAGCCGTGCTTATTATAATCCGGATGATAAAAGGTATATACGGCTGATAGAGCATCTTTTAGTACATCGGTTACTGCAACACTAATAAGTTGATTATCATGCCAAATTTCAAGGTAGAGCTGCTCTGTGACATTACAACGGATAAAACTATTGTATTGATCGTTTGTCGCGGGGAACATTGAGCCATCGGTATGTAAAGTATTGATGTAATTTTCGTACAGCGGGTAATAAATAGCTTTTTTTTCAGTTGAAATGTTAATAGTAAATAGGTTATTTTTCTTTATATTTCGTTTTTGACTTTTAGATAACAAAAATTCCTTAACTAAGACCCGCAGAGATTTGCATGCAGAGCAAAGTTCACAATGAGGTCGGTATATCTGATCACCACTGCGTCTAAAGCCTTGTGACATTAACCAACCATAATGTTCACTGTTATGTAAACGTTCATCGGTTGCAATCAGTAAACGTTCTTCTTGGTTGGGCAAGTAGTTACAAGGAAACGAACCGGTAATGCCTAACTGAAAATTTGTGCTCATACTAAGGCTCTTCTGTCAGTTGGCGGGGTAGCCAAAAATCCGGTGGTAATGAAACCGTTAATGCTTGTGCTTTCAATGTCATAAACTGCGAGCGTGAAACCTCAATACAGCCCATGTCTTCTAAAAAAGGGTTGAGCATTTGGCAGTCAATTAATGGAATGTTTTGGCCTTTTAATAAAGCATTTAAATAAACTAATGCGATTTTAGAACCATTGCTTTTTCGATAAAACATCGATTCTCCAGAAAAGCTGCCATTAATTGCCACGCCATATAAACCGCCGGCTAATTCACCATCCATCCACACTTCTATCGAATGTGCGACACCATTGTCATGCAGTTGTTGATAAGCCGCTAACATATCATCAACTATCCAAGTATCTTCCTTACGAAAGGGAGCATCGGCACAATAATGAATAACACGGTCAAAGGCTTGATTTAAGGTTACGGTGAAGTTCTGTTGTTTTAGTACTTTTCGCAAGGTGCGATTAATACGTAATTGGTCGGTTAGGATAATACCACGCGGATCTGGGCTCCACCACATAATGGCTTCGCCAGCACTGTACCAAGGAAAGACACCACTTCGATAGGCCGACTTTAATCGCGCTACAGATAAATCACCACCAAAAGCAAGTAAGCCATTAGGTTCAATCAACGCATGCTTTAAGGGTGGAAATGCCAGATCATCGACATCGAGTAATGCGACAATCTGGTTTTTAATGACTAAGAGCCTTTAGCGTCTAAGTAACGTTCTGCATCAAGGGCTGCCATACAACCAGCTCCAGCAGAGGTAATTGCTTGACGATAAATATGGTCAGCTACATCACCCGCGGCAAAAACACCTTCAACACTGGTCTGTGTTGCATTACCGTTAGTGCCACTTTGTATCGTTAAGTAGCCATCTTTCATCGCTAATTGGTCGTTGAAAATATCAGTGTTTGGCTTATGACCAATCGCAATAAAACAACCCATAACGTCAATATCTTTAGTGGTGTCAGATTGCGTTTCTTTTAAACGTACACCAGTAACACCCATTTTATCGCCTAACACTTCATCTAAGGTTTGATTTAAGTGTAAGGTAATATTGCCGTTTTTAACTTTTTCGTATAAACGGTCAGTTAAAATCTTTTCAGAGCGAAAAGTTTCACGACGATGCACTAAGTGAACTTCAGAGGCAATATTTGATAAATATAACGCTTCTTCAACAGCGGTATTACCACCGCCAACAACAGCAACTTTTTGGTTGCGGTAAAAGAAACCATCACAGGTAGCACAGGCTGAAACGCCTTTACCCATAAATGCTTCTTCTGAAGGTAAACCTAGGTATTGTGCAGAAGCACCCGTACAAATGATAAGTGCATCACAAGTATAGCTCATGCTATCGCCTTTTAAGGTAAAAGGGCGTTTCGAAAAGTCAACTTCATTGATATGGTCAAAAATAATCTCGGTATCAAACTTTTCTGCATGCTTTTGCATACGATCCATTAATGCTGGACCCGTAAGGTCATCGGCATCACCAGGCCAGTTTTCAACTTCAGTGGTCGTTGTTAATTGACCCCCTTGCTGCATGCCAGTGATCATCACTGGTTTTAAATTTGCGCGTGCGGCATAAACTGCAGCAGTGTAACCAGCTGGACCTGATCCTAAAATGAGTAACGGGCAATGTCTTGCTTCGCTCATGAATGACTCCAAAGATTGATAAAAAGTATAATTAAAAGGTATTAGTTGGGAGTTTAAGCAAAGAACTCAAGAGGGTAAATTAATTTTTTGATAAAAATTTCTATGAGTGCAATGTTAAATGTACAGTGATGGCATATAAACCCTTATACACCACCACTCATCGCTATTTTACGCCAAGCTCTTTTAATCTTTCTAATAAGTAGCTTTTTTGAGTATGTCGTTCAGACAAGACGACTTCGTCTCGTGGATGAAGAAACAACGGCAATGATATTCTAGACTTTTTACTGGCCTTACCTGAAGGATTAATAACCCGATGGCTGGTAGATGGGAAATATCCACCTGAGGCTTCTTGCAACATATCACCAATATTAATAATTAAACTGCCAAAATCACTGGGAACGTCAATCCAAGACCCGTCTTGCTTTTGTACTTGCAGACCGGGTTCATTTGCTGCCGGTAATATGGTTAATAAATTAATATCTTCGTGCGCAGCGGCTCTCACTGCGCCCGGTTCTTCATCTCCACTTAGTGGCGGATAATGTAAAATACGTAATAAAGTATTTGGCGTATCTTTTATCATATTCGCTAGTTGTTCTGAATATTTTTCTGAGACGTCGACTGGACTATATTTTTCTACCCAATCAAGTAATTCTGCAGCAAGTTCAGAGGCTTTCTGGTAATAGGTAAGTATTTCATCTTTAAGTTGATCAGGGATCCTGCCCCAAGGATAAACATGAAAATATTCTTTTATATCTTTATTTGCATGACCCTTAGCCGTC
Organism: Colwellia sp. BRX8-9; assembly: GCF_014077245.1. Taxonomy (NCBI): domain Bacteria; kingdom Pseudomonadati; phylum Pseudomonadota; class Gammaproteobacteria; order Alteromonadales; family Colwelliaceae; genus Colwellia; species Colwellia sp. BRX8-9. Next base: position 41,539 of record NZ_JACGVN010000001.1, read on the forward strand.
TCAGATATCTCGGTTGAAAAGTAGCCATCTTGTTTCTTTGGATCAAAACTTAAGTTATGCTTTTCTTCACCGCTAAAAAATTCATACCAATTTTTATAAATAGATTCAACAAGCTGTTGCTCAATAGGGTGATTAATTAATACACCGAAACCTGTTTCTCTTAAGCTTTGAACAAATAATTTTCCAGCATTTTTATCTTGATAGTCGACAACCTGAATTTCCATGATTGATTCCCTAACTCTAATTTTAGTGATATTTATTGAAATATAACACAAGCTAACCAAATGGTCAGGTTTAAGATTCATCGTAAAAAAAACCTCTATTAAAAATATAACAGAGGTTTATTGTTTTTATGAAGAACTCACAAAGTATTATTTTCAGTCGTTATAAAGTCGCTATAGCCACTTCAGGTGGTATGTAGTCGTAGCCTAAAACTTCAGCAACAGGTTGGTAAGTGATTTTTCCGCCTAATACGTTTAAACCATTCATTAAGTGTACGTTGTCAAGCATGGCTTGTTTTGCACCCTTATTGGCAAGCATTACCGCAAATGGCATGGTTGCATTAGTTAATGCCATTGTTGATGTGCGTGCTACGCCACCTGGCATGTTAGCTACACAGTAATGTACTACGTCGTCAACAACATACGTTGGGTCTTGATGAGTTGTTGCTTTTGATGTTTCAAAACAACCACCTTGGTCAATCGCGACATCAACAACAACAGCACCTTTTTTCATCATTTTGATGTGGGCTCTTGTTACTAATTTAGGTGCAGCTGCACCTGGAATTAAGACCGCGCCTATGACTAAGTCAGCTTCAACAATTAATTGGTCCATCGCATCGGCAGTAGAGTAAACTGTTTTTAAACGGCCATCAAATTCAGTATCTAATTGACGTAGACGGGGTAATGAACGATCTAATATCGTTACATCAGCGCCCATACCTATTGCCATACGAGCAGCTTGAGTACCAACAACACCGCCACCTATAATTAATACTTTCGCAGGAGCAACACCCGGAACACCACCTAATAAAGCACCTAAACCGCCTTGTGCTTTTTCAAGCGCATGAGCACCTGCTTGAATAGACATACGGCCAGCGACTTCAGACATTGGCGCTAATAAAGGTAAACCACCTTGAGCAGAGGTTACCGTTTCGTAGGCAATACAGGTTGCGCCAGAAGCAACTAATAATTCAGTTTGCTTAGCATCGGGTGCTAAATGTAGGTAAGTAAAAAGTATTTGACCTGGGCGTAGCATTTTACACTCATTAGGTTGTGGCTCTTTTACTTTTATTATCATGTCAGCGGTTGCAAAAATTTCCGCCGCCGTGTTTATAATTTTGGCACCAGCTGCTATGTATTGCTCGTTTTCAAAACCAATAGATTCGCCGCCGTTATTTTCAACAATCACTACATGACCATTAACCGTTAGTTCATTAACACCTGCTGGAGTTAAGCCTATACGGTACTCATGGTTTTTAATTTCTTTAGGAACACCAATAATCATAATCGTCTCACCTGTTAAATGTATTTATATTATTTGCGGCTATTATAGTGCGTTATTCTCGAATTAACCTATCGTAATATTTTATATATCGATATATAATCCTGCCACAACTAGAAAATGTAGTGTTTTATATAATGTCGTCTTCTCAAAGCAAAACTATTGATCGCATCGATCGTAATATTCTCATTGAGCTGCAAAAGAATGCTCGTATATCCAATATAGAGTTGTCTAAAAGAGTAGGGCTAAGTCCAACACCATGTTTAGAAAGGGTTAAGCGATTAGAAAAAGAGAAGTATATCAAAGGCTACCAAGCGATATTAAACCCCCAAAAGCTTGAAGCTGCATTACTTGTATTAGTGGAAATAACCTTAACCAAAACCAGTCCTGATGTTTTTGATGATTTTTCTAGGGCGGTCCATGACCTTGATGTTATACAAGAGTGTCATTTAGTGTCTGGAAACTTTGACTTTTTACTTAAAACCCGCGTTGCAGATATGGTCGCCTATCGAGAATTACTAGGTGATACTTTACTTCGTTTGCCCTCTGTAAGCGAAAGTAGAAGTTATGTTGTTATGGAAGAGGTTAAATCGACTAATTTTCTACCGATTAAACGTTAATCGCATCATTGAGCTCAAGTAAGTGATTTAAACATTTAACTCCTTACAATAGTTTGTTATTTTACTGTATATAAACATACCCGTATTACTGCAACTTGAGTGGTATGGCTATAAAATAGTTATTAACTCGGTTTATTATATTGTCTACAGAATCTCCTACTCAAAGTAAATTAAATGGTGTGCAACGATTACTAGAAGCTGGTTTGTTGGTTTCTTTTCTTTTTGCCATGTTTATTATGTTAGCGCTATTTAGCTTTAACCCCGCTGATCCTGGTTGGTCTCAAAGTGGTTATCAAACACCTATTCGTAATTTAGGCGGTGCTGTTGGTGCTTATATTTCTGACCTACTGTTAAACTTATTTGGTTTTATTTCTTATAGTCTACCCTTTGTTACTGCAATAACAGGGTGGTTATTGTTTCAAAAATATCATCGCTTAATTCAATTAGATTACTTAACCTTAGGGTTAAAGTGTATTGGCTTTATTCTTTTTTATATTGGTATAACATCAATTGCCAGTATGAATTTTGATGATGTCTTTTACTTTTCAGCTGGTGGTATTATTGGTGACGCGTTAAGTCAAACGGTGCTGCCTTATTTTTCTTTTGTCGGTAGTACTTTATTATTCTTGACCTTTCTCCTCTCTGGTTTTGTGCTACTAACCGGTTTCTCATTGATCGCCTTTATTGATAAAACCGGTGCTTATACAATACTATTCGCCCAATATTTATTAACGATACCTCAAAAACTACAAGCCTACTTCACTGCATTGAAGACTGAAAAAGTAAAAAAACAAGTATTGGTTAGTACTGTTGAGAAAAAAGAACAGCCAGTGGCTTTACCTGAGCTAACTGAAAAACAACCGGCAAGTTTTCAAATAGATGAAAATCTAGTGGATGAAAACGAAGAGCTACATCATGCTTTTGATGCAATAAATGAACAAGAATATGAAGACATTATTGCCCCGAGTAAAAAAGATCTTTCTTTTGATCTCGAAGAAGACATTGAGCACTTTGTCGCAATAGATGACCTTATCGGTGAACCACTCGCTTTTAATGTTCAAGAACATGTTAGCGATGATGAAATAACGGCTGCCTTTGAGAAAGTTGATCCAATCAATGTTGAAGAACCGATAAAGGTCGCGGTAAAAAGAGATAGCGCAACTTACCAAGGACTACCGGGGCTTGATTTATTAGATCGCCCCAACCGGACTGAAAACCCTATTGACGAGAAAGAGCTTGAATTAGTCAGTCGACTAGTTGAGGAAAAACTCTTAGAATTTGGTGTAAAAGCTGAAGTCGTTGGTGTTTATCCCGGACCTGTTATTACCCGTTTCGAGTTAAATTTAGCGCCAGGTGTTAAAGCCAGTAAAGTAAGCGGTTTGTCGCAAGATATTGCCCGTTCTTTATCCGCTAAAAGTGTCCGTGTCGTTGAAGTTATTGAAGGTAAATCTGTCATTGGTGTTGAGTTACCCAATAAATATAGAGAAACGGTGTATTTTACTGATGTCATTTCTGCCCCGGCATTTGCTGCATCAAGATCCCATTTAGCCATGGCGATTGGTAGCGATATTTCAGGTAAACCCGTGATAGCCGATCTAGCCAAGATGCCTCATTTATTAGTGGCAGGAACAACAGGCTCAGGTAAGTCAGTTGCGGTTAATACCATGATTGTCAGTATATTGTATAAATCCACACCTGAAGATGTGCGGATGATAATGATCGACCCCAAACAAGTTGAACTCTCTGTTTATAACGGTATTCCACATTTGTTAGCTGAAGTGGTTACCGACATGAAAGAAGCGGCTAACGCGCTGCGCTGGTGTGTCGGTGAAATGGAACGTCGCTATAAACTTATGTCGTCTCTGGGTGTACGTAACCTTAAAGGCTACAATGAAAAAGTGCTTAATGCTATTGAAGCTGGAGAGCCGTTAATCGATCCTACTTGGCAACCTAATGATGCTTTTACGCAAACGCCGCCTTTGTTAGAAAAATTGCCTGCGATTGTTATACTCGTTGACGAATTTGCCGATATGATGATGGTTGCAGGTAAAAAAGTCGAAGAACTTATTGCGCGTATTGCTCAAAAAGCCCGAGCGGCGGGTATGCACTTAATTTTAGCGACTCAACGCCCCTCAGCGGATGTAATTACCGGTTTAATTAAAGCTAATATTCCAACCCGTATGGCACTGCGAGTACAATCAAGAATGGAGTCACGTATTATTCTTGACCAACAAGGTGCTGAACAGCTGTTAGGCATGGGAGATATGTTTTATTTACCGCCTGGCGAGGCTGTTTCTGTGCGTGTTCACGGCGCTTTTGTTAACGATGACGAAGTACATGCTGTTGTTGCCGACTGGAAGTCTCGTGGCGAACCTAATTATGTTGAAGAAATATTGTCAGGTGATACTGATAATGAAATTTTATTACCCGGAGAGCAAGCCGAAGCCGATGAAGCGGTTGAACTTGATACCTTGTATGACGAGGCGGTTGAATTTGTCACTAAAGGTCGACGTGTCTCCATATCAAGTGTGCAACGTAAATTTAGAATTGGTTATAACCGTGCAGCACGTATTGTTGAAGATATGGAAAACCAAAGTGTGGTAAGTTCACCAGGCCATAACGGTGCCCGTGAAGTATTGGCACCACCACCTGTAAGAGATTTGTAGGTGTTATTTTTCCCGACTTATGTAGTCAAGTTATAAGGATAACTGAATGAATTTTTCCCTAAAAAAAACAGCACTTTTATCATTTTTTTCTGTTGTTGTATTAAGCAGTGCAAGTACCTCCGTTTTTGCTTTGCCGTTCAATGAACCGACCAATGTTATAGAAAAGCCAAGCAACGATGCTCTAATCATTAAAAGTAATTTAATACAAAAATTAGCAAAACTTGAATATTTTACGGCAAATTTTAACCAGCAAGTTCTGGATGCCGAAGGTAATGAGTTACAAAACGCTTTGGGTACTCTAGCGGTTAAAAAACCTAACTTAGTACACTGGAAAACGGCAGAACCAGATGAGTCATTAATCGTTTCAGATGGTGATACCTTATGGTTTTTTGACCCGTTTGTAGAGCAGGTTAGTGCTTATCTTTTAGAAAAAGCGCTACTCAATACCCCCATTTTATTATTAACAAGCAGCGATCCAACACTATGGCAACATTATAGTGTTAGCTCGACCGATGAAAACAATTACCTCATTCATGCCAATGATAATAATGCCCAAGTGAAGACGTTAGAATTACGTTTTAAGAAAAATAGTAATATGCTTACTAGCTTTACTATTTTAGACGCAACAGGGCAGTTAAGCCTGTTTAAGCTTTCACAGTTTGACCAAGTAACTGTTCCCGAAAGTGCACTATTTACCTTTAAAATACCCGAAGGTGTTGAGTTAGATGATCAACGCTAACGACGACGCTAATGGCTCTTTACCTTTAGATTTCGCTGATGAAGGAATGATTGAAACTGACAATGACGATGATCAGTTTCAACCATTAGCGGCCAAACTTCGCCCTAAAACATTAGCCGATTATCAAGGTCAACAACATATCTTATCGCCAGGTATGCCGTTAACGATCGCGATTGAGCAGGGGAAGTGTCATTCTGTTATCTTTTGGGGGCCGCCGGGTACAGGCAAAACCACCTTAGCAGAAATTATCGCTAGTCATGCAAATGCCGAGGTTGAACGCTTATCGGCGGTAACCTCGGGTATTAAAGATATACGTCAAGCAATAGATAATGCTAAGCAACGTTTACTTCGCCATAAAAAACGCACCGTATTATTTGTTGACGAAGTTCACCGTTTTAATAAAGGACAGCAAGACGCTTTTTTGCCTTTTATTGAAGATGGCACCATTATTTTTATTGGCGCGACCACTGAAAATCCCGCTTTTGAACTTAACCAAGCAGTTTTATCACGTGCACGTGTTTATACTTTAAAAAAGTTAACGCGTGATGATTTATCAATTATTTTAACGCGCGCTTGTGAAAATCAGCAAAACAGCAAAAACATTAAGATATCTATTGCCGATAATGCCCAGCAGCAATTATTAACCTTGGCGAATGGCGATGCACGACGTCTATTGAATGTCTTTGAAAACTGCGTTGATATTCTGTCAGGATCCAAAATCACTATTACTTTAGAAACTGTTGTGCAAGTAGCGGGCAATAAAATTGCTTTATACGATAAAGGTGGTGATGCCTTTTATGATTTGATCAGTGCTTTTCATAAATCTGTGCGCGGTAGCTCTCCTGATGCCGCACTTTATTGGTACGCGAGAATATTAGCAGGGGGCGGAGATGCACTTTACGTCGCCCGTCGGCTGTTAGCGATCGCCAGTGAAGACATTGGTAATGCCGACCCTAGAGCAATGCAACTCGCTATTAATGCTTGGGATACTTTTCAGCGTGTCGGACCTAGTGAAGGTGAGCGAGCTATAGCTCAAGCAACTGTATACATGGCTTTAGCACCGAAAAGTAATGCCGTATATATGGCTTTTAACCAGGCCAAAGAGCTTGCTAAAAATACTGCAGAGCTCGACGTCCCCTTTCATTTAAAAAATGCCACCAGTAGTATTACTAAAGAACTCGGTCATGGCAGCGAGTATAGGTACGCTCATAATGAAGATAATGGCTTTGCTGCAGGGGAAAATTATTTTCCTGAATCCTTGCAACATACCTTGCTTTATCAACCAACAGACCGTGGCTTGGAAAAACAGTTAAAAGATAAACAAAATTTTCTCAATGAATTAAATAACCAAAGTAATAATAAACGTTATGACTAATACCATTAGTACCTTTTCATTATATCTATTTGTAGCACTTGGCGGAGCGTGTGGGGCAAGTCTACGCTTTTATTTTTCGCAATTAATATTGAATTGGCTCGGAAAAGGTTTCCCTTTTGCGACATTGGCGGTTAATATTTCCGGTTCATTGATCATGGGCACCTTATATGGTCTTATTGAAAATGGTGTAATTGAAGTAAGTGTCTACCGAACCCTTATAGGTATCGGGTTTCTAGGAGCTTTCACCACATTTTCAACCTTTTCATTGGATACACTTTTGTTAATGCAACAAGGTGAATTCCTAAAAGGCATGATAAATATATTACTTAATGTCAGCTTATGTGTTTTTGCTGCTGGTATTGGGCTGTACTTAGTAACTTATGCGACTAAGTAAACAAAGCTAAAATAAATAAACAACCACTTAACTTGTAGATGTGAATAAAATGCTTGATCCAAAATTATTTAGAAATGATATCGAAGCCACTGCGGCACAATTAGCGAAACGTGGCTTTTCTTTAGATACTGCGTTATTAATCGATCTAGAAGAGCAACGAAAAGCTTTTCAGATCAAAACCCAAGAATTACAAAATCAACGCAATACCCGTTCAAAATCTATTGGCCAAGCTAAAGCGCGTGGAGAAGATATTCAGCCATTATTAGCTGAAGTGAGTCAATTAGGTGCTGATCTAGATGCTGCCAAAATTGAACAAGATGATGTGCTTGCTAAAATTGATGATATTCTTTCGGCGGTACCAAATTTAATCGATCATTCAGTCCCAGACGGGGCAAGTGAAGATGATAATGTTGAAATTAAACGCTGGGGAACACCTCGTGTCTTTGATTTCGAAGTTAAAGATCATGTTGATGTTGGTGCTGGTATTGGCAACGGTTTAGATTTTGAAAGTGGTGCTAAACTTGCGGGAACACGTTTTGCGGTTTTACGTGGCCAAATTGCTAAAATGCACCGTGCGCTTGCACAGTTAATGCTTGATGTTCATACCGAAGAGCATGGTTATCAAGAAATGTACGTGCCTTATTTAGTGAATCAAGATTCACTTTATGGCACAGGACAGTTACCTAAATTTGGTGAAGATTTATTTCACACTGATTTAAGTAATAAAAAATTCTCTTTGATCCCAACGGCTGAAGTCCCTTTAACAAATTTATTAAGAAATGAAATTGTAGAAGAGGCCGAGTTACCTATTAAGATGTGCGCGCATACCCCATGTTTTAGAAGTGAAGCCGGTTCAGGTGGTCGTGATATTCGCGGTCTAATTCGCCAGCATCAGTTTGATAAAGTTGAAATGGTGCAGATTGTTAAGCCAGAAGATTCATTTACCGCGTTAGAAGCCTTAACAGGTCATGCTGAAAAAATTCTTGAAAGATTAGAATTACCTTACCGTACCGTTATTTTATGTACGGGTGATATTGGTTTTAGTGCAACTAAAACATTCGATATCGAAGTATGGTTGCCTGCACAAAATACTTACCGTGAAATCTCTTCTTGTTCTAACATGGGCGACTTTCAAGCTCGCCGCATGCAAGCACGCTTTAGAAGCAGTGAAACGAAGAGACCTGAATTATTGCACACCTTAAATGGCTCTGGCTTAGCGGTTGGTCGTACATTAGTCGCTATTTTAGAAAATTACCAACAAGCTGACGGCAGTGTAAAAATTCCAACAGCATTACAACCTTACATGAATGGTTTAACACAGATAGGCTAACGCTACTTGTTAACCTTCCTCTATTAATAGCAATAAAAATCCAATACCTAGGTATTGGATTTTTTTGTTTTAATTTGAATTTTTAATCGGGTGATCGGGTCTATAAATATAACTATTTCGTTATTATATTATTTATAAAGGTGAGTTGTGTTGAAGAGTTTATTTATTCAAGCTGTGGTGTTTTTAGCTATCTTTCAAGCACTGACAATGTTCAGAGAATCAGACATGCTATCAACGGGAGAACAGATAACGCCACAAACTGTTTCATTAGAAACGCTCGATGATAAAACCATTGAACTTGCCAATTTTAAGAAAACTACCATTATTTATTTTTTTGCTCCTTGGTGTCAAATATGTCATATCAGTATCAGTAATCTTCAAGAGACATATGAAAATAACCAACAGATAAATGTTATCGCCATTGCATTAGATTATGTTGATAAAAAAGAGGTCTTTGATTTTTCTAGCCAGCATCAATTAACTTTCCCTATTGCTTTAGGTACAGAGCAAATCAAGCATCAATTCAAGATAGAAGGTTATCCAAGTTATTATGTCATTGATGATAAAAATACCGTTATTGCAAAATCAATGGGCTATTCTTCTGAAATTGGGCTGTTTCTTAGAACACTTTAACGCATATTACTTCTGATCTTTTCATTGTTTGTGTACACTGTGGCTATTCATAATAAAAATAGCAGATCCTGTCATGCAAATTACCTCTAACTTTGATAGTGGAAATATCCGCGTTATTGATGCAAGCCAAGCCGATAATATTCAACTTGAAATTGTTAAAGACAACCAATCTGATTTTTATCAGTGGTTTCATTTTAAACTTAATAATACCGATCGTTGTGAACATACCCTTCATTTAATGAATGCTGGAACTTCTGCTTACACAGAAGGATGGACAGATTATCAAGCAGTGGCTTCCTACGACCGTGAGCATTGGTTTCGTGTACCAACTGAATTTGATGGAGAAAAACTGAGTATTACTTTAACCCCAGAATATGATTCAGTTTACTTTGCTTATTTTGCTCCGTATAGCTACGAACGTCATCAAGACTTACTGCATCAAGCGCAATTAGATATTGATTGCCAGTTGCAAGTTTTAGGACAAACCCTTGATGGACGCGATGTGTCAGTATTAAAAGTTGGAGAAGAAGGTCCCAACAAGAAAGTTATTTGGGTTACTGCTCGTCAACATCCTGGTGAAAGTATGGCTGAATGGTTTATGGAAGGTTTTATTGACCGTTTGCTCGATGAAGACGATGGCGTTGCTCGCTCACTCTTAGACAGTTCGGTGTTTTATTTAGTGCCTAATATGAATCCTGATGGTTCAGTTCGAGGACATTTAAGAACAAATGCTATCGGTACTAATTTAAATCGTGAGTGGTTAGAGCCTTCAATGGCACGTAGCCCAGAAGTATTCTTGGTGCGTGAGAAAATGTTAGCTACCGGTGTTGACATGTTTCTTGATATTCATGGCGATGAAGCTCTACCGTTTAACTTTGTTGCTGGCTGTGAAGGTGTCCCCGCATATGACGCTAAACATCAAGCCTTAGAAGAAAAATTCAAAGCCATTCTTCTAGCGGTAACTCCTGAGTTTCAAGATGACAAAGGATATGATAAAGATGAACCCGGCCAAGCTAACTTAACTGTGGGTGCTAATTGGGTGGGTAATAACTTCAAATGTTTGTCTTATACCGTAGAAATGCCTTTTAAAGATAATGACTTATTACCAGACCGCAGTGTCGGTTGGTCAGACACGCGTAGTAGCTTATTTGGTCGTGACTTTTTAACAGCTATTTATCATGTTGTTGATGATTTACGCTAAACCTATCTAAAATCAATAATTGAAGTTCGATGATCGTTTAAGTGCTATATCAAGTTGCACTTAAATGATTAGCGGCCCTCAACCGTCGAACAACAAATTAAATAATAATAATAATAAATCTGGAGTGTCATGTGGAAGCGATTGTAAATACCATTAACGGCTATATTTGGAGCCCGTACTTAATTTATCTCTGTTTAGGAACGGGGGTCTTTTTCTCTGTTTTAACGCGATTTGCGCAAGTACGTCATTTTAGAGAAATGTTTCGCCTATTGCTTTCGGGTAAAAGCTCAGAAAAGGGTATCTCATCTTTTCAAGCATTAGCGGTGTCTTTATCTGGACGTGTTGGTACTGGTAATATTGCAGGGGTTGCCGCTGCCATTGGTTTTGGTGGACCTGGCGCGGTATTTTGGATGTGGGTGGTTGCCTTTTTAGGCGCAGCAACGGCTTATATCGAATCAACTAATGCTCAAATTTATAAAGAAGAAGAGGACGGTCAGTACCGTGGTGGCCCAGCTTACTACATTGAAAAAGCCTTAGGTCAAAAATGGTATGCTTGGATATTTGCTTTATCAACTATTCTTGCCTGTGGTGTTTTATTACCTGTTGTGCAATCAAACGGCATCGGTGATGCTATGGTCAATGTGTTTGGTGCCGGTGGTTCAGTTAGCTCTTTTATGGGCGACTTACCTTTAACGAAAGTATATGCAGCAGTATTTATTGTTTTATTACTTGGTTTTATCATTTTTGGTGGTGTTAAGCGTATTGCTAACTTTACCCAAATTGTGGTGCCTTTTATGGCGCTTGCTTACATTATCATTGCGTGTACTATCATAGCATTGCATATTGATCAGCTACCTGGTGTCTTTATGCTAATTATTACCGATGCTTTTACGCCAATGGCGGGGTTTGGTGCAGCAATTGGTTGGGGTGTTAAACGCGGAGTTTATTCAAATGAAGCCGGACAAGGTACTGGACCACATGCTGCTGCTGCTGCAGAAGTTGAACATCCAGCGCAACAAGGATTAGTGCAAGCCTTCTCAGTTTATATTGACACCTTATTTGTTTGTTCTGCTACTGCGTTTATGATCTTAATCACACAGTCGTATAATGTTATGCCAGAAGGCGCGACTAGTTTTGTTGTTAGTAACTTAGCCAGTGACGTTGTTATTAGTGGTCCTGCTTTTACGCAAATTGCGGTCGATAGTGTTTTAACCGGTTTTGGTAAACCCTTTATTGCTATTGCTTTGTTTTTCTTTGCCTTTACAACGGTACTAGCTTATTACTTTATCGCGGAAAATAATGTTTCTTATATTAATAAAACAATTAAAATGCCGGCACTTAGATTCCTCCTTAAAGTGGTGCTAATGTCAGCAGTCTTTTACGGTACTGTTGCAGAACCTAGTGCTGCTTGGAGTCTTGGTGATATTGGTGTTGGGTTAATGGCTTGGTTGAATATTTTTGCACTTATCGCCATCTTCTTTATGGCTAAGCCCGCGATTAAAGCACTAAAAGATTATGAACGTCAGCAGAAATTAGGGGTGACAAAATTTACCTTTGACCCTAAAAAGCTTGGTATTGAAAAAGCTAAATTCTGGGAAGATCGTTTTAATAAAAACAAGTAATTTTATTTATAATTGATTTACTTTTATTAATTTGCAATAAAAGTAAAATTACTTTAAAAAACGTCCAATAGGACGTTTTTTTTTGCTTAAATTTAGGTAGAATATTAACACTAATTATTTTATGGAGCGTTATCTTCCTATGGCTGTAATTAATTGCCCAAACTGTAAGAAAAAGATATCTGACAAAGCGAAGTTTTGCTCTCATTGTGAAATCGATTTGACCAAAGTTGATGCCAGTCAAATAGCATCAATGAAAAAATTGAGCAAAATAGATCAATCCCAAAAACTGATGAATCACTCATTTATCGCTATGTTACTTTTTTGTGGTGGTTTTCTATTTTTGTATTGGCAAGACGCACAGCAGGGCACATGGCAATATTTTATAAGTATTGGTGCGGCAGTGGTTGGCTTTATTTGGTATATTGCAACTCGCATTCGTTTGCTGATGCTTAAATACCGAAATTAACATTAACTTTTCTCGTAAGAATTAAGAAACAAAGGCTGTAAATATAACAATGGATATTATTTCATTAGTAGACGATATGTCAGAAGAAATGTACTTGCGCTTAAAGTGTGCCGCTGAAACGGGCAAATGGCCAGAGGGAACTATAGTTGATACAGCACAAAAAACATCAGCGCTGCAAATTACCATGGCTTATCAATCAAGACATTTAAATTCAGATCAAATCTTAAGCGTTGGCGCAGATGGACTTATCGTAGATAAAACTAAACGCCAGTTGAAAAGCGAGTTCGCTGATCTTAAAAACAACCCAGACAATAATATTGCAAGGTTTTCCGATTTATGATTTTTTCTAAATTTTTCAAAGCAAAATGGCAAAGTAAAGAACACAATGTTCGGTTAACGGCAATCAGTGAAGATTTATTACTTAGCAATCCCGATGACTTAGTTATATTAACAAATCTTGCACAAACAGACCCTAACGAATTAGTGCGCCGCGCTGCTCTCATTAAAATGGCTGATTTTACTGTTTGGCATAGAAACAGTATCGACAACGATAATAAAAAAGTCCGTGAATATTGTCTTAAGCAAGTAGAAAAGATTCTGCTTGGCCAGCACGAAATAACGATCAGTAATCAAGACAAATTAATCTTATTGAAAAGCAATGATAAGTTACCGTCCTTGGAACTATGGTTACAAAATGAAACACAAGCCGATGTTGTTATCGCTTTATTTGAAAAAATTAATAAACCATCGTTAACCCATTCAATTTTTACCCATAAGCAAGATGAAGTCGTACAAGCTTATTTACTCAAACAAGTATTGCCTCTTGATGTATTAGATAAATTACTTAAAAAATCATGTAATGAAAAAATAAAAACTAATATTGAGCAACAGTTACAACATTTACACGAGTTGGCAGAACAACCTGACAAAATTAAAAAAGGTGTTCAGTTAGTTTTAGCAAAGTTACTTGCTTTGAAAGAGGTCAATGATTATCTGCAACTCAAAGAAAAACAAGCTGAATTAGAAACGCAGTGGCAAAACTATTATCAAGACTTCTCTTGTCTCTCTTCGCCAGAAGCTGAAAACTTTACAGACAAGTATAAAATCATTAATAGCCAACTCATTAAACATTTTTCTCCGTTACATGAAGCCCATCAACAAGAAATCATTGCTGAAAAATTAGTGGCAGACAAACGTTTGGCTAATGAGCATTTTAATAGTGCCCTTAATGAAATGAGTAAAAAGCTTACCACAACAATTTTTGAAAGTGGTGACCTTGATGAAGCTGAGTATCAAGATAAACTTGAACAATTACGTGGAGAAATAACCTCTTCAATATTAAACAGTAAAGAACAACAACACTTTATTGCTTTAGTAAAAGCCCAAGCAAAAAAACTGGCTCAATTGCCTGAGATTGCACAATCGGTGAGTGATGCAACCCATCTAATTTCAAAAATATCACAAGTAGCTTTACCTAAAAACATTGAAGAATTGAACCTTCGTAAACCTCTGTTCGATCAGTGGCTACAAGAATGGAAAACTGTTGAGCTAAAAGCGGCAGGGGTATTACCACAATCTATTGTTGACGCCTTTAAAGAAATAAAACAACAATGGCAGCAAGGGCTAAAATCGTTAATTAAAGAACAAGGCTTACTCTTATCACAATGCCAGAAAAAAGTTGCTGACGTAAAGCGCTTAATAATGACGGGTAAGTACAATGCGGCTTTTGGTGTTTTCAAAAAAGCTAAAAAACATTTTGATGGTTTATCAGAAGAGCAAAAGTCACGAGTTCAACGTGACTTTGATGATATAGCAGATAAAATTGCCGAATTAAGTGATTTAGAGCAATCTATTGCTACGCCTAGAAAACAGCAGTTACTTGTGGATATTAAGTTACTCGTTGATCAGCCAATTGATAACCCCAATGAGCAAGCAGCAAAAGTTAAACAATTTCGTGTTACGTGGAATTCACTTGGACATGCTGAAGAATCAATTGAAAAAGAGTTAAATTACCAATTCAACGCACTTTGCGAACAAGCTTTTGCTCCATGTCGGTTATTTTATGCAGAACAAGAAAAGTTACGTGAACTACATCTTGAATCTCGCCAACAACTTATTAGTAAAGCGCAAAGCTTTGCCGACGACTTTTCTGCAAAACTCAATGAAGGCATTGATAATGAAGCCATCGATTGGAAGTTTACTGATGCAACACTCAATAAATTAATACAGCAATGGCAAAACGCGGGGCAGGTTGATAAAACTAAATTCAACTTACTTAGTCAATCGTTTACGGCGAGCTTACAACCCGTTAAAGCTGAATTAAGAAATTATCATCAACGTAACAGTGATAGCAAAAACCTATTGATTGCTCAAGTTACTCAAGCATTGAACGACGATGACGTTTTCTCTGCAATTGAGAGTGTTAAAAAACTGCAAACACAATGGCAAGCCATTGGCTACAGCGGTCAACGTGAAGAGAATCAGCTTTGGCAAAAATTTAGAAAAGTGAATGACCAGCTATTTTCAAAGCGTGATGAAGCTAAGTTGCTTGAACAATCGAACCGTGAAAATCAACAAATTGAATTATCACAACAATTACAAAGCTATCAGCAACAACTAGTCGCGGATATATCAGAAACAGCGTTATTAAGCTTACAAGTAAGTATTGAAGAATTACGTGTAAAAATTACCAGTCAACGTCCGGTAATAAGAAGTGCCGTAACCTTAGCTGAAAAATTACTTGCGCAAATATCTCAACAACTCATGCAAATGACAGAAAACAAAAAGGCCAAGACTTGGCAACTTGTTTTCGATTGCTTAGAAAGTTTAGCTACTAATAAACCGGAAACGGCAGCAGATTTTTCTGAAACACTGGTAGATTTACCCAATGTTTGGCAGAAACGTTTACAAGAGTGTTATCAAAACAGCAAACTGATTGACCGAAGTAACAAAACCCTTGAACTCGAAATTTTAGCAAGTAAAGAGTCACCTGCAGAATTTAAAGCCGAGCGGATGCAAGTACAGGTACAATTATTACAAAATCAAATGTTGTCAGGGCAATCTATCGATTTAACTAAATCGCTTATTGAATGGTTAAAATTAGGGGCGTTATCTGCAAATGATTTACCATTACTGGCCAGAGTTAAACCTATTTACTGTTAATGTAACATAAGTTTTATATGAGTTGAATGTGAGTTTATTTCATTAATTATACTTAACAATAGCCCAAAGCCACTGATTATTTAGTGGCTTTTCCTTTTCTGGTGTTTACTAAATATTGCCAGTTTTTTAAGGAGAGTAAAAACGGGCTACTATTATATTTAATGTTGATTTTATCCCGATCACCGGTAACGCGTAACTGTTTATTTAAAGGATAATCCTTGTAAATCGACGAGTATAAGTACCGGTGTTGTTCTAAGTTGTTGATTTTAAATGTTTTATATTCTTTGTTTGGGCTAGGGGTGATTTGGCAGTATAGGAGAGATAAATAAGGCTGCCATGTTTCTTAATCATAGCAACCAGAGCGTAATGGTTTAATGAGTCGTGAGTTCACCACGGAGATTTTCTTGTAAAAGACGACAAATTTCAGCTTGAGCTAATTCTTTACTGAGTAAGTAATGTAGTTTAGTTAATGTTGCTTCTAGCGTCATATCACCACCACCGACAACACCACATTTACTTAATGCGACGCCCGTTGCATAACCTTCCATATTCACAGTCCCTTTTATACATTGGCTACAATTTACCACGACAATTCCTTGATGATAAGCTTGCGTTAAACAAGCAAGTAGCTGTTCATCTTGTGGCGCATTACCGACGCCATAACTGCGAATAATTAACGCTTTTACCGGTTGCTTGATAATATTGGCGACTAGTTCACTAGAAATCCCTGGGTACAAATGAACAACACCTATCGGTTGTGGTGTTATTTGTGCGACCGAGAATGGTTGGGTAACAGCAACGTTGAGTTTACCTTCAAGGAGCTTAATATTAATTCCAGCTTCGAGAAGTGGCGACATATTGGGGGAATCAAAAGCGTTAAAACCATCAGCGTAAGCTTTAATGCAACGGTTACCCCGGTATAATTTATTATTAAAATACAAGCCCACTTCATTAATGGGGTAGTTTGCCGCAATATAAAGTGAATTTAACAGATTTACTTGTCCGTCTGAGCGTAATTGGCTTAACGGAATTTGTGAGCCGGTAACAATGACAGGTTTAGATAAATTTTCAAACATAAACGAAAGCGCAGAGCTGGTATAAGCCATGGTATCTGTACCATGAAGAACAACAAAGCCATCGTAATTATCGTAATTAGCTTTTATATCATCGGCAATACGTTGCCAATCTTGCGGCGTCATATTTGATGAATCAATTAATGGTGAATATTCATTAATGGTAAAGTCAGGCATCTCTTGTCGATGAAAATCAGGCGTACCATTAATTGACTCGGTTAAATGTCCTTTTACCGGAACACAACCTTGGCCGCTGTTTTTCATGCCGATGGTACCGCCAGTGTAGGCGATATAAATGCGTTTTTTCATGCTGTTACCTTAGAATTATTACTATCTTGTCGTTTGGTCTGATAATCACGTGCGCTTGTTAAATATTGTTCTCTATTCACTTCCATGTGAATATAACAAAGCGATTTAGGTCACTGCGAACTAATTAATTTCACAGGTCATACATAAGGAGTAAACCCCTTGCGGATCATTAAGTATGTTGAGGTGAGATAGCTGTGCTTTCATTTCTAAAAATAATTTATCCGTATTGCTTAGAGTCATTATTTCAGTTTCAGGAAAGAAAGTCTTCGCTTGACCTAATAACCCTTGCAGGAAAAGATCTTTTGGCGTTTGTTCTATTTCAATCAATAAGGTTTCAAACGTTGCTAACTCGGCTAATTCTGCTGCTGCATTAATAGCGGTCGTTAAGTTGCCTAACTCATCAACAAGCCCTAACTCTTTCGCTTTTGCACCTGACCAGACACGTCCTTGGGCTATACTATCAACTTGCTCAAGGCTCATATTTCTATTTTCAGCGACAAGGCCAATGAAGTCTTGATAGCCTCTATTAATATTTAATTGAAATACTCTTGCCATGCCATCAGTCAGTGGGCGGGTTACACCAAATCCGGCTATATCAGTGGTACCAACGCCATCAGTGTAAACACCTAGTTTGCTTAATGAATTCTCAAAGGTCATGAAAAATCCATAAATACCAATTGAGCCGGTGATCGTTGCTGGAGAAGCTATTATTTTATCAGCAGGTGCCGATATCCAATAGCCCCCAGAAGCGGCATAAGTTCCCATTGAAGCAACAACAGGTTTTCCTGCTAACTTGATCAGTTCAATTTCTTGACGAATAATTTCAGAGGCATAAGCACTTCCACCCGGGCTATCGACACGAAGAACTACCGCTTTCACCTTATTGTTTAAACGCGCTTCTCTTAATAGTGATGCTGTACTATCCCCGCCAATGGTTCCTGGCTTTTGGCGACCATCTAAAATAGTCCCCTTAGCAACAATAACGGCGACTTTATCGGTATTTGGGTTAACCATTGGATACATAGGTTTAGTGGCAGACAAATAATGTTTGAAACTAATATGATTATAGCTATCACCGGCTGAATTTTTTCCAACAAGTTTAATCAAAGACAGCTTCATCTCTTGACGATTTTTTAACGCGTCAACCCAAAGATTATCTAAAGCATACTGCGCAATATTACCATCAGCTTGCTCAAGTTTTGCCACTAAAACATCAGCATTTTCATCAAAATTATCAATCGAAAATTTTCGGTTGCTTGCGACATCACTTTTATATTGTGACCATAAATCAGTTAACCATAATTTGTTGGCTTCTTTAGCCGCCGCTGACATATCGTCGCGCATGTATGGTTCTACAGCAGATTTATAGGTACCGACTCGAAATATATGTTGGCTAATAGAGAGCTTATCTAATGCAGATTTAAAATAAAGTTGATAACGGCCATAACCGTCAAGTAACAACCAACCACGAGGATTGAGCCATACTTCATCAGCAGAGCTTGCCAAGTAATATTGGTCTTGAGAATATTGATCGCCAACAGCAATTATTTTTTTACCAGCAGCTTTAAACGTCTCTAAAGCTTGGGCAATGTCTTGTAATTTACTTAAACCCGTGCTGTTAAGTCCTTGAAGCTGTAATACGATCATTTCTATACGGCTGTCATTTTTTGCTCTTTCAATGACATTCAATAAGTCGCTAAGTAAAACTTCTGGGTTTTTTTCTTTTTCTTCTAAGGCTTCTGATATTAAAGCATCCATCGGGTCAATCGCATTCTTTTGTTCAACGATATCTCCAGTAAGATTTAACACTAAGGCTGTATTGTTAGGAACAACGATCTTGTCATCATCGCTGCCAAGTGCCGCGATAAATAAAAATAAAACCAGAAAAAAAACAACATTAATAATTATTTTTCTAAATGAATTTAATAAACTAAAAAATTTTAAAGTAACTCGTTTTAAAGCACTTTGCTTTACAGGAGCATTAGGTAACGATGTGGGTTCTGTCATAATATCCGGCACAGTTAGTATGTAATTGTAATTACTGGCTATGCTACTTAATTATTGATCACTTATGTAGTCTGATTAGTAAATAAATGTGTTATTAGCGAACTTTTTTCATTATATGTTACGCCTTTGATTTTTTGTGCAGGTCTGTTGACCCGTATTGATTATTATCTATGTTGTTTATTAAACAAGATGTAGGGATCCGCGTGCACTTTGAAGGATAACGGGTATATAATCCTTAGTATTGAAACTACCCATGAGTCTTTATAATTAATGAATGCCAAAGAATTATTATTAAAACGACAATCTAATCCTAGGTTAATATCACCAGCCCCTGTTGCTAGCGATGTTGAATTTATATTGAACGCTGGAATGCGTGTTCCTGATCACGGTTGTTTATCACCATGGTTTTTTACCCTTGTTAAAGAACAAGGGTTAGATAAGTTAAGCCAGATATTTGAAGATGTCGCTAAAGTTCATCAGTTTACTGAAGCTAAAATACAAAAAGCCAAAAATATGCCGTATCGTGCACCGTTAATTATCGTTGTTAGCACGCGGTATCAAGCGCACGACAAAGTGCCTAAATTTGAACAAGCAATCGCAGCAGGTTGTTGTGCCCATGCTATGCAAATGGCTGCCTTTAGTTTAGGTTATGGCGCTGTGTGGCGAACGGGTGATTTTAGCTACGATTCATCAGTAAAACGTGGTTTAGGAATAGACCAAGACGATGATATTATAGGATTTATTTACATAGGCACCGCCGAAAACGATCGTCCTATTAAACCCGCTAAAAGCTTAACGTCTCATGTTTCATATTTGTAAAATAAAGGGGGGGAGCGATGAATATTGAAATTTTGGATGCGCCTGAGCAAGCACTAATAGATTTTTTAGATAAAAAAATTGCAGATTTCAATTGGGCTCACTGGGAAGTAAGCGAACGAAAGCCATTAGCTATTCAAATAAAGGACGAACTAGGTAACATTATTGCTGGTTCATCCGCACGCACCTTTGGTAATTGGCTGTTAATTAATACGCTGTGGGTTGACGAGTCACTTCGTGGTAAAAAAATGGGTGTTAAGATATTAGCACAACTTGAAACTGCAGCAGTGGCGAGGGGATGTACGTTAAGTATGCTTGATACTCTGAACTTTCAAGCAATGCCATTTTATGAAAAGCAAGGTTATCAAACAAAATGGGTACAAGAAAATTATCCAAAAACAGGCTGTAAATATTTTATGGTAAAAGAACTTACTGAGTAAACCAGATATTTCACCCATAAAAAAACCTCAATAATGAGGTTTTTTTATGGGATTATTATTCTTAGCCTAGAACGCAGCGTTGTTTGGCGTTCTTGGGAAAGGAATTACGTCACGAACGTTTTGCATACCGGTAGCATAAGCCACTAAACGCTCAAAACCTAAACCAAAACCTGAATGAGGAACAGTGCCGTAACGACGTAAATCGCGATACCAACTGTAATCATCTTGGTTTAAATTCATTTCGGCTAAACGCGCATCAAGTACATCAAGACGTTCTTCACGTTGGCTACCACCAATGATTTCGCCAATACCTGGTGCTAAAATATCCATAGCAGCAACGGTTTTGCCATCATCATTTAAGCGCATGTAAAATGATTTAATATCTTTAGGGTAATTTTGTAACACGACTGGGCCATTAAAATGTTCTTCGGCTAAGTAACGCTCGTGCTCTGAATTAAGATCAACACCCCAAGCCACTTTGTTTTCAAATTTCTTATCACAATTTTCTAATATTGTAATAGCGTCAGTGTAATCTAAACGGACAAAATCATTATTAATAACAGAATTCATACGGTCAATAACTGTTTTATCAATGCGTTGTTGGAAGAAATTCATGTCATCACTACGTTCATCAAGCACAGCTTGGAAGACATATTTCAGCATTTCTTCTGCGAGGTCAGCAGCATCAGACAAATCAGCGAAAGCGATTTCTGGTTCAATCATCCAAAATTCTGCAAGATGACGTGTTGTGTTAGAATTTTCAGCACGGAAGGTCGGTCCAAAAGTATAAACTTTTGAAAGGGCACATGCATAAGTCTCAACGTTCAATTGACCTGAAACGGTTAAGAAAGTTTCTTTACCAAAAAAATCTTTAGCGTAGTCAACATTACCTTTATCGGTGCGAGGTAAGTTTTCCATATCAAGCGTACTAACACGGAACATTTCGCCAGCGCCTTCACAATCTGAGCCAGTAATTAACGGCGTGCTGATCCAAAAGTAACCTTTACTGTGTAAAAAGCGATGTACCGCTTGAGCTAACGTATTACGAACACGAGCAACAGCTCCGCCCATATTAGTACGAGCACGAAGATGTGCTTGCTCTCGTAAAAATTCAATGCTGTGACGTTTTGCTGCCATAGGATAGGTATCAGGATCATCAACCAAACCAAGTATCTCTACTTTAGTTGCTTGAATTTCAAAAGATTGGCCTTGGCCCGGAGACTCAACCAAAATACCGGTGACTTTAACTGAAGCACCCGTAGTCAATTTTAATATTTCTGATTGATAATTATCGAGATCACTGGGTGCGATAGCTTGAATCGCATCAAAACATGATCCATCATGAACCGCTAGGAATGAAATACCTGCTTTAGAATCACGGCGAGTGCGGATCCATCCGTGTACTGTAACTGCTTCACTTACTGGGTACTTACCAGCAAGTACATCAGTGATTGAGATAACTGACATTATCAACCTCTTTTCTTTATTTAATTATTGTCATAGATTTTGTCGGTGCACAGACCCAGTGTAGAATACTGAATTTATTTGCACTAACTTTAAGGTGTGATATGTTACCTTTACTGCGGTGTTTAACAAGTAAAAGTTGCTGATCCGGTCTATATAAAAACAAAAAACAGTAATATTGACTTTAGAGGGTTTGAATCAATGATATTGGGATTAAAAAACAGGCGACATTCAACAGATTTTTGGGTTCTCTTAAGCCGAACTTTGGCATTAAGCGGATGGATATTATTCATTTTTGCTATTGTTATGTCTTATTATGCTGCACCAGAGCAAGATTATGGTTTATTGCGCTTTAGAAATATCGAAATAAGGCAATTTTGGTTAACGCCATTAACGGGCTATTTATATATCGTGCTTTGGGTAAGTGCACTTTGTAGTTACCTTTGTTTGGTTGTCGATCACTATCGCACTAGAAGAGAACAAGACAGTAAGCATTTTAATATCGTTCTGCTACTAACGATAACGGTTGCTTGGGTCATCTATATATTAGTGAAACTTAACTTGGCGTAAGATTATTAATAATTCTACGCCGTTTTACCTAACAGCAAATCTGTGTCGGTTAATCTTCAAAACACTGCTGCTCATCGAGTACCGTGCTTATCGCCTTAACAAGTTTCGCTAAAGCCCGTTCATCACTAATAAAGGGCGGCATAATATAAATAAGCTTGCCAAACGGTCTGATCCAGACACCCAATTCAACAAATCTTTTTTGTATCTTTGCCATATTAACCGCAACCCTTGTTTCTACCACACCTATACCGCCTAAGACGCGGGCATTTTTTACTCTTGAATGTTGATTTAACACTAATAAGTGTCGCGTTAAATAATCTTCAATAAAACTCACTTGCTGTTGCCATTCTCCTGTTGCCAAAAGCTCTAGACTTGCATTTGCAACCGCACAAGCCAGCGGATTAGCCATAAACGTTGGGCCGTGCATAAAACATCCGGCTTCTCCATCACTGATGGTCTTTGCGATTTCTTGCGTACACAAAGTTGCTGCCAGGGTCATATAACCGCCGGTCAGGGTTTTTCCTAAACACATAATGTCAGGACTTATATCCGCCCAATGACAAGCAAACAATTTTCCTGTACGGCCTAAACCCGTAGCAATTTCATCAACAATAAATAACACCTGATATTGCGTACATAAGGCGCGACAAGCTTTTAAATACTCAGGATGATAAAAGCGCATACCACCAGCACCTTGGACAATAGGTTCAATAATAAAGGCGGCAATATCATTATGGTGTTGTGCAAATAAGGCTTTTAAGGGCGCTAACTCAGCGTTATCCCAAGGTTGATAAAAATCACACTGTGGCGCAGGAGCGAAAATGTTTTTCATTAATACACTTTCAAAAATTTGGTGCATACCATTAACAGGATCGCATACCGACATTGCGGCAAAAGTATCACCATGATAACCATTTTTAACGGTCAATAATTTATGCTTCTCACTTTTGCCCTGACTGTGCCAATACTGTAATGACATTTTTATGGCAACTTCTACCGATACAGAGCCAGAGTCTGATAAAAAAACTTTTTGTAGCGGCTCTGGTGTGATCTCAATGAGCTTCTTACACAAGTTAATAGCGGGTTCATGCGTTAGGCCCCCAAACATAACATGTGCCATCTTTTGTGTTTGATCAACAAGCGCCTGATTTAACTTTGGATGATTGTATCCGTGTAAAACAGACCACCAGGACGACATACCATCAACAAGTTCTTCACCCGTAGCTAACTTTATATAAACGCCCTTGGCCGATTCAACTAAGTATGAGGGCAGAGGGTTTGACATCGATGTGTAGGGATGCCAAACATGTTTCTTATCAAAATCGATTAAATCTGTATGTTTTTTGTTCATATGTAAAGCTTGCAATGTTTTTTATGTTGACAATTAATGACTGGCGTATAGATTACCTGCTAATATTTAGCGATGCAATTTTCACATTTACATTTTACAGTAAAGGTTTCACATGTCACAAACGAATATACCTCGTCATGATTGGTCAATAGCAGAAGTGGAAGCATTGTTTGCTCGACCTTTTAGTGACCTTATGTTTCAAGCTCAAACCGTTCATCGTGAACACTTTAATCCTAATGAAGTACAAGTTAGTACCTTATTGTCAATCAAAACAGGTGCTTGTCCTGAAGATTGTAAATATTGCTCGCAAAGTGCACGCTATAATACTGATGTTCAAAAAGAACGTTTGATGGAAGTTGAAAAAGTATTAGAAGCAGCAAAGGTAGCGAAAGACCAAGGGTCAACGCGTTTTTGTATGGGGGCAGGTTGGAGAAATCCAAAAGCTCGTGATATGCCCTTTGTGTTAGAGATGGTCAAAGGTGTTAAAGCACTTGGCTTAGAAACCTGTATGACATTAGGCATGATTAACGGAGGTCAAGCCGATGAATTACAAGAAGCTGGGTTAGATTATTATAACCACAACTTAGATACTTCTCCTGAACATTATAACTCTATTATTACCACACGCAGCTATCAAGACCGATTAGATACACTGCAAAACGTCCGTGATTCGGGAATGAAAGTTTGTAGTGGTGGTATTGTTGGTTTAGGCGAAAATGCTCAAGACAGAGCGTCATTTTTAGCACAATTGGCTAACTTACCTAAACATCCTGAAAGTGTTCCAATTAATATGCTGGTAAAAATTGCCGGAACACCACTCGCAGATGTTGACGATTTAGAAGCTTTTGATTTTGTTCGTTGTATAGCGGTTGCACGTATTATGATGCCTAAAAGCCATGTGCGTTTATCAGCTGGGCGCGATGCAATGAACGAACAAATGCAAGCAATGTGTTTCTTAGCCGGTGCCAACTCAATATTCTACGGTTGTAAGTTGTTAACTACAGGCAACCCTGAAGCCAATAAAGATATGCAGTTATTTGCAAAATTGGGCATTAATACTGAAACAGTGGCCACCGATGATATTGAGACTGAGCAAAAAATAACGACTGCCGTTGTCAATCAGCAAAATAAAGAACTTTTTTACGACGCTGCGCTTTAACGTTTATTTACTGATCAAGAGCCAAGCTGAAATTTATGTCTTTTAACTTTATTGCTGAGCAAGTCGCTCAGCAAAAAGAAAAATCACAATATCGCCAACGCCAATGTATAAGCGAGCAAAATGGCCGAGAGGTGGTTGTTGCAGGAAAACGCTATTTAAATTTTTCTTCTAATGATTATCTCGGCTTAAATCATCACCCTTCAATAAATAAAGCCTGGCAAGAAGGTGTCGATAAATACGGCAGTTGCGCAAGTGCTTCCAGTTTAATAACCGGTTTTCATTATGCACACCAAGCTTTAGAAGATGAAGTTTGTCAGTGGTTAAATAAACCACGGTGCTTACTTTATAGCAGTGGTTTTGCAGCTAATTCCGGTGTATTACAAGCCTTGGGTAAAAAAGACTGCCAATTTTTTCTAGACAAGTTAAGTCACGCTTCTTTAATTGATGGTGCTTTGGCTAGTGAAGCTTCCGTGAAGCGATATTTACACAATAATCATCAGCAACTTGAACAATATTTAGCGAAAAGTCCTGTTGACAATAAACTGATTATTTCTGAAGGTATTTTTAGCATGGATGGCGATCGCGCAGACGTTAGCCAGTTAATTATGATTGCTCAGCAGCAACAAGCTATGCTTTACATGGATGATGCACACAGTATTGGAATTATTGGTCATGCCGGTCAGGGCAGTAGTAGCTTTGGTCAGGTCGATATAGTAATGGCAACTTTTGGCAAAGCTTTAGCCACTAGTGGTGCATTTATCGCTTGTGATGAAGATGTTTATGATTACTTAGTCAATTTTTCTCGTCATTATATTTATTCAACCGCGATTTCCCCCGCCGTTGCTTGGGCGACAAAAACCAGTATCAAGCTTGCTCAAAAAGAGTCTTGGCGTAGAGATAATATTTTTGAATTGAGCGCGCTTTTATCAAATAAACTTGATAGTCAAATAACAATAATTCCGTCATCCTCTTCTATTCACGCTATTGTTATTGGCAGCGAAAAAAGAACACTAGAAATATGTCAACATTTGAAAAACAGAGGTATTTGGCTAACCGCGATACGCCCACCAACGGTTGCTAAAAACAGCTCAAGGTTACGCGTTACCATTACAGCTAACCATAAAGAATGTGATATCAAATACTTAGCTAATTGTTTGAATGAGGTTTTACGTTAATGCCTGAAGTGTTAAACAGAATTAAAATAGCCAAGTCATTTGGCTTAGCGAGTCAGTCGTATGATATTTCATCTCGATTACAACGCTATACGGGTAAGCACTTAATGTCTTTATTACCCAACCGTTCAGATCTAACTGTCGTCGACTTAGGCTCAGGTACCGGTTTTTTTACTGACATTCTTGCCAGTAAATTTCAACAAACTATTGGCGTTGATATCTCCGCTAAAATGCTGTCTTTTGCTCAAGAAAACCGCAGTAAGGAAATCTGCTGGTTAGAAGCTGATGCGTATTACCTGCCTTTTAAAGCCAACACAATTGATGTTATTTATTCTAATTTGGTTATTCAGTGGTGTGATCCACTCGATGATATTATTGAAGAAATATTACGCGTGCTCAAACCAGGAGGATTGTTTATATTTTCCACCTTACTCGATGGCACATTACATGAGTTAAAATCATCTTGGGCACAAGTCGATGATGAACAGCACGTGATTGACTTTAAAACAGATGCAAACCTAAAAGCTATTTTTGATAAGGCCTCATGTAAATTACTTGAACAAAAAACTCAAGACTTAGTATTAGAATATCAAAATGTTATACATCTAGCGCGAGAGTTGAAAGGGCTAGGCGCAAACCATGTCCCTAAACAGCAAGGCAAGGGTTTAGCGGGTAAAGATAAATGGCAAAAGATGACTAATTGCTATCAAGACTTTCAAGAGCCTAGTGGTATTTATCCGGCGACTTATAAGGTGTATTCTGCAATTATGGTAAAATTAAATGCTTAAAATTTTTATTACTGCCACAGATACTGATGCTGGAAAAACCTATTTTGCGCAAATACTCACCGCAGCCTTAGTTAAAAAAGATTATCAAGTTGCTGTATTTAAACCTATATCTGCAGGGTGTGAGCTTAAGCATACAGCGCAGGGTGAAATACTGGTCAATGAAGATGCACAATTATTGTTGCAGCAAGCAAACTGTGGACAAGGTATTAGTGAAATTAACCCTATTGCATTTGAACCGGCAATAGCACCACACATCGCCGCTAATTTAATGAATGTTGACATTAAACTCGCTGATATAAATGCGGGTTACGAGCGAATTATTGCTAGGGCTTGCGATATTGTTATCACTGAAGGTGCAGGGGGATGGCGACTACCTTTAGGTAAAGGTAGGTTTTTATCTGAGTTCGTACAGCAGACAAAACAGCAGGTAATATTGGTGGTGAATATGAAACTAGGGTGTTTAAATCATGCGGTTCTCACCTATGAAGCGATAGTTGCCGATGGTCTTGATTGTATTGGTTGGGTAGCAAACTGCGTTGAGCCAATGAATTATCTCGCTGAAAATATAGCTGAACTCAAAACACTTATTCCAATTCCAATGATTGCTCAACTCGGTTTTGAAACAGATATCAATAAAGCCAGTTCAAACGTTAATGTATCGTCGATAACGGCACGGCTTTAGCGACTAGTTTTACTTTAAATTATAGATAGAACAAGCAATAAGTGAGTGCCTTATCTGATTTATTGCTTGGTTTATTAATAGATAATTATCAGGCTTTTATCCTTACGAAAAAAGTCTAACGATAAAAGACTATTATCAATTTAATGCACTCCCTTTAACAATCCTCACAACTAATCTTGCAGTGTTTATCACCATGAACCTTGTTAAGTCTTACTCTTTCTTATTTTTCCATAATTTATAAATAATAATTCAGGGAAAACTCTTATTTATTTAACTCACTGATACACGCGCTTGCGATAAAGCCGGAACGTGTTTTATAAGTTGAAGACTTACTGACTCGGTTATCAATTTGTTTAATCAACAACTCCGGTAAGGTGACATTGATTTTATGACTTTTCCCTAAATAGGGTGTTATATCGATATCAAGAATACACCAAATAACATTTGGATAGGCTGTTAGATGATTTTCAATCGTTGTAGCGTGTGGGATGGCTTCACCATATTCGGCCAATATAGAAAGGTGTGCAGCGATGCTGTCATTAATATTGTTTAAAGAGACATCAATACTCTCACCATTACCTACACAACCGGGTAAGTCAGGGACGTATGTTTTGTAGTTTTCAACGCCAATTATTTTCTTTAATGCGATAGGGTATTTCATTGTTTTTGCCTCTTTAATTAACGCCCTTAAGTGTAACTCCAGTAACCCCGAATAGCAACAACATAACAACCCTGATAACTCCTTACTTAACCACTTAGTAACCCCGGTAACTCCTGCGATTACCGCGAGGACAACCCTAGTAACTCCAACTGTGTTACGAAGTGATTGGTCACTTAGCACTAGACACCTTGAAAATAAGGAAAGTGATAACGAGTTAAATTTTATCGTTATAGATAGTCAAGAATGCTTTAACGAAGCTAATACAGGGGGGTTGGGGTTACTTTGATTAAGTTGTTTGAGGGAGATTAACAAACAACAAAGGATTTTTAGCGACTCTTTCTAGCTGAATTATTCACATAAAGTAAGGTAGTAAAGGTATGGATAAACGTTTAATCAATAAAATATTTATTGATGAGATAAAGAGGTTTTATAGCAGGGAGTGTAGTTTTTGAACACAAAAAAAACGGCTAATTTTCATTAGCCGTTGTTATATTATTAACGTGGAGGTTACTTTTTACCGAGTAATAAAAATATTTGTTTAGCTACGTCGGTATTATCAACCTTGCCCTTTAAGACTTCACTGCTTTTACCTAGTGTATGTAAAGGAACATCAATTGCGGTGTGGCCGCCTGATGTCCAGCCAGTGTTTGTTCTAATATCTATAATGTTTTTAATTGCACTTGATATGATGTTATTCATGGTGGGCTCTTTAGTCTTTAGTTTTTCTTGTTCATCAAGTGATTTGTAAGTAGCAATTTCCTCAACTGCAAATATTTTCGCCGCTTCAATTTGTTCAACTTCGTTATTTGTTACATCGAAGTTAAGCAATTTACTTAATTCTTGTTGTGTTATTTGGCTGTTAGCTAACTGTTTAGCTATTGTGCTTGGCGAACTTTTCATTGTGCGTAAAACTTCAGGGTGCCACTCATACTTGCCACGTGCACCAACGGTTAAACCACCCGTACTATGATCAGCTGTTAATATAACTAACGTATCAGGGTTTTGTTTTACGTACTCTTCTAAGTACTCCATCGTTTTAGCTAAATCTGACATTTCAGCCATCGCCGTTGCTATATCATTAGAGTGACCAGCCCAATCTACTTGACTAGCTTCAACGAGCATAAAATAACCTTTACTATTTTCTAGTTGTTTAATTGCAACTTTAGTCATGGCGGATAAACGATATGGGTCACTATCATCTAAGGCTGACGGTAAACCAGTATCATCAAAAAGACCAATAACAGGCATATCTGCTTTAAGCGTGTTTAAGGCGTTGTAGTTATCAATATACTGAAATCCTGACGCTTTAAATTCTTCAATTAAATTTCTATCTTCACGTATAAAGTATTTCCAGCCCCCCCCAAAATAGACATCTGCTTTTATACCGTTATCTATATAGCTATCAGCAATAGCATTATAATTATTTCTGCTTTCATTATGTGTTAAATATCCAGCAGGGGTCGCATGATTTATTTGTGATGTTACGACAACACCTGTTTTTTTACCTTGTTTTCTGGCAAATTCAAGTACAGTTTCAACGCTGTTTTTATTCACGTCTAAAGCAATTGCGCCGTTGTAAGTTTTATAACCCGTGGCAAGTGCAGTAGCACCAGCGGCGGAATCAGTGACAACACCAGAAACACTTGCCGGATAAGTACTAGCTGAGCCAACAAGTAAACGGTCAAATACTGTTTCTTCTACAATGTCAGTTGTTGGGTCGTCGTTAAAGTATCGGTACGATGTTGTATAAGCGGGACCCATGCCATCAGCTATCACCATAATGATATTTTTTGGTGAAGGAATATTCTTAGCTGTCTCTGTATTTAAAAGCATTGCTGTTGAGTCATTATCAATCGTTTGACAGGCTGTTAATGCAAGTATAATGCTAACAGCAGATAGGAGTTTTTTCATTTTTATCTTCTTATATAAGTGTTAATAATTAATAAGGGTTGGTGATTATTTCAGATGACTCTTTAGTCTTCAGTAACAGGTCAATCCATACCATACGGTGATCGGAAGATGCTGCTCTGTTTTTTATTAACCTAAAAGTCTCTTCATTTTCTGTTGGCCAGTAAACACCTGATTTTTCAATAACTAATCCATATTTCGATGGTAACGCGTAATCGGCTCTCATTCGCCAGGAGGCCGTATGGTAATTTGCATGTTCGTTATTTTTACTGTGCTGTTTTCCCCCTTCGCTTTGGGGTAATGCATCTTGAATTTTATCATTATTTAGTAAGCTTGATATGGCCGAATTTAACGCATCACCCTCAACATTAGATGCATTAAGATCACCCAAAATAACAAAAGGTTCAAGGGATTTCAAACCTCCTTTTTGACCCTTGTCATCGTAAATGTATGCTGATTTTTCTGGCGAAATGTAATCATCCCAAAAACGAATTTCATCATGATTACGGTTACCATTTCTATTTTCTGGACCATCAAATATCGGCGGTGTAGGGTGGCTTGCTAAAATATGAACGACTTGCCCATTAACCTCAACCGGAATATCCCAATGAGATTTAGAAGATAAACGCATGTTTTGCCAAGCTTCATCACTAAACCAAGATGTCGAGGTTTTAGGATCTAAAGGTTGCAGGGCGTTAGGCATATCTCGCCACTTAAAGTACTGGAAGGTACGAATAGCGTCACTATTAATTGGGTACTTTGACAAGAGTACCAAACCAAAGTGACCTGAAAAATGTCCGTAACCAAAACCATCACCCGGCAAAACACCTTGTTTACCGTCGCCATCTAGATCATAGCCTGAATTGACACCCGTATTAACGGGTCCTTGATAAAAATAAGGAAAATCAATTTCTTTTTGTCCATTTTGGCTTTTGTTCAAATAACGTTTAATGAAAGTCTTTAGGGCGTGGTGGTGGTTATTGTTGCTATTATCTTGATTATCAAATTCATTCAGTAACAGAATGTCTGGGTTATTACGCTGAATAATTTCTGCAATATTTTTAATTTGTTGATGATCACTGTCTATGGCTATTTGCAGGGTGTTATTTGAAATATTAGGAGCCTCAGAACTCAGCGCAGACTGATAGTTTAAAGCCTCCATACTTACATTAAATGTTGCTATTTTAAGAGGCTGTGCTTGTGTTCTACTCATATAAGTTAGTGCTAATGTTAAGTAATAGGTTAAGTGTCGATGATTATATCAACGTTAGTGTAAACCGCAGCCACGTAAAATCATGTCAGTTAGAAAAGCGATGACATCTTCAACATCTTCATCTTCGTAATCCGCTCTATTCATAATCGTTAAAATTTGTGTTTCAAAATCGGCATAGTGTTGAGTTGCTGACCAAATAAGAAAAATTAAATGAGTAGGGTTAACATCGCGCATTTCTCCATTATCTATCCATTGCTGGAATAGTTGTGCTTTCTCTCTCACCCATTTTCTTTGATAGGTACGAGCAAAATCTTTCAAATGTTGTGCACCTTGAATAATCTCCATGGCATATATCTTTGAAGATTCAGGGTGTTTAAAAGACATCCTTACTTTTGCTTCAATAAATTTTTCAATAGCTGCTTTAGGACCGTCTTCAGGATTTATATCACCTATGCCTTCGTCCCACATTTGTAGGGTATGTTCTAGTACGGCATGGTATATATTTTCTTTATTCTTGAAATAATAAAGTATATTAGCCTTAGGTAGGCTTGCTCTATCGGCAATGGATTGTACCGTAGCGCCTTTATACCCTTGTAAAACAAATTCTGTACTAGCCGCTATTAAAATCTTGTGCTGGCTTAGTGCGCGAATATTCCCTGTTTTTTTTATTTCTTTGTTATTTTTCATTAAGTTGCTCAATATTTAAAATGCATAAATAAAACATTTTTAAGTTAAATTGTTATTATAATTTTACTTTAATACTATCTGTTGACCAAATAGTTAACTTTTATGGTTTGTTATACTTATCTTTATTTTATCATTGATTTAAATCACTAAATGCCATTTTTCAATGAAATTCTACTATAAATGTTTAGCCATTTATATGAAAGGGAACTTTAGTGCTTTAGTTGATGTTTTTAATTTCTCTATATAAAAACATTTAGTTAAATAATGAGTATTAATTGGCTTAAGGCCATGTATATATGGCTAATTGTTTATTATGGTCTGTTTTTTATCTAAATTGGCTCACTAAGCTTATAACTAAAAAGCCTTAAACCTGTTTATAGATAACAATATCTTATATAAAGGCCATCTTCGTTATTAATATAAATGATAGTCATAAGCTTACGATGCATCCCGTTGTTTATTAAAGCTTTTTAAAATACTTTTCTGGTTGATTTCTTTTTAATCACTAACAGATACTATTTGAATTTCAAAAACTCTGAAAATATGTAATGAAAGTGTAATAAAAATCTGGTCTAATTTCATCCGAAATTAAAAACAGAGCAACTGGTTAAGTTTTTTGGTTGCTAAAAAAAATAATTCGTAAACACTTAAAAACGTAATCAAGGAATAACCGATGAACACTCAACGTCTCTCACTTATTTCAAGTGCAGTTATTTTTGCACTTGGCTTATCGACTTCTGCTATGGCAAACGATACCTCCTCCGCTATTCGAGGTAGTATTGAAAATTCAGCGGGTGCTATTTCAGTTAACGCAAAAATTGAAATTATCCACGAACCTTCAGGCACAAAAACGCTTACCACTTCTAACGACGCTGGTAACTTTTCAAGTAAAGGTCTTCGCGTAGGCGGTCCTTACACGATTAAAATCACTGGTGAAAAAGGTGTTACTGTTTACAGAGATATCTTTTTAACACTAGGTGATACCTTTCGTTTAAATGCAAAACTTGAAGCTGCAGACGATGTTGAACGTATTTCTGTAACAGGTAGCAAGATTTTTTCTAATAATATTGGTAGCAACAGTTATTTTGGTGCTGATGATATTGTTAATGCTCCAAGTTTCGACCGTGATATCAAAGATATCGTTCGTAACAACCCTCTAGCCGTTTTATCTTCTAAAGATGGCGAGTTAAGTGTTGCCGGTACTAACCCAAGATTTAACAGCATCAGTGTTGACGGTATTAGCCAAAATGATGACTTTGGTCTGAATGCCAATGGTTACCCTACAACGCGTTCACCTATTTCTCTTGACGCGATTGAACAGGTAACTATCGATGTTACTCCTTTCAATGCAAAAGACAGCGGCTTCCAAGGCGCTAAGATTAACGCAGTAACAAAATCAGGTACCAACGAGTTATCAGGTTCATTCTTTTATGAAACTCAAAATGACGGCATGGCCGGCACACCTAAAAATGGTACAGACGAAGCACCATTAGATTTTGATGAAACAACTTTTGGTGCAACCCTTGGTGGCGCTATTATTGAAGATGAATTGTTTTTCTTCGCTTCATACGAATATTACGAAGCAACATCAACTGTTGAGTGGGGACCAGATGGCGCTAACGTACCTAACTCTGCTGATGCCAGCGTTGCTGATGTTTTAGAAGTACAAAGAATTGCTCGTGAAGTCTACGGCGTAGAGCCAGGCGAATGGGATTTATCTCCTAAAGTAGACGATGAAAAATTATTGTTGAAACTCGATTGGAACATTAACGATGATCATCGTTCAGCGTTTACTTACCAATATACTAAAGGTAACAGTACACGTAACCAGTCTACTTATGGTGGCGAATTACGTTTATCATCACATTGGTATGACAGAACTGAAGAATTAAACAACTACGCGTTTAAACTTTATTCTGATTGGAATGACGATTTTTCAACTCAACTTAGCCTAACTTACCTTGATAACCCAACAACTCAAGCTTCATTAGGTGATTATTCTGACACTGTTATTCAAGCTGATTCTGGTGATATCGCAATTGGTGCAGATCACTCTCGCCATTCTAACGATTTACATAAAAAGACTTTTATCATGGCTTTAGACGGTGATTACCTAGTGGGCGATCACAGTTTAACTTTTGGTTACCAGTTTAAGCGTTTAGACATTTTTAACTTGTTTTTACAAAACACCAAAGGCGATTACCGTTTTGGTAGTATTGAAGACTTTGAAAATAAAGTGGCAAACAGAGTTATCTACCAAAATGCAACGAGCTTAGATGCAAATGACGCAGCCGCTTCATTTGTTCGTGACGAGCATGCTTTTTACATTCAAGATGAATGGATGTTCAATGACGATATTACTATCGACATGGGTTTAAGATACGAAATGTTAGCGTCTAGCGACATACCTACCTATAACGAACAATCTCAAGCACGTACAGGTTATGACAATACTGACAACTTAGACGGTACGGGTATTTTCTTACCACGCTTTGGTATTAAGTGGGATGCAAGTGATGACCTTATCGTTCGCGGTGGTGTTGGTCGTTATTCTGGTGGTCAACCAACAGTTTGGGTATCTAACTCTTATTCAAACCCTGGCGTTGGAATCGGTAAAGTTTTTGAAAACGGTACCTTTGAAAATGTAGATATTAGCGGTCCACGTCAAGAAGATAAAGACACAGTAGCTAATTCAACCACATTTGCTGGCACAAACTTTGTTGATCCAAACTTTGATTTACCTTCTGATTGGCGCTACCAGATAGCTCTTGATTACCGCTTCGATATTCCGGTATTAGGTGAAGACTTTTTATTAACCACAGAATACTTATACAAAAAGTCAGAGAATACTGCTTTTTGGCAAGATGCAAGTTTGTTGGGTGATGAAGATGGCACGACAGCAGATGGCGGTCGTACTATTTATGATGATGCCGATGGTTCAATTACTGACTTAATGTTAACAAATGCCGGTAAAGATGGTCGTTCTAAAATCTTCAGCGTTGTTTTGAACAAAGATTGGGACAGTGGTGTTAGATTAACAACGTCATACACTAACCAAGATGTAACTGATGCACACACAAGTACAAGTGCTACAGCAGGCAGTAACTTTGGCTATAATACGGTGATTAACCGTAATGACGCTGTAGTAGGTCGTTCTGGTTTTGAAACAGAACACAGATTTGTTGTTAACTTAGGTTATGAAACTGAATTTGTTGCAGGTTACAAAACTAATATCAACTTGTTCTTCGAACGCCGTTCAGGCAAGCCAGTAACTTTCTATGCTGACGGTACTGACGTAGATGGAAGAAGTGGCCCAGGTCGCGACCCTTATGGTTTATTAAGCCCTGGTACTACTAACGATTCGTTCTTACCTTATATTCCTACACCAGGTGATACTAACGTTGTTTTCACTTCAGCGGAAAATGAAGCTAACTTCTTTGAAGCGATTAACGACTTAGGTTTAGATAAATATGCCGGTGGTTACTTACCAAAAGGCGTAATAACTACTCCATGGGTAACAACACTTGATTTAAGCATTCGTCAAGAAATCCCAGGGTTTAAAGAAGGCCACAAAGGTATGGTTTACTTAACGGTTGATAATCTATTAAATCTTGTAGATAGCAGCAAAGGTAAAGTATACGGAAGCGACTTCGGTACTCAAGAGTTAGTTGAATTTACTGTTGACCCAGCAACAAGACAATATGTATATGGCCGTTCTATCTCACAAAATGATGATGGTAGTTACGCAGACAATAAATTTTATACGACTGATTCTGCATGGCGTATAAAAGTGGGTGTTAGCTACAAGTTCTAACCACACTGTAATCTATTGAAATATAAACCCTTTAGTTTACTAAAGGGTTTTTTTTTACAAAAAATTTAGCCATGTAAGTGATACCTTAAATGCATTACTTGACCACTTGGTCAGCTATGGTATTCTCACAGGTCTACATTACTCTTGAATTTTTACAATAATGAATAAAAATACCATAGAAATACCTGCAGAATTAAAAGTAGCCGCTAAAGAAGCTTATTTAAAAGCTTATGCGCCTTATAGTAAGTTTCATGTCGGTGCTGCGGCTTTAACCACTTCCGGTACGATTGTCCAAGGGTGTAATGTTGAAAATGCCTCTTACGGTTTAACTGTCTGTGCAGAACGAAATTGCATAAGCCATGCCGTGATAAAGGGTGAGCAAAGTTTTCAAATGATCGTTATATATACCGAGCAAGAAAAAATGACACCTCCGTGTGGCGCTTGCCGACAGGTTATTGCTGAATTTTTTGAACAATCAGCACCTGTGATAGCGTTTAATCACAAAGACAAACAACAAGTGTGGAGTGTCGCTGAGCTTTTACCTGATGCTTTTACGCCAAAATATTTATTGGACATTTAAGGATATCCATCAATGATATTACCCCAAGAAATTATTCGCACTAAGCGCGATGGTAAAATTCTCAATCAAAGCCAAATTCACGATTTTGTTAATGGTTTAGTTGATGGTAGCTTTTCTGACAGCCAAGTCGGTGCAATGGCGATGGCAATTTTTCAGCAAGGATTATCGGTTGAAGAAAAAGTAACGCTCACCACCGCCATGATGAACTCGGGTGATGTGCTCTCTTGGGAGGGCTATGATGCCCCTATCGTTGATAAACACTCTACGGGTGGCGTAGGTGATAAAGTCAGCTTTATGTTAGCTGCTATTGTTTCTGCGTGTGGCGCTTATGTGCCAATGATCTCAGGTAGAGGGTTAGGGCATACCGGAGGTACATCAGATAAATTAGAAAGTATTGCCGGTTTTAATGTAGAACCAACAATTAGCGAGTTTAAGCGTATTGTTAAAGACGTGGGCGTAGCCATTATTTCTCAAACAGATAATTTAGCGCCAGCAGATAAACGCCTTTATGGTATTCGTGATGTGACCGCGACGGTTGAATCTATTCCACTGATAACCGCTTCAATTTTATCTAAAAAACTTGCGGCAGGTCTTGATACTTTAGTGATGGATGTCAAAGTGGGTAATGGCGCGATGATGTCATCTCTTGAAGATGCTAAAGCGCTTGCCGATAGTATTTCTAGTGTCGCCAATGGTGCAGGGGTTAATACTCAAGCGATCATTACTGACATGAATCAGGTATTAGGCACCAGTGCCGGTAATGCCATTGAAATGTATGAAACCGCTAAATATCTGACGGGTAAACAACGCGAACCTCGTTTACATAAAGTCGTTAAAACATTAGCCTGTGCGATGCTTGTGAATTCGGGCTTAGCCAGCGATGAGCAAACCGCTTACCTTAAAATTGACAAAGCCCTTCATTCAGGGCAAGCAGCTGAAATATTTGAGCGGATGATAGCGGCGTTAGGCGGGCCAAAAGATTTTGTTGAAAACCCATGGGGCTCAATGAATAAAGCGGCCATTATTATGGAAGTTAAAGCCAGTCAACATGGCTATTTAGCTCAAATGAACACTCGAGATATTGGTATGTCAGTGGTGGGATTAGGCGGCGGAAGAACTGCGCCAAAACAAAAAGTTAATCACAGTGTTGGCTTCGATAGAATTTTACCGCTTGGGGTTCAGGTTAATAGTGGTGAAGTCATCGCTCGTGTACACGCCAAAGACGAAAATTCAGCGCTGTTAGCCGCAGAGCAATTTAAACAAGCGATCACTTATTCTGAAGAAAGTCCTGAATTACCACCGGTTATTTATTAAATAAGGCCGATATAAACAAAGCAGTTATAGACAATGCCGATATAGGTAATATCTTGCTAACTAATCACTTATTAAAAAAGTGATTAGTTTAAGCAAGTCGCATTAATTACAGCGTACCAAAGATTTTATCACCGGCATCGCCCAGACCCGGTAAAATATAACCTTGTTCGTTAAGTTTCTCATCTATCACACCAATCGTTAACGTGACATCAGGGTGAGCATCCTCAAGCAATTTTATACCTTCAGGGGCAGCGACCAAAAATAGTGCAATGATTGTTTTACATCCCGATGCCTTTAATAGATCTATGGTTGCTAATGCTGTGCCGCCAGTCGCTAGCATAGGATCAATAATAATCGCTGTTCGACTTTCTATATCAGAGATAATATTCTCGTAATAACTTTCTGCCGCTAATGTGTCTTCATTACGTTGTATACCGACAACACTTATTTTTGCACACGGCAGTATTGACAGTGAGCCTTCAAGCATACCTAAACCGGCACGTAGAATGGGTACCAGTGTGGGTTGTTTATCAGCAAGAGTTGGCACTGAAATTTCGCCAGACCAACAAGTTAATGGGATATTTTTAATACTAAGGTGTTGAGTGGCCTCAACCGTTAATAACATTGATATCTCTTTGGTTAATTCTCGAAAGGCTTTAACTGAAATGTTATTATCGCGTAGTAAACTGACTTTGTGTTTAACCAGAGGATGAGAGCTTTCAAAAACTGACATGGAATATTCCTTGTTTTTTAAAGGTATAGAGGAAATTTAGCTGAATATATTGTTAGCAACAAGTGCTTTAATCTAGATATTTACCAGACCAATTGTTTAAAATGGGCTCTGCATAATGGCTCATAACGTTCATTGCCGCCCACTTCTACTTGTTGACCTACTTTTACAGGTACACCATTTTCATCTTGTCTGATAACAAAATTAGCTTTGCGGCCACAATGGCAAATTGTTTTTAATTCGACTAACTTATCGGCCCAAGCAAGCAGGGCAGCGCTGCCTGAAAAAGTTTCACCAAGAAAGTCAGTTCTTATCCCGTAGGCTAACACGGGAATATGTAAGAGATCGACAACATCCGTTAACTGCTTAACTTGTTCAGTTGACAAAAACTGTGCTTCATCAATCAGTACACAATCTATTTTAGCGGCTTGATGTTTATCTTTTATTTCAGTAAACATATTGATGCTATCATCAAATAAGAAAGCATCTGCGTCTATACCTAAGCGCGAAGCGACTTTGCCTTTGGCGAATCTGTCATCAATTTGCGCCGTATAAATTGCGGTAGTTAAGCCGCGCTCTCGATAATTATAAGACGATTGCAGCAAATGAGTAGATTTACCCGCATTCATTGATGAATAATAAAAATACAGTTGTGCCATGAGTTACTTCTTTATCAAAGGAGATCAGTAGTTAGTTGCTGAGGTATTTTCTGTGCTGTGTCCTAGTGTGTCAAGTAAACTGTTAAGTAAGCTACTTGCACCAAAGCGAAAGTGGTTATTATCAGCCCACTCACTGCCTAAGATACTATCGGCTAAAGCAAGATAAACGGCTGCATCTTCTGCGTTTTTAACACCACCTGCGGGTTTAAAACCGACATTGATATTTTTGTTTTTTATCACTTCAAGCATTATTTTTGCGGCTTCTGGTGTTGCATTTACCGCAACTTTCCCCGTTGAGGTTTTGATAAAGTCAGCACCGGCATTAATAGCAATTTCACTGGCATGTTCAATCAACGCAGGTGATTTAAGCTCACCCGTTTCAATAATCACCTTCAACTTAGCAAATTCACCACAAGCTTGTTTACACACTTTGACCATATCAAAACCAATCGCTTCATTACCTTCCATTAGAGCTCGGTAAGGAAAAACTAAATCGACTTCGTCGGCGCCGTATGCGACAGCGGCTTGTGTTTCAGCTAATGCGATATCTATATCATCATTACCGTGCGGGAAGTTAGTGACGGTAGCAATTTTTATCTGTGGTGTTTGTTGCGCTTTTAACGTCTTTTTTGCCAAAGGCACAAAGCGAGGAAAAATACAGATAGCAGCAGTGACGCCACCGATAGAATTTGCTTGTTGACACAAGGTTATAATTTCTTCTTCTGTTTCGCTATCGGTTAAACTTGTCAAATCAATTAACGAAAGTGCGCGTTGAGCGATGGCTTTAAGGTCAGACATAACGTTTATTTTCCTATCAATTATTTATAAAGAAATGAATACGCCAGCAATAGCTGCGCTCATTAAATTAGCTAAGGTTGCCGCTAACATTGCGTGCATACCAAGGCGTGCGATATCACGTCGGCGACTAGGCGCCATTGAACCAATACCACCTAACAAAATTGCGATGGAAGATAAGTTAGCAAAGCCGCACAATGCAAAGGTGACAATGGCTTGGGTTACCGGTGAAAGTGTATCTTTAATTTCAACAAAATTAACATAAGCAAAAAATTCATTGACCACAACTTTTTGGCCGATAAAACTACCTGCTTGTAGCATTTCATTAACCGGTACACCAATAATGAAAGCGAAGGGAGCAAACACGTAGCCTAAAATAAGTTCGATGGTAATATTATCGTAGCCGAATAAACCACTAATACCGCCAACAATGGTATTGAGGAGAGCAATTAAAGCAATAAAAGCTAATAGCATCGCACCCACATTCACCGCTAGTTTTAATCCAGATGCCGCGCCAGATGCAGCAGCATCAATAACATTAGCAGGCTTTTCATCGCCTTCATCAAAGTCTATCGAGTCTTGAACAATTTTTTCAGGCTCTGTTTCAGGGCAAATAATTTTAGCCATCAGTAAGCCACCCGGTGCCGCCATAAACGACGCCGCGATTAGGTATTTAAGTTCTATGCCTAAACCCGCATAACCCGCCATAATAGAACCAGCAACAGAGGCTAAGCCACCAACCATAATGGCAAATAGTTCAGACTGAGTCATTTTAGCAATGTAAGGTCGAACAACTAAGGGGGCTTCTGTTTGACCAACAAAGATATTGGCAGTCGCTGATAGTGACTCGGGTTTACTGGTTTTTAACAGTTTTTGTAAACTACCACCAATAATTTTAATAACCCACTGCATAATGCCAAGATAATAAAGTACGGCGATTAATGAAGAAAAGAAAATAATATTAGGTAAAACACGAACAGCAAAGACAAAACCAACACCATTCTCGTACATAGCGTCTGTGCCCAAGCCACCAAAGAGGAAGTTAATACCGACCTTGGCACTATCAATAACACTTTGAACACTTGAAGTAATCGTGGTCAATACGTCTTTGCCAAAGGGGACATATAAAACAAACGCACCAAGTAATAGTTGCAGCAAAAATGCAAAACCTACCGTACGAAAATTAATGTCCTTTCTACTTTTAGAAATTCCATAGGCAATGGCTAATAAAACAAATATGCCTATTACCCCTCTAAATGCGGCAAAATCCATACATACCCCTTAATATTTTTTATTGTTATTGTTATTGTTATTTTTGTAGTGGTAATTTTGACAGTTGACGAATTTTTGCTTTAAGTACTTCTATCGCCATTCTGTTTTTTCCGCCTCGTGTGATCACTATATCAGCCCATGCTTTAGAGGGTTCAATAAATTGATAATACATAGGTCTAACCGTTTCTAAGTATTGATTTGTTACCGACTCAACACTTCTATTTCGCTCGGTTAAATCACGTTTAATTCGTCGAACTAAACAAATATCAAGTGGCGTGTCCATGTAGACTTTTATATCAAACTGATCTCTAAGTGCTTTGTTGGAAAGCAGTAAAATACCTTCAACAAGCACAATCTTCGTTGGTGTAAATACCCGTGTTTCATTTAAACGTGTATGCGTTTTATAACAGTAAATAGGCACGTCGATAGATTTATTTTCAGTGATATTTTTTAAGTGCTCAGTTAACAAGTCATGTTCAAAGGCACTGGGATTATCATAGTTTGTTTGTTCACGTTCAGACATCGACAAATGAGATTGATCGCGATAATAGGCGTCTTCACTTAGAATAGAAATACCGTCTTCACCTAATTCATCGATAAGTTCGTCGTGAATAGTATGCGCAAAAAGGGTTTTACCCGATGCAGAAGGACCTGTGATTGTAATGATTGTCGGTTTATTTGCGTTCAATTGTTTATGCCTGTCGATAATTCAGCTTCAGAAATGGTTTTAATCCTATCATTAGTGATAAAGTGATAGTAATTAACGCTAATTTTATACTTTTACGGTTAAATGATCAAAAATACGTTACTTTATTCGCGTATATTTTAAAGCATCATTTACCCCATTTTCAAAAGATGGTAAATTAGCACAACTTGACCATGTGGTCATGTTTTATTCTGCTATTTATGAATATATATTGAAAAAAGATCATAAAGGAAATGCTATGGCCCGCGCAATAGTTTTAGTAATAGACAGTTTTGGTATCGGTTACTCTGCTGATGCAGCCGAGTTTGGTGATGTAGGTGCAAATACCCTTGCTAACCTCGCTAAAGCATATTATGCAGAGACAGGCAAAGCGATAAACTTACCTAATTTGGCAAGTTTAGGCTTATTTAAAGCTTGCCATGAGGCGTCAAATACCGATTTTCCACAGCAAGGCGGTGAACCTCAAAAAGGGGCTTATGGCTACGCACAAGAGATAAGCACAGGTAAAGATACCCCAAGTGGTCATTGGGAAATGGCAGGTGTGCCGGTTCTCTTTGACTGGGGATATTTCACCAATAAAGAAGAAGCCTTTCCGGCCGACCTAATAGATAAAGTTAACAAAGCCACTGGCTTTAGCGATATGCTTGGCAATTGTCATGCCTCAGGTACGGTTATCTTAGAAAAGTTAGGACAAGAGCATATCAAAACTGGCTTACCTATTTGTTATACCTCAGCAGATAGTGTTTTTCAGGTTGCCGCACATGAAGAACATTTTGGTCTAGACAATCTTTATAAGTATTGCGAAACAGTAAGAGCAGAACTTGAAGGCCTTAATATAGGGCGAGTTATTGCCAGACCTTTTATCGGTGACAACCCAGACAATTTTTCTCGAACAGGTAACCGCCGCGATTATTCGGTATTACCACCAGCACCAACCGTGCTAGATAAAATTTTTGATGCCGGTACTCATGTGATCAGTGTTGGTAAAATTGCTGACATTTTTGCCCATCAAGGTATTAGCGAAAAAACCAAAGCGACGGGCTTAGATGCTTTGCTCGATGCCAGTATTAAACATATTAATAGTGCAGCAGATAATTCGTTAATATTTACTAATTTGGTTAATTTCGACCAAGACTTTGGCCATAGACGTAACCCGGTCGGCTATGCACAAGAACTTGAAGCCTTCGATCTGCGCATCCCTGAAGTTCTCAATGCGATGACCGATAATGATGTGCTGTTTTTAACCGCTGACCACGGATGTGACCCAACGTGGCCAGGTAGCGACCATACCCGTGAGTATGTGCCAGTATTGGCTTATCATCACAATATTGCTTCGGTAAATTTAGGTAAACGAACAACCTTTGCTGATTTAGGGCAAACCATAGCTGAAATGTTTAATGTTGATAAAATGGATTACGGTACCAGCTTTCTAACTGAGCTTAACTTTAACAATAAATAGTGAAGTGGCTTTGATTAAAAAGCTGTTATTCGTGTAAATAATGATTATAAAAAAAGGGGGTAGCAAAAATGCTAACCCCTTTTTTTATATTAAGAATGAACGAATATAACGTTATAGAATACTTTCTAAGGTTAATTCCATCATGTCTTTAAAGGTGGTTTCGCGCTCATCTGCGGTAGTTTGTTCACCAGTTTTAATATG
The DNA here is from genome assembly GCF_014077245.1 of Colwellia sp. BRX8-9. Classification (NCBI taxonomy): domain Bacteria; kingdom Pseudomonadati; phylum Pseudomonadota; class Gammaproteobacteria; order Alteromonadales; family Colwelliaceae; genus Colwellia; species Colwellia sp. BRX8-9. The sequence continues at coordinate 85,080 of NZ_JACGVN010000001.1, forward strand.
ATCGCTCACGGTTAATACCGTTAAAGCTTTTTTACCGTATTCTGCTGCAACGCCATAAAGGCCAGCAGCTTCCATTTCTACCGCTAAAATTCCATACTTTTCCATAGTGGCAAACATTTCAGGCTGCGGAGTATAAAATAAATCCGCCGTAAAAATATTACCAACGCGGACAGGTTTATTTAATCGTTCAGCCGTATCTACAACACTCTTTAACAATGAAAAGTCTGCACATGCGGCAAAATCAACGCCATGAAAACGCTGTCTGTTAACGTTAGAGTCCGTACTTGCTGCCATACCAATAACAATATCACGTACTTTAATGTCATCACGAACAGCGCCACAAGAACCAATACGAATAATACTTTCAACGCCGTAGTCTTTGTATAATTCAGTCGCGTATATTGAAACGCTAGGGATCCCCATTCCAGAACCCATTACTGAGATAGGCTTGCCTTTATAGGTGCCCGTGTAGCCAAACATGTTTCGAACACGTGTAACGCATTTAACATTTTCTAAGAAATTATCGGCAATATATTTAGCGCGAAGTGGGTCGCCCGGCATTAATACAGTTTTTGCAAAGTCGCCTGCTTGAGCTTCAATATGTGGAGTTGGCATAAGAGTTATCCTTTAGTTTTTAAGTGTAACTCAGTAAGTTTCTAGCCAGACCTGATGGGATCAAACTGCTATCAAGGGTTTTTTACTGAAAAAAATGTTTATGGCGACTATTTAAAAGTCGCCTAAAAGTTAATATGGGTATAATAATACTAAGTACTGTAACGATCAATTACCTATTAATCATTAAGGTTAACAACAACCAATAAAATTTATAATCGCAGTGTGATTGATAGCAATATTATCTTTACGCTATAGTTTTAATTGGCGTAATGTTTGTTTTTCATCATGGCTTAAAAAACTCATTTCAATGGCATTGCTTTGTAATTGCGTTATTTGTGCTTCACTGAGTTTAAGTAAGTTACTGGCAAGGTTGAATTCATCTTCAAGCTCAATATTCTCAACTGCAGGATCATCGGTATTTAAACAAACATTAAGGCCATTTGCTAAAAAAGTTTTTACTGGGTGCTGACTTAAATCTTTTATCGTACCTGTTTGATAATTTGACGTCAGGCAAGACTCAAGACCAATGTTATGTTTAAGCATGTAGTCCATTAGCTTTTGATCTTTTACACAAGCGACACCATGACCAATTCTAGTCGCTCCCAATTTTTCTATAGCATGCCAAACGCTTTCTGGTCCAGCCGCTTCACCTGCATGTACGGTTACTTGCAAACCCGCATGTGATGCTTTCTTAAAGTGACTTTCAAAAAGGCTACCAGGAAAATTATATTCGTCTCCCGCTAAATCAAGTGCAACAATATTATCTTTATGGGCTAAAAGGGCGTTGAGCTCAGTTTCACAATTGTCTACTCCAAAAGTACGACTCAAAATACCAATTAAATTTATTTTGGTCGGATACTTTTTACGGCCTTGGTTAACGCCTTCAATAATCGCTTCCACAACACCTTCAATAGGGAGTTTATGGGTCATTGCCATATAAAAAGGTGAAAAACGTAATTCGGCATAATCAATATTAGCCAGATAAGCATCTTCAACATTTTCATAACCGATGCGAATAACATCATCTAATGAAGAGAGTACTTGCACGCCCCAATCTAACTTCTTTAAAAAAGCGAGCAGGTCGGCTTCATTATCAGTAATTTTAATATGAGGTAAAAAGTCTTCGAAATTAGTTTCAGGTAAAGCAATATTATTTTTCTGAGCTAATTGCCAAACAGTTTTAGGTCGAATGTTTCCGTCTAAATGTCGGTGAAGGTCTATAAGTGGCAGTTGCTTATTATACATGTGGGTCTATTGTCCTGATAATATAAAGTGTTGCTAGTTATCACTAGCAACGGTTTATGTCTGTCGTCTATTCTAGCTCAAAATCCTTATTAAATGTTTAAAGCTGTACTTTAACCGAAATAGGGCAATGGTCTGTTAATGTATTAGCAAGCTCCCGAGTATATTTTTCTTTGAAAACTAATTGCTCAAAAGAGTTTTCGATATACATGTTTTTAGCGCTAGGGTTAAAAACAATATGGTCGATATAATCTTTGTAGTAACCGCCCCAACAAGCAGACTCTTTAGTCATTGTTGGTGTCCAAAGCGCTTCATTGCCTTCATCGTCAAGTGCTTGCCATAAACCTTGGTCTTCGGCATATTGATGACTTACATCTTGTGAGAACCTGCGGTTAAAATCGCCAAGTACAATAAAGGCTTCATTATCTTTAGCTCGTTCATCTACCCAACGTTCAAGTGGGTCTATTTGCATACTTAATGTAGTGCAGGCTTCTTTTAGTCTTAATTCTTTATCTGTACTACTTGGCATCGCTGCAAGATATTTGCTATCAAGTGGCAAAGCAAAACAACCAGACTTTAAATGTACGGCAAGTAACCTGATTTGTTTACCATCTCGAGATAAGGTTAAGTCCATACCATGTCTGACACGGGTAACATTTAATGCTTTATATTCTTTGGCAACCACTGTTAAGCCCGCTGATTTTTTAACAGCAACACCAACACGCTGTACCCAATCTTTAGTTGAAAAATAAAAATCGTATTCGTTACCGAAGACCATTTTCGCCCAATTTTCATCTTCAACTTCTTGTAAAGCAATCACATCGGCATCAAGTTGTTTAGCATAGACGGCTAATTGCTGATAATCATCTGATTTTCGTTTATTATACTCATGAGAACCTAACCAAGCGATATTCCATGAAGCTACTTTTAGTTCTTGAGAGTAACTTGGTGAAACATACATTAAGCTAAATAGTAAACTAGCAGTTGTTAATATTGTTTTTTGCATTAATACTTCTCTTAGTTAAACTCAAGTTTTTTGAGTACAGGTAAATAATAAACGTTAATTCACTGAATAATTTACTTAACCATTCGGTCAAGAATTGATATAATTCGCCACATTACACTACTTTTACAGTAAGAAACAACCACTATGAATAAAAAATTTATCACCGCACAAGAATTACTAGAAGATTCTTTTAGACTGGCCGCAAAAGTCTTTGAAGATGGTTTTCGTCCACAATTTATCATAGGCATATGGCGTGGTGGAGCACCTGTTGGTATTGCTGTTCAGGAGTATTTTGATTTTAAAAATATTGAAACAGATCATATCGCTGTCCGTACTTCTTCTTACTACGGCATTAACCAACAAAGTAAAGAAATCAAAGTGCATGGTTTGCATTACATTATCGAAAATGCCAATGCAACTGATGGCTTATTAATTGTTGATGATGTTTTTGATTCAGGCCGCAGTATTGATGCATTAATAAAACAACTTAAAAAATTAGCGCGTAATAATATGCCGACAGATGTTCGCATTGCTTGTCCTTGGTATAAGCCAACCAATAACGTGGTTGATATCAAACCAGACTACTATGTTCACGAGTCTGATGAATGGTTGGTATTCCCACATGAATTGTCAGGATTAACACAAGAAGAAATTGCTGAAGGCAAATCTGACCTTACCAATATATTACACCTTTTAAAATAATTACAGGTTGAGTTGTTAATGAAGCTGCTACCCTTTATAGCTATCTATCTCTCTGCTTTTACTGTACTTGCTGATGATAACATTCATCAGCAAGTGACTTTAAAGGGAAAGTGGCTGGTAGAAGCTGATCAGCAAGTTATGTTCGATCCACAAACCTCCGCGTTAAAGCTATGGCGCGGAAAATTACTGACTCTCTCTGATGGTTCAGCTGATAAGTCTCAGCAGAAACAATTACATATTATTGAGCCCACGAGTGGATTAGTAGAAGAAAAATCAATGCTCATGACCCTGTCTAGCCAGGTAAAGTCCAGCTGCTTTTCCTCGTATCTAGCAGGTGAGCCTGATTTTGAAGCTTTAGCGGTTGACCCTAACAATGATAAAGTTTTCATTATAGTGACCGAAGATGCCCGTAATGGCGATGAACTTTCATCGGCATGTCAACAGCGCTTTCAAAATACCGGTTCGACAACATACCCCACACTTATTGTGAGATTAGCGCTTGATGATAATAATATATTATCGATGACGCATGTTAGACCCTTACAATTTGACGCAAGTTATAACGTGGGTGACTTTTCTAATGATGGTATCGAGGGACTAGCTTTTGGTCAGGACAATACTTTATACCTTGGTTTGGAAAAAGACAGTCAGGGTTTAGCGCGTATTTTTTCGTTGGTATTAGGCGAAAATTTTTGGGCGACTGATGAATTTGCTCCGGTAATTGATACTGAAGTTCTATTACCGACATTTAGTCAGGGTGGGCACCCTATAAATGGTATGGACTATCTTTCGAAGGATAATCACCCTGGTTATATCGTTGCTGCAGCTAGGAATGATGATCAATTATGGATTATCGATTTGGCAAAGAAACAACCAACAAAAATTATTGCGATGAATTTTTTAGCGCCAGTGAGTGCTGAAAATAATGAATGCAGTGATTGGGAGCCTATCGGTAACACCTCATTAGAAGGCGTTGCAGTAGCGAATAATAAAATTTGGCTAATCAATGATCCATGGAAAGCGCATTATATAGAGAATGCAAAGTGTCCGTCAAATTATGAAAAATACAAATCTTTTTCGCCTTTATTGTTTTCATTAACAATTGACAAAGGTTGGTTAGAATAAATAATGGCTATATATACAACATAGTTATTTGTAATTATAGCCATATTGTTTACGAAGCTTACTTGAAGGTTTATAATACTCAGGTTAACCAGTGGTACAGCCACTGGTTTTTTATGTCTGTACTTACTCAGGCACATAGATCGCGAATAAATAGTCATAAATTTTTAATACGCTTTAGCGTTCTCGCGGAATAATTAATAGTAATAGAGTGATGAATAACGCCAATAGGTGGTATTTTCACTTTATTAGGCAATTAGCAATAGGAAAGTAAATGAGCTCAGATTCAACAAAAATAATTTATACGATTACCGATGAAGCGCCTGCATTGGCGACTCACTCTTTATTACCAATTATTCAGGCATTTACGGCTTCTTCTGGTATTAACGTTGAAACGCGTGATATTTCACTTGCGGCACGTGTATTAGCAAACTTTCCAAAATACTTAACAGCAGAACAACGTGTTAGTGATGCTTTATCCGAATTAGGCATGTTAGCTAAAACACCAGAAGCTAACATCATTAAATTACCTAATGTTTCAGCTTCAATACCACAGCTAGAAGCCGTTATTAAAGAGCTTCAAGCTAAAGGTTATAACTTACCAAACTACCCAGCTGAACCACAAAATGAAGCTGAGCAATCTATTAAGCTTACTTACGCAAAAGTTTTAGGCTCTGCGGTTAATCCTGTTCTCCGTGAAGGTAACTCAGACCGTCGTGCGCCTAGCTCGGTTAAACAATATGCACGCAAAAATCCACATTCTATGGGTGCTTGGTCAAAAGATTCTAAATCACACGTTGCTCATATGTCAGCGGGTGACTTTTACGGTAGTGAAAAATCAACCACTATTAATGGCGAAACCAATGTAAAGATTGAATTCGTTAGCGAAAATGGTGCGGTCACTTTATTAAAAGAGCACTTACCGTTATTAGACAAAGAAATTATCGATGCGGCAGTAATGAGTAAAGCGGCATTAATTGAATTCTATGAAACACAAACAGCTAAAGCTAAAGAAGAGGGCGTTTTACTTTCTCTTCACTTAAAAGCAACCATGATGAAAGTTTCAGATCCAATCATGTTCGGCTATGCAGTAAAAGTTTTCTATAAAGATGTTTTTGACAAACATGCTGCTATTTTCGAACAACTTGGTGTAGATGCCGATAATGGTATTGGCGATGTTTATGCAAAAATATCTCGTTTACCAAGCGAAAAACAAAAAGAAATTGAAGCCGATTTAGCCGCTGTTTATACCACACGTCCAGAAGTTGCGATGGTTGATTCAGACAAAGGTATTACTAATTTTCATGTACCAAGCGATGTAATTATTGATGCTTCAATGCCTGCGGCTTTAAGAGCTTCTGGTATGATGTGGGATCGTGATGGCAATCAAAAAGATACTAAGTTTATGATCCCTGATCGTAACTACGCCGGTGTTTTTTCAGCGGTTGTCGATTTTTGTCGTGAAAATGGTGCATTCAACCCAACAACAATGGGTACAGTGCCGAACGTAGGTCTAATGGCGCAAAAAGCTGAAGAATACGGTTCACATGACAAAACATTTACCATGACAGGTAAAGGTACGGTTCGAGTAGTTAATGACAACGGCGAAACCTTGTTAGAACATAACGTTGCTCAAGGTGATATTTGGAGAATGTGTCAGGTTAAAGATGCGCCTATTCAAGATTGGGTTAAGCTTGCTGTTACACGTGCTAAAGCAACTAACGTACCGACAGTATTTTGGTTAGATGAAAATCGTGGCCATGATGCAGAGATGATTAAAAAGGTAAATACCTACCTAGCTGACCATGATACAACAGGTTTAGATATTCAGATTTTAGAACCCGTTAAAGCCTGTGAGTTTACTTTAGCGCGTACCGCTAAGAGTGAAGATACTATTTCAGTAACTGGTAACGTTTTACGTGATTACTTAACTGATTTATTTCCAATTTTAGAATTGGGCACCAGCGCTAAAATGCTTTCAATTGTGCCACTAATGAATGGCGGCGGATTATTTGAAACAGGCGCGGGTGGTTCAGCACCTAAGCATGTTCAACAATTTGAAAAAGAAAACCATTTACGTTGGGATTCTTTGGGTGAATTTTTAGCCCTTGCTGCTTCTTTAGAACATGTAAGCGTTCATACCAAGAATAACAAAGCGCAAGTACTTGCTGATACGCTAGATTCAGCAACAGGTAAGTTCCTCGATGAAAACAAATCGCCTTCACGTAGAGTGGGTGAATTAGATAACCGTGGTAGCCATTTTTATCTTGCTATGTACTGGGCACAAGCACTTGCTGAACAAACAAATGATGAAGAGTTAAAAGCGAGTTTTACTGCTATTGCTCAAGCATTAACTAAGCAAGAAGCTAAAATTATTGCTGAATTAAATGCCGCTCAAGGTCCTTCAATGAACATCAACGGTTATTATTATGCTGATGTTGACCTAGCGCGTAAAGCGATGCGTCCAAGCGAAACGTTTAATACTATATTGTCTAGCTTACTGTAACGTAACATTCGTTAAGTTATAAATATAAAAAAGGCTGAGTATCTTAATTGATACTCAGCCTTTTTATTGAATGCTAATAATGATAATTAGTCTTACTTAGATATTTTCACTCTAATTCTATTACTACCAATTCTAGTTTCGTGCAGTGCTTTAATCGCTTTTTTAGCTTCTGCTTCATTAGGCATTGCCACAAACGCGAAACCTTTAGATTTCCCCGTTTCTTGGTCTAAAACTAAAGTACATTCGGTGACACCACCATGAGCTGAAAATAAAATCCGAATTTCTTGTTCGGTTGTAGAGCGAGATAAGTTACGTACTAATAGTTTCATCAACAATCCTAAAAAATAATATTAAAAGTAATTATCTCAAGATAGTTAACTTTCACCAAGCTATTTTATTTCATTAGCGGTTATTAATAGCTTTCAAACACATAATTTAAACGGTTGTTTAAATTATTCACCTCGGTTATAGTCAATATCATCTATTCTGTATTAGTGTTGCAGGTCTTTTTCATTTATTTTTAACATTCAAGTAAAGATAACCTATACTAAAATAAGCAGTTTTATCCATAATTCAAACAATATAGCTTTAAAGTTAATACCTGTTAACGTTATTGTGCTAAAGAAGAGGAATCATATATGTCTACGAACGTAACAATCCCGACTGAAGGTCAAGCCATTACCTGTGAAAACGGGCAGCTATGTGTCCCGAATAATCCTATTATCCCTTTTATTGAAGGTGACGGTATTGGCATCGATGTAACACCGCCAATGATAAAAGTTGTTAACGCTGCTGTTGAAAAAGCTTATAACAGTGATCGTAAGATCCACTGGATGGAAGTTTATGCCGGTGAAAAGGCAACCCAAGTTTACGATTCAGAAACATGGTTACCTGATGAAACATTAGAAATGTTTAAGCAGTTTAAAGTTGGTATAAAAGGGCCGTTAACTACGCCTGTAGGTGGTGGCATGCGTTCATTAAACGTAGCACTTAGACAAATATTAGATCTATATGTTTGCCAACGCCCAGTACAATGGTTCACCGGTGTACCCAGCCCGGTTAAAAAACCAAGCGAAGTAGATATGGTTATTTTTCGAGAAAATTCAGAAGATATCTATGCTGGTATTGAGTATAAAGCGGGATCTGATCAAGCGAAGAAAATGATTAAGTTTTTAATCGATGAAATGGGCGCAACAAAAATTCGTTTCACCGAGAACTGTGGTATAGGTATTAAGCCAGTATCTAAAGAAGGTACCGAACGCTTAGTGAGAAAAGCCATTCAGTATGCTATTGATCACGACAGAGAGTCGGTAACTTTAGTACACAAAGGTAATATCATGAAGTATACCGAGGGTGCCTTTAAAGAATGGGGTTACCAATTAGCACGTGATGAATTTGGTGCTGACTTTATTGCGGGTGGTCCTTGGTGTTCATTTGTAAACCCAAAAACGGGTAAAGAGATTATCATTAAAGATGTTATTGCTGATGCAATGCTACAGCAAATTTTATTAAGACCCGCAGAATACAGTGTTATCGCAACATTAAATTTAAACGGTGACTATATATCTGACGCATTAGCAGCACAAGTTGGCGGCATTGGTATTGCACCAGGCGCGAACATGAATGATGATATTGCAATTTTTGAAGCAACACATGGCACAGCACCAAAATATGCGGGTTTGAACAAGGTTAATCCAGGCTCTGTTATTTTGTCTGCAGAAATGATGTTGAGACATATGGGTTGGGTTGAAGCCGCTGATTTATTACTTAAAGGTATGTCAGGTGCCATTAACGCTAAAACAGTCACTTACGATTTTGAACGTTTGATGGATGGTGCAACACTCGTTACATGTTCAGAGTTTGGTGATTGTATTATTGACCATATGTAATATTAACGCCATTAAGTTATAGTAAAGAGGATCAGTCGAACCAAATTCGACTGGTCTTTTTTAATGATAATTATTGTGATATTTACCCTAGAACAAGCTTTAATAGTTTATAACCAAAATCTGTAATGGAACCGTGATGCACAAAGGACAATTAACAAGTTGGAAAGATAATAAAGGCTTTGGCTTCATTCAATCGAGTGAACTGACTAAAGATACCTTTATTCATATATCATCATTAAAAGAGATGAGCAGAAAACCTAAAGTAGGTGATTTAATTTACTTTGAAGTAGAAAAACAAACTAACGGTAAAAGCAAAGCCGTTAATTGTCGTATTGAAGGTGTTGAAGCTAAAGTGATACAAGAACATAAACCCCGTATTTACAGAAATACTTCAGCCGTTAAAAGTAAGCTTGTTTTATTATTAGTGCTAGTAGGTATTGGTGCTTTTGCATTTCAACGACTAGGGTTAGCGCCTTAACACTTGACGCGATAAACAACGTTCGTAATTTATCGCGTTGCTAGACGACAAGTTTATGAAAAAAATTAAAGTAGATTAAAGTAAATTAAGACTAAAATAGCAGATCAGAAGCTTTTTAATCTACGAGTAATTACGGGGAGCACTTCCCTATATTCCACATAGCTCACTATGTCCGATACTCTTCAGTATTGGACATAGTGAGTATAATGGTTTAGACTGCCTTTATACGTACTATCTACTTGGTTTTCAAAATAATGTTGTTAAATAAACCTGTTCCTTTATATCCACCATACATTGATTTGTGTGATTTTGATTTTGATGACTACCCAGAGTTAGATAAAATATTCTCATCAAATGAACCTTGGTGGCTTGAACAATTTGATTGGGGGAAAATCTTCCTTACTTATATAGGTAGAAATAAATCTACTCACACTTATGACCGATTTAGAAACGACGTTGAACGTTTTCTTTTATGGTCATTTATTGAAAAGAAAAAACCAATAGACCAATTACGTAAATCAGACTTACTTGAATATGCTGACTTTTGTTGGCAGCCACCAGTTACTTGGATTGGTACATCAAATCAAGAACGTTTCAAAATATCCAATGGTTATTCCTTGGCTAATGAGCTTTGGTTCCCGTATAAAATCCAAGCACCTAAAAGTCTAAAATCTGAATACATCATTGATAAGAAAAAATATCGTCCATCACAACAAACACTTTCATCAATGTTTACCGCAATTATCGTTTTTTACAACTATTTAATGGCTGAGGATCTTTGCATTGGTAATCCTGCACAAATAGCTAAAAAAGATTGCCGACATTTTATAATAGACTCTCAAGTTAAAGAAGTTAAACGTCTAACCGCTAGCCAATGGCAATATGTTTTAGATACAGCCATTGAAATGGCTGATGAAAACCCACTATTTGAACGAAATTTATTTGTTATATCCGCATTAAAAACCCTTTTTTTAAGAATTTCCGAACTATCAGAACGTGAAAATTGGTCACCTACAATGGGACACTTTTGGCAAGATGATGATGAAAATTGGTGGCTTAAAGTCTTTGGAAAAAGCCGTAAATTGCGTGACATCACGGTTCCTCTTGATTTCTTACCTTTTTTAGAGCGTTACCGCTCTTCCCGAGGTTTATTAGGTTTGCCATCAAGTAATGAAAATTCAATTCTTGTTGAGAAAGTTCGTGGCCAAGGTGGTATGACATCTCGACATTTACGCCGTTTAGTTCAAAGTGTTTTTGATCAAGCACATGAAAATATGCGTAGATCCGAAGGTGAAAATAAGGCATTAAAATTGAAAGAAGCTTCTGCCCATTGGTTAAGGCATACCGGTGCAAGTATGGAAATTGAACGTGGGCGCCCTCTTAAAGATATTTCAGAAGATCTGGGTCATGCAAGCATGGCAACAACCGATACGGTATATGTTCAAAGTGAAAATAAGAAACGTGCTGAAAGTGGTAAAAAACGACGGGTTAATTAATCCTACACTCATTTATTTGTATAACTTACTACTGACTTAATAAATGAATGTAGACCTTAATATATAGCGTTAATATTTTCTATTTAATGGCAACAGCTCTTAACGCTAATGCGGGATCTAAACGCATATTAAACCAATTAATACGCCAATCTAAATGAGGACCTGTAGTTCTGCCACTAGAGCCAACGGCAGCAACAACTTGTCCTTTTTTAACTTCGTCACCGGTTTTAACGTAAGATTTACTTAAATGTAAAAAACTAGAAGTAATACCATGACCGTGATCAATTATCATAGTGCCACCTGAATAAAACATATCAGGTACGAACATTACCACAGTGCCCGCTGCGGGAGCTTTGACTGGATCGCCGGTTTTTCCTGCGTAATCTAAACCATAATGTGGACGTTTAGGCACACCATTAAAAACCCGTTGGCTACCATAAACACCCGTAATAATACCTGTTATTGGTGCAATAAATCCGTTAGCAAAATCAGTTTTAGTACTTAAGGTTTTTCTGGCTGCACTCACTTGCGCGCCATCTTGCTTAGAACGAGTAATAGCTTTCGGATTTGGGTTCATTATTTTTTTGGCAATACCTTCAATACGCTGTATATCGTATTGACGCTTTGCCGGTGTTAAAGACTTTAATTCTTTTTCACCATTTGGTTGAGTGATCACTAATTGATGTGTTTTATCATCATCGCGGCTAAATCCAAAAACGTAATCGCCATATGCAGATAAAGGCAGCACTTTCCCATCAAAAGTAACGACATTATTATTAGCTGTTTTACCTATGACTAAAGCGCCCTGCTTTATTTCTCCCGAAAGCTTAATATCAGCAAACGTATGCGGACTAAAAAAAACACCGACTAAACAAAAGGTTATAAGCTTAATTTTTTTAGTATTAAGCATTTGCAATAGCGCCTTTACCAACACCTTCAAAGGCAACAACCGTTACATCACTTTGATTATCAGCAACTAATTGTCTGGCAATAAAGTCGGCTAAAAGCTCAACGGTTGAGTCACAATCGACAACGTCTAATACCTTATTCTCAACCGCGATGTCAAAGCGACCTTGTGGCGCGGTATAAGAAAAGAAATGGTGATCGGGCGTCAAATTATGTTGAGCAAAATTTGACAGTTCAATATCTGCTTTTGCAACACGGTCAACATCTGAAGCAATATAAATATCTTGCCAACGTAAGCACCAAGCTTTTTCTAATGCAGCTACCCGTTGACCTTTTTGTAAGATATGAATAGTAGAACGGTGACCATGGGCAATACGCTGACAATTTCCGTCATGTAATTTTAAACCATGGGTGTAGTGGTAAAAATCGCCACTTATATTCTCTGGTCGAAGGGTTAGCTTAAGACCTTGAACATTTTGTGGTAATTGCTCAAGAATTATTGCGGTTAAATGCTCAGTAACAGATGCTACATCAATCGTATCGCTAGTAATTTTAGCAAAAGCACATTTTGGTGACTGTAAATAGTAACTGGCTCGCTCACTAATAAAATCAACGTATTCATGGTTTTCCTGATGTAATGAATCAGTAACAGTAATACATTCGTTTTTCATCGGTAATAATAATTTATGATCAACAGCATCATCTATAATTGCTTTAATTTGCTTTTTAACCACAGCAAAGTCAAGCACCATGCTCATTTCATTGAGAGCACCATCAAGGAGTACATCAACGATCCAACTCTCGCCGACAATGCCACGTTCCTGGCAACAGTATGAAAAATCAATGACCGTTAAATCATTTACAAATAATTGCATTATTACTTCCTATTTAAATCTAGTCTTTTACTTGCCAAGCAATAGTATCGTTAGCACGGATTGGCACAACAACATCATGACCAAACGACATCGTCGCTGGTACATGCCATTGGGCTTTTTCTAAAGTTATTTTATCGTTATTAACGGGTAAATTATAAAATGCTGGCCCATGTAAACTCGCAAAGCCCTCTAATTTATCCAAGGCCCCTGCTGCTTCAAATGCTTCAGCATAAAGCTCAATTGCAGCATGTGCCGTATAAGATCCCGCACAGCCACAAGCAGATTCTTTGGCATGTTGTGGGTGAGGAGCAGAATCAGTTCCTAAGAAAAATTTACGACTGCCTCCAGTTGCTGCAGCAATTAATGCTTGTTGATGAATGTTACGTTTCAAAATAGGTAGACAGTAGTAATGAGGTTTAATTCCGCCAACTAACATATCGTTACGATTAAATAATAAATGGTGAACGGTAATTGTCGCCGCAACGTTATCACCTGCTTGCTCAACAAATTCAACCGCATTTTTAGTGGTTATATGTTCTAAAACTATTTTTAATTCCGTATATTTTGCTACTAAGGGCGTTAAAATAGTTTCAATAAATATCGCTTCACGATCAAATATATCAATATGGCTGTCAGTCACTTCGCCGTGGATCAATAAAAGCATGCCCACTTCTTGCATTGCTGTAAGTACATCAGCGATGTTATCAACACTCGTCACACCAGAAGAAGAGTTTGTCGTTGCCCCAGCAGGATACAACTTAGCAGCAAAAACAAGACCCGTTGCTTTAGCGTCGTATATTTCTTGTACGGTGGTTTTATCAGTTAAATAAAGCACCATTAATGGTTGAAATGGCGTACTTTGTTTTGAGCCGTTTACATTAGCAGCCATAATGCGTTGATGATATTGCGTCGCTAATTCAGCATTGGTAACTGGAGGAACTAAGTTTGGCATAATAATAGCGCGGCCAAAGTAACGGCTAGTATCTGGAACTGTGGTCGTTAAAGCATCGCCATCGCGTAAATGTACATGCCAATCGTCTGGGCGAGTAATGGTTAATGTTGTCATTTTTATACCTATAAATTAGTTAACTAAGTTTAAAATTCTGTATTTTCAGATTGATGAGCGTCTTGCTCTTTCTTATCAGCCGTTTGCAATAACGCTAATAATTGATCTTTTAAATTTGGTGGTACTTTATAAATAGTAATACTTTCATTTGCCGCATTGTAAACAACGTCTTCGCCAAAGTGACTGCGTTCAAAGCTCAAGCTGATCCCGTTACCATACCCTGAGTACTTAGTGACCTTATTAACAACCGTTTGATCATGTGGAAAAGATTCTTCCAACGGATAAGATTGCTCTTGGCAAAATTGGTGAAAATCTTGAGTGGCGCCCTCTTGCTTGATCACTTGCCCTATTTCTTGAATGGAGACATCCTGAGCAGCACTTTTTTGTTCTTTACAGTAACTCAATAATTCTTTGCGAGTATTCTGTTTTTCTGTCGCATCAAGTTGATTAACAGCAACATAATCTTCAACGGCCTGCACTAACGTTTGTGTTTGTTCTTTGGAGTTTAAGCCTTCTTCACAACCTAAAAAGTCTAAAAAGAAATCAGAAACAACACGACCCGCTCTACCTTTGATAAACGAAACATACTTATTACCTTGCTGGTTTTCTTTATAATCAAATAAATCGATACGCGCTGCTAATTGCATACGCGCGGTATCAAGGTGTTTGTCAGCAGAAATATTTAATTCGCCATCGACAGAATAATGTTCAGAAACGGGGATCACTGTAGCAAGTAAATAACGACCGCCCATGTACTCATAGTGGCAAACAACTAAGTAGCCTGTTTCTGCCAGGTTATATTTTTCCAATTCATTTTTTAATAAATTAGCCGCCTGACTACTAAAAGCATAAAAACTTTGTGATTCACCTAAATAGCTTTCCATAATATCAACAAAACGAGCAGTATCTCCTGCTGCAGGCATAGTAGTAAAATGTCCGTAGGCTTTACTCGCTTTAGCATTATAGATTTTATGAAGTCCATCAACAAAATTTTCAATCTTATTGCTGATTTCGATAGATTCTGGCCCTAAACGCAGCACAACTTCACCGGTTTCTTCTTTTTTGGTTAAAAAATGTAGGGCAATGTTTGAAATAATTAAGCTCATAGTTAAAGGCCAGTTTTATATTGTTCAGGCATTTGATAAACTTGTACCAATCTATCAAATAACCTATTAAGTATTTAAGATGCCTATTGTATCCAAGTATTCGAATGAACGTGTAGAAAAAATTATCCAAGATTTACATAATGTTTTAGTTAATGAGTCTGCAACCCCTGATCTAGCGCTAATGTGCTTAGGAAATACCTTAACAGAAATTATTAATAAAAATATTCCTGAAGCAAAAAGAGCTGATATTGTAACCAATTTCACTAATGCTTTAAAAAAGTCAGTCCTATAATTACCACTATATTCATAAAATATAGAACTGATAAACTACAATAATAAGAGAATGATAATTAACTATGGTTGCATTTGATTCAAAAACGTATAGCAAGCGCCTGTTACACCTGATCAGTTGGAGCCATTGGTTCACTTTTTTTAATATAATTGCCGCCATTGGATTATCATCCTTTTATATTTTTAGTGAAGGAGGTCCCGAGACATTCCTTGGACAATTTTATTTAATCACCACGTGGTTTAGTCATATGGGTTTTTTAACCTTTATGACTTTTGTTTTAATACTATTCCCGATCACCTTAATATTTCCACATACCCGTTTTATTCGTGCGACAGCCTCTGTGGTCTTTACCCTGCAATTGTTAATATTACTGCTAGATGCTTATATATATAACAGTTTGGGTTACCATCTAAATGCTTCTTCAAGTGCACAAATTGTTGATCTAATTAGCACGCAAATACAACATAACAGCCGTATGTTTTGGTTTGTTAGTATCGTATTAACCTTGTTTATTTTAGCCTTTGAATTAATTCTGAGTAATTATGCGTGGAAACATTTAAGAGACTTACAGAAAGTCGTCTTCGCAAAATTTGTTGTTATTGGTTTAGTCTGTTCTTTTTTCTTTAGCCACTTATTACATATTTGGGCTGATGCGAACTTAGAATATGATATTTTAAGGCAAGACACAGTATTACCTTTGTCATACCCTTCGACGGCAAAAACATTACTCACCAAATACGGTATGTTTGACCGTGAAGCATACATAGAAAGAACAACAAGCCCACTAGCCTTTACCAATGCTATTCCTCAATACCCGCTGCTCAATGAAGCGTGTGTATCACAAACACCAATACAAAAATCAGTATTTATGGTGGTTAACGATGTGAGCTTAACAGATAAGCAGATCAAGCAATTCAAGCAGAGAAACACTCAAAACCAGTTAACGCTCGAACATCATATAGATAACGCCTTACACAAAAACGCGTGGTTTAACTTGTTTTACAGCTTGCCTAGTATTTACCAAGAAGGCTTGGAAGAACAAAAGGCGATCCCTTTACTCTTTCAATTATTAGACAGAAATAAGTTGGCAAGTTCTTACACAATGATCCATGACAAGATAAATAAAGAACTAGTTTCAGAATCACAAGGTTTTGAACATTTATTTAGCCAGCAAACGACACTTGATAATATTTCATCACTAGTCTTTGCTGATAAGCTTAATAGCTTACCTGTAGGCTTACATTTATTTTATTTTGCTGACAGTAATACTTACCAATTTGAATTGTTTATGGATGCTTTGCTACTAGCACAAAAAACAAAACAAACTAAAGATATTATTTGGATCACTTCCGTTGGCAATAAGACCAAGGCGACCAGTTTATCTATTAAACCTTCGTTACTTATTTTACCTGAAAGTAAAAGTAAAACAGTGAGCCATTTAACCAGTCACATGGATATTCAACCAACCCTTATACAGGAATGGTTAAACTGTGACATTAATGAAACAACCTATAGTAATGGTAAAAATGTTCTGCGGTTATCCAAAGACCGTATTATTGCCAATACCATGGAAGATGGCATGATGGTATTTAGTAAAGACAAATCGGTGTTTATTGATCAAAACGGTAATTTCCAAAGCTACTCTCGACAATTAGCGGCTCCCATAATGGTAAACTCTGATTTTCCATTAATGATTGATGGGGTTAACTTTATTAAGCAGTTTAGTAAGCAGGCAGAGAAATTGAACAATAAATAAACTAACAGATTGATTTTCTATATTTTATATTGCAATCAGTATTTAAACCATTATTATACAGGCAGTAAACATATTAACCCTCTTAATGTTTACTGATTCGGGGTATAGCGCAGCTTGGTAGCGCGTGCGTCTGGGGGACGTGAGGTCGCAAGTTCGAATCTTGCTACTCCGACCATATTAATGAATCAAGACGTCCTAGGACGTCTTTTTTTATGCCTAAAGACCAATCTAAACGACTAAACAGCAAAATGATAACGCTTTTTACAGACCTATATTGTGTTATGAAATCCCACCGCTAATGTAACACTCCAAGTAACACTATCTATTACTCATGATTATGATGTTATTTAGAAAGACCTGATTGTTTAATTACTATACTATTGATGTGTCATAGCAAAATAGCATAACCATTAGGTAATATTTAAGTTAGGCCGCAAAAGACAAAAATTATAATTTTGCTGATACTTTAGGCTTACAAATGACACCAAGAAATGATAATGGATAAAAGAGATCACATTATTACTTTAGCTATGCTCTCTCTTTACCGTGATAGAAATATACAAACTTCTCAATATCGTGAACGCCTGTTCCCCACATAGGTGAGTTTAATGAAATAACAGAACCGTCCTTTGCTATTTTAATCTTTTCTCTTACATAAGTTTCAAATTCTGAAAAGTTCTCAATTTTAATGTTTTTTAATTCTTCTACAAAGTGCGCTGCTTTATACTTAACGGCTTCTCGCTCATAGTGTTTCGCACAGTTTTCAGGAATAAGAAAAAATTCTTCATCTTCATCCCAATCAAAGGCTTCCACGTAGTCAATTTCTATACTTCCTGACCCATCTTCTGAGTAACAAGCAAAGGCGACATCATAGTCTTTTGTTTTAGGCTGCTTGCTAAAGACAGACTCTAAATCGTCGATGATATGCTGAACCTTCATTTAGCTTCCTAACACCCCATTAAGAGGTTTTAATTGTTGGTTAAAAAAGTGACGAGGGAGCAAATAGCGAACTCTTACTTGTCCTTGTTAAATGGCTTGTTAGCCTTATGTTACCTACTTGTTACGTAGAAAAAAACTACATTTTTGTCTTCTATTTAAGCTTGAATATTACATTAAAATATTTATAATCCTGCTGGCTAATAAGTTTAAGGAATGAACGATTTATAATTAACTCCATTAAACGCAGGTAAATATTACAATTATGACTGTCATGGCACACCCAAATTTACAAAATGTTAAGCGATATAGAGTTCAAGATAAGGTTTTTGGTATTCAAGAATACTTTTCTATTGCCAAGCATGGTGACAAAGCTAAAATTTTAGCAGAGAAAAGACAAAAAGAAATCTCTCAAAAAAGACTATATCGTCAAATACGTATGCAGTTAGATATAAATAAGATATTTCATCCTGATGGAACCGTTATTGGACTAAAACGAACATTAAAAAATAAAAGTGGTTCAATAAAGCAAATTTTACATATTCAAATTATCGTAAATGGCAAACAGAAAAAAACTGATATCACAATTGATAATAAAACCTTTGAACAAGCATATCTTAAGGCTCAAAATAAAATATTGGAATTAAGAAAAATTGAGCAATCTCCTGAAATAACAGAAATATTCAAAAAAATAGCAGGATACTACAAATACAGCTAATGCCCCATCAAGAGGCTTTTAATTGTTGATTACAATGTTAACGCCACTTAACCAATGGTTTAAATGCCTGCTTGAATGCCTTGCTATGCATCAATGACAACCAATCAATGATTCAATATTACTAACAACTAGATCAGGATCTGCTATATGTAGATGATGTCTTTTTGATTCAGAAAAAATAATTTTAGTATCAGTCGATAAAGCTTTAAAACTGTTAATTGCATTAGCATATAAATCATTCATAGGCTTAGCAATACTGTCGGGAACAAAAGGTTCATCATATCTAGGTGTTTGGTTAATATAATCTTTACTTGTTTTTGAAAAAAGAACAATAAGAGGCTTACCTTCAAAAGTTTTGGAAGCTGTGATTAACTCATAACTTTTAAGGTGATCTACTTTTTCAGCCATGTTTTTAAACATAGGGTCTTTTACACCTAACTCAAATTCCATTATATCTCGCAAATCTTTATTTTCTGTTTCAAAGCCATCAGGCCATCTTGTAGCCATTGTATGAAAATACCCATAAATACCTGGGTCAATGAATACAGCACCTAAAACATCACTGGTATATAAATGATTGTAAGCTCGAATAATGTAGGATGCATAGGAACCACCAGCAAAATAATATGGAGGTTTAACATTGGCGACAGATAATAATTCATGTAACCAGTTTGCCGTATCAAAAACGGTAAAAGGTACAGGCCCTTTCTCACTTTTCCCCAACCCTAAACGATCGTATAAACAAATACTGAAAGTTTTATTTAACCGCTTAACATTATTCATCCAAGCTCCATCCGAGCCTGCTCTGCTATAACCTTGCTCTAAAATAAGCTTAGGTTTATCGTTTTCATAACATTCTAAATAAAGTTTAAAACCACCAACATCATAATGTCCTTTCTTTGTTGGTAATAGAGTTTCATCGTTGGCTGTACTGCTAAAGTTTACCAAGAGAAATATAAATGCTAAATATGATTTCATACACTGTCCCTGTATATATTTGATGCCTAACGCCCTGTCAACAGGCAAATAATGATTGGTTAAAATATGAAACAAAACCGAACCAGCCAACTACAATTTGTCCTGCTTGAAGATCTTATGAACGGATTACACCTAAGGTAGCTCGCCTAAATAAGGAAAAGCACACAAAGACAATAACGCGAAAAGTATAAAGTTGGCAATATAAGTAGTAACTGTATTTTTATTTTTGAGCGCCCTAATTCAAACAGCCAGAGCAATTTAAAAGGGCTTACTTTGAGAGATAAATTTCATTTCAAGTAAGTAAATTTATGGCATAACAAGAATTGTGAAGAATGAAATTACCCAAGTCAAAATAACTAGGTAAATAGACGTTTAATAGATAATAAATGACATTTATCAGGGAGCTTAATATTCCTAAACGATAAACTTAATTCAAATCGAAGTGGTGTAGAAATATTTGATGAATGGTGCATAATGAATTATAAAACTACTGTTCATGAGATCAACTCTACCCTATAGAAAATATTTGAAAAACAGGAGCGAATTGTTATGTACAAAATGACTACGGCAACATATACAGATAAAATTTCCCTTAAAAATGTTGATGATGAACTTAAGAATAAGGGAGTCCCAATGGAAAATTTTTTAATCAATGAAAAAAAATTACAGATTAAGGTGAAGATGCCAGAGAGTGAAGAACAGGAAATAAGGGATATCCTTAATCGACATGGACCTACTAATATTGAATAAGCAATGTTGTTTTCGGTTTAGATACTGACCGCAGAAACAGTGATAAATAGCTGTGATTTTATATACTCACTTTGTATTGGCGTATTCAAGGTAAGCCAATAACAGAATAATATGTTGTTTTATTCATGCGTGTCTAATCAAAAATCTGTTCGTACTGTTCATGACCAAGGTTCGAAGCGAGAAAGCAGTGTCCATTAGTAGTATTCACCTTATCCAAAGGTGACAGCTTTAATAAGGCCGGGATATTGTGGCATAGTTGAATGTAATTAAGTGGCATTACTTAAAATACGAATAACTTTGCCAGAGCTTTTAACTTGAACATTACTTTGATGATTTTTATATGCTTCATTAAGAGATGTAGCGTTTGCAAAATTGACCCTGTAAAAATGTGAAACCTACTAAAATCAATATTAATAATCTACGCTTACACCAAACCTTCCCTATCTTTATAATGCCCTAATAACTAGCCAACTATAATTATCTTGCTTTAACAGCTTGTGAGGCGTTTAAAAAAACCAACCCGTTGGATTATCAATAGCCTTTTCCTGGTCAAGCGCTTTCATGCCTTTAACCGAACGAATTATTAGCCAGACCATCCAAAACAGCAGCACAAACCAACCAATTAAGATCACAGATAAAACTGAACCTAAAAAGATAAAAAGAGCACCAATCCAAAAAGTTCTAATTTGGAATTGATAATGTGTTTTTAACCATTTAGGTGCTTCGTCCCTATTGATATAGGCCATTACAACGCCAATGATCCCGGTTATACCAAAGATTAAGCCGACCATATAAAGTATGTAAACTATTTTGGCAGACCCTTTCGTTGTACGGCTATTTTCCACTGTTACTTCACTCATCTATTTTTTCCTTTAATTATGATGAATTTTAATTAATTTCTAAACATCAATAAAAGCCTAACGCCCGGCTTGAATGGCTTATACGCACGAACCTTTTGAAAAGCTTAAATTCATAATATTCTCTAATCGATAACTATCTCCATTCCTAATATCTATAGAAACATAGTTCCCAGCGTTTATATATTCTACAAGCTGTGCGTCGCTACAAACTTTATCTTTTATGTACTTACCAGAGTTCGTTTTTATTTTAGTTTTATCATTTGAATCAAGATTTTCACCTATACCACTTAATTCTAATGCTAAACCTACAGTATTTTTATCAACGTGAAAATATGTCATTTTTATACGATCATCATTTTCAGTAAAATATTGTTCAAACGATGTCTTTAATTCTTCCTGAGATGGTTGCATTAAATCATTGTATGCCATTCTGCCTATATTTAGAGCCAATAGAAAAAATAGTATTTTTTTGAGATGCTTCTTCCAAACCATATTAGATAACCCATTGCGTTTAACGGCCCATTAAGAGGCAAATGATCGTTGGCTAAAATAAGCGACGAAAGAGCAGATAGCCAACTGTTATTTTTCCTGCTTGTATAGCTTATATTACATTTCTACCGATGCGCCCCAACCTACTGTTCCGCATGAGTTTGATGGAATTAAGGGCATTAATTTAGCTCTAAATGAAGAAATCTCACTTAAATTCAACTTCATATAAGCGCTTAAAGATGAAGACCAAAGTTTACTTTTTTCAGAATAGAATATGTAATCATCGTCAATGCCAACATTTTTTGCTCTTGATATTATTTCAGCAACTTGTTGCTGACTTTTGCAGTCAACCATAAAACTTACCCAGTGTACTTTCTTAGCATTAGATCCTTTCTGAATGAGCAACTCAATTAAACTTTGATCAGCTTCAAGGTAATTAAATGGTGACGGTTCCGGATTTATCTGCTTTGTAGCGCAGCCCCAAATAGAAATAAGTACTAAAGTTAATAATGTTATTTTGCGCACAAACTTTCCTTGTAATATAACGCCCAATTAAGAGGTAAACAGTCACCTGTTTTTATCCGTTTGAAGTTATTGTTAAGCTTTTTGATTTATTGGCTCAACATCAATAAATGGTGTCGAAGGGGTTAACCTAAAAAATACTACACGAACACCAATGTCTGAAGTTTTAATGGTAATATTTATTAAAGCATCACCGTTTTCGAAAGTGCCTTTGAACGAAAACTCGCCTGTTGTACCAGACGTATGAGCATTGTAATTACCAATTTCAAAATCTGAAATACTTTTAATTTTCCCCATCGTTTTGAATTGGGCCAGTATTATATTACTCTCTTGAGTATTGATTTGTTCAATAAATTCATTACTCAAACGAGCATATATGTCCTGTGTTTCCCAGCGCTCACTGAAATCAGCCATAAACTGTTGCACAAATGGCTCTTGTTCGTCCCTAAAGCTAGATGAACCTGCCGCTAAAAATATAATTAAGATTACAATCAACGTAAATAGACCACCAAGCCACATCATTAACTTTTTTAGAAACTCCATACTATGATTTATCCTTAAATGTCTAACGCCCGTTAAGCGGTAAAAATATTGTTGGCTAAAATTGACAACGCAGAGATAACAGTCAACTGTTGTTTGTAGTTTGAATGTCTTGTTAGCAAAAATTTAGTTAAAAAAAACAAGATTTTACACTGTACTGATGGAAGTGATAAGCATAAATTACCGCATCACTTAGCCACAAAACTTAATAGTTAAACAATAACACAGAATGTTTAACAAATTATAAACAAAATAATTACAACAAAAAAGGGAGGAAGCAAACACTAATCCTTTGATGTTAAGGGACAAACACACCGATAATAGTTAAGAAATTGTGTTGCCTCTGAATAGCTTGTTATAAGCTACTTAACTCCAAACCTATCTTTCTAAGTAATTTGGTATTAAACCTGTCAGCTCTTGAAAGCTTTGAATCATAAAGCGTTGCTCTGGAAATTTATGAAATTTAATATTTAAATATACATTCTTAGTTAGCAACTTACCAAATTTCTTAAGAACATCAGGAGTTTTGTCTGCAAATAAGCCACTTTCTAATGTAATGACCGAAATATCAGCCCAAGGAATAAACAGGTTTTTATGACCAAACTTAAAAGGAAAAATAACGCTTAAGTAAAGCCCACTTTTATTTCCGGCAACTCTTAAAATACCATTGTGCCTAATTTTACCCACATAACCATTTCCTGTGTGGAATTTAACAACTGAGTTTTTCTGTTGATTATTACCATATTCTTTAGCTAGTTTTTGCCAACCACTCTGTTTTCCTAACGTATATGAAACCCCAAACCATCCGGTAACAAAAACAACAGAAAACCAATAAGATGTTAAAAACTGTTCTGATAGGTGCTGGAAACTAACAATATACTCTTTCGCTATAGGTGGGATTTCACCTCCAGATCCAGAGTAAAGAGAAAGTACAAAAAATGAAACGAAGGCAATTGTCCAAATAAACCCTAAAAAACTTTAAAACGATCTTCATACAATCCTTGTAGCTTATAACGCCCATATTAAGCGGCAAATAATAGTTGACTATAGGTGAGCAACAAACAGCAGCCAACTGTTTTTGTCCGTGCGAACGTGTTGTTAGTTGCTGATCACACCAATAGTTGATACATAAATCAGAAAGATACCAAATATAAGAGAAGCAACCCCCGCAGGCCTGAATGTGCTTTTAAATTTATGAGCTGACCAAACAGCAAATTTACGATGCTTATCAGAACCCATAATTACAAGCCCAATACCAACAGCGATTAGTAAATAGCCAATACTAAGTATTAATTGAGGATACAGTGTAGATTGATTAAAAAGTACAAAGACAACCCCTGCAACTAACCGACTAATAACTTCGAACCAATGGAAATAACTTCTATTACTGAAACTTACGATCCCATCTGACCAATAATTTGGATTAACAATCATGACGATGCTTAGACAGATCATTATTAAACCAAACGTAGTGATGAAATACACAGAAATCTCCTAAGCAACTAACGCCCATATTAACGGGCAAATAATAGTTGGCTAAAATATGATGCGAAGCGGAACCAGCCAACTACAATTTTTCCCGCTTAAATAGCTTGTATATGTAAATTACCTAACTAGTCCTAATACTTCTTCGCCTTGAAACCCAACACTTAATTGATTACAGCTTTTTGCCGTTATTTGGACATCGACAAATGAACCTTCAGCTGCACTATACATTTTTGCATCCCAAGAAGATTTCGTTGAGTCTATCTTCAGACTTTTTAATACAACTAAACCAATGGACTCAGGGTTTAAGTTATGAGAATAAACTGAGATTTCACCTTTAGTTAAATCAATAAAAAGTTTTGCCGGTTTAGCTGAGTGATCCCAAATACCAGTAAGATTACACTCATCACTTTTCGCCTTAGGTGAAAATATTGAGACTATAAAGATTGAGCTTAAAACTATCAGTTTGAACATGACTATCCTATACATATAACACTCGCTTGAGCGCTTGTCAGAGAGCAGTTAACACCATTCACCTCTAACTATTTGATTTAAAAGCGCGTTTTAATGCCTTGGGAATTATTGAATCCCCCTTAACAATCCTACTATTATTAATTCTTCTAAACTTAGATATTACTGCTGAGTCTGCAGTATATGATTGTCCATTTATAGTGATGAAGCCATCAGTAAAGTACACTTTAAACAATTCATTCTGATTTGGAGACATTAACAACAATATGTCAGCACTTTCTAGGTTGACTGGATTTTTGGTTGTTGTAGCCGTTAATACTACGGTATCAATAAAATTTTTTATTAATTTAAAATTTTCCCATCTAGCATAAATAATTGCACTATCTTGCTTTTGATTTAGCCAATAAATAGATTCTACTTCTTGAATCGTACTTGTGTCATAAAATTCATCATTAGCAGCTAATACAACAGTAGGTATTATGCACAAACACAAAAATAAAAACTTAATCATTTCGCAACTCCTTGATAATTCACAGAGACTATCTCTGCTCCCTAACGCCCCGATAAGGGAAATTTATAGTTTGCTAAAATGTTGAAAGGAGTAGAAAACAGCAAACTGTAAGTTTTCACTCTTGATCGAATTGTTAGGAGTAATGGCTCGGTATGTTTTGTGTGTAAGTATTGATACCCAATAATACTGACTTACCTTCACCAGAATTTAGAGCACGCTTTATTGAAGAACTAAATTCGTCCAATGATAATGCCTCAAACTGGATCTTAAATTTGGCAAAGCAAATGTTATCAGCAGATTCATTACCAGCTATTTCGTTTGATACTGACACTATAACTGCTGTGTGACCAGCGGAATCAAAACAATAAAATTTAAATTTACAATGTCCATAAATTGAGCCTTTCTCTCCAATTTCAAATATCACTTCATCAGAATTTGATTTCGGGAATCCAACTAGTTGTTCAGATAGTGTTTGTAAAACATCCGCATTTATATACTGTTCAGTTTCCCCCGAAAAACGTCCATTATTGGCAGTAATCCAAACCTTTGCTGTGTCATCACGCAGAAACGTTAACTCTATTATTGCTTTCAATTTTAGGTACACCTAACGTCCCGCTAAGGGGAAATTTAATTGTTGGTTATAACGTGAAGCGAGCAGAGCCTAACCAACTGTTAAAAAGACCTGCTTGAATGGCTTATAGTGACTTCAAACTGAATGCTTCATTAATTTTATTAACCAATTCTTTAGCTTGAGCTTCATTAAGTGAAATAGGTAAAGAAGAATAAGACAAAAAACCTTTAGATACTATGTTTAGACCAACACCAACGGAACCGTCTTCTAAGCCTAGCTTATGTACATTAACCTTAGTTTTTATTAAAGTTTTAGCTAACGCATCTATTTGACCTAATGCGCCAATTTCTTTGCCTTTAAATAGTTTAAAAAGTGCCATGCTCGTCCTTGTAAAATATAACGCCCAAATAACAGGCTAAAAATAGTGGGCTAAAATGGAGCCAAGAGAACGGCCTGCTGTTTTAGTCCTGTTGATTTTCTTATTAGGTACTTTTACCCAAACCAAGCGACTTAAGTATTAAAAGTGATAATAAACTAATAAGACCAGAACATATAAAGCCTGTAAGCGGAGCAAATGTTCTTCCCGTATCGGATATGACCTTACTCATCGCTAGCTCTTGAGATGCGGTAATTTCTAAACCATTAAACATACCGTCATTATTAAGATCGAACTTATTTAATTGAAATTCTAAATAAACTTCATATCCAAAGACTGAATATATTATTAAGCCGTATGAAATGGCAAAAATATAAAGACTGATTTTCGATGGAAACGCTAATTTTTTTCTTGATAATTTAAGATAAACAAATATTACAATTGGCGCAAGATACAATAAAACAAAGAACATGTAGATTAGAACCATCCAGACACTCCAAACGCCACGTTAAGCGACAAAAGATTGTTGGTTAATGTTGCAAAAGGAGTGAAATAGCCAACTTTTTTTGTCCTTGTTTAATCTCTTAGGCATTTTTACACCTATATTTTTGCTGCATATACTGAACGGATAACTTAGCTATTTTTTCGAGAACATCCAGTTTGATATCGGATAGTTTATTAATATACAAACAAGATTTGCCCAGCTTATGTTTACCTAGTTCCTGTAATAAGTCTTCGATTTTGTCAAAACCAGGCATTATATAAACCACTAAGTTTTGTTTTCTAGGAGAGAACGAGATTACTGCGGAATCTCCTTCACGACCGCTATCGTATTTATAGTGATATTTACCGAAGCCAATTATGCTGCCACTTAAATAAGGCTTATACCCAGATACTCTTTCCAAAAAAGATAACAACGCAAATGAATCCGATTTTCTGGTCTCATTTTCAATGCACGATATAAAATTGTTGATTTCATCCATTTGACTGCTCCAAAATTATCGAAATGCCTTGCGGCCATATTAAGTGGCAAATAATAGTTGGCTAAAATGTGAACGGAGTTAAACTGCCAACTGTAATTTTTCCGTTTGAAGTTCTGTTAGGTTTAAAGAAAGCCTGCAGAAAAAATACCTGCACCAAGGCCCAAAAACCCCATAGAAGCTCCACGAATAACCTTTAAAATTTTAGACATTTCATATATGTTTTTACCTTTGAGCAGTGAATCAACAATATGGTCTTGCCCAACCAAAGAAAAAAATATTGATAGAGCTAAAAAAGCTAATGAAACATAGATACCATTTCCAATTACAACAACGTTTAATTGTATAAGAATTATTATTGCACCAATGACAGCAGATGAAAGCCACGCATATTGTTTTAATAATTCAAAATGAAGCTCTGTTGTCAATGTTTCATTCTTCGCTTTATTTGTACCGACTGATTCGACTTCGATATTTTTTTCTACTATTACTTCTTCCATAATTTAAAAAGAACTCCAATGTATGGTTAAACCTATTGCCTACTTTTAGAGGCAAATAATATGTTGGCTAAAATAAGCGACGCAGGAGCAAAAGCCAACAATTATTTGTCCTGCTTTAACGACTTGTTATATTTTTATTGCAGAGTGATATTGGCTTCATATGTTTCACCGTTAGGCTTCAACATACTCAAAACGACATTATCACCAACTTTCTTTTGTAAATAGCTCTTAGCTGTTGAAGCTGAACAGCCAGGAATTTTACAGCCATCAATTGCAACTACGTCATCGCCAACGTTAAGCCCTTCTTTTTCAGCGGAAGAACCTTGAACAACTGATTTGATAGTAGCTTTAGTTACTTCAGGACTAAAAAATCCAGATACATTTACATCCATTTTAAAACCTTTTTCACCTTGCTCCTCTGCAAAAGTATAGAAAGAAAACATAGTTAACAAAATTGTGATTAATACTCTCATGGTAGATTTTATCCTTAAAATATAACGCCCCATTAAGAGGCTTTTAATTGTTGGTTAAAATGTGGAGCGAAGCGGAACCTAACCAACTGTTAAAAGTCCTGCTTGAATGGCTTATAGTTTTTTACTCGATGATTTTGAATTCACTAATTTCGTAAAAGCACTCATCATCCATTATGTCTTTATTCCAATCAATTTCAATGACTTCTGGAAATCCATATTTAGGGTGATATTTAATGTCCATGCTTGCAGCTTCAAATAACCCTTTATTTGCAGCTATAAAAAGATCATTTATTACTAAATTGTGTTCGTGTTCACCTAGTTTTTCAAAAAGTGCTACGTCATTTACAACAAGAACTTTTGAACCTGCTACATACATACAACCTTCTTGGGCAACATAGCTATACCTTTCAGGCTCATTTTGTTGCCAAATATCTAATTGTCTTTGTATTTTTTCGTTTGTTTGAGAGCTTACGGATTGATAACCAACACCCCAAAAACTAAATATAAAAACTATTATAGTTCCTAATACAAAGAATACTGAATATGGATTGCGACTATCGAATATTTGCATAAAACTCTAACGCCCCATTAAGCGGCAAAAAATTGTTGGTTAAAATGTTGAACGGAGTGAAAACAACCAACTGTTTTTTGTCCTACTTGAGTGGCTTGTTATAAGTATTTTACTCTGACTCTGTTTTAGGTTTGATTAACAGTTTTAACAATATTTTTTCGATAGAATAAAAACATAAGGCCAAAACTGTATATAACCCTGTGCTTATTGCACCCCAAATAAAACCAGAATCGCTACTTGTATAAGGTAAACCTAACTCAGCATGACGTTCAATACTTAAATTAATTAAGTACCAATTTGCAAAAACAGCTATTAATAAAAAACCCATTAAGATTTTAACCGATTTGAATTTATATTTTTTAACGATTGATTTGATCTCATCCTGTGACATAAACACTTCCCTTTTGGATACTTATAACGCCTTACTAAGCGGCGATAAATTGTTGGCTAAAATGCGAGGAACGAAGCTAGCCAACTGTTTAGCGTCCGTCTTGAATAGCTTGTTAGGCTTTTGGTTATTAAATAGGCCAACTCTTATTTTTAGGAAATATTAGTAAGCTGCTTTCATTTTTCCAAACTACAAACTTTTGGTATGGACCACCGTGCATGGATTTTATCTGTTTATAATAGTACTCAATAACGATTCTTGTATATGTTGTGTTATTGGAAGTTATTTTAGAAAGTTTAGAAATAGTAAAGTTATTTGTATTAATAAGTATCTTAGGATATTTATCACTTAACTCATCCAAAATTAAATTTAACTCAGAAAGCGTTATACCTACATCGAAATGATAAATCTCCCCTTCCACGTTTTTTTGTACAACAAATTCAGGCTCTGCTTTTTCTCTTGGAAGAGAAGAGATGGAGTTAATAGTTGTACATCCTAAGCAAAATATTAAAACGAACAACATCATAATAACTCGGTACACGCAGATTCCTTTGAAGCCTAACGCCACGTTAAGCGGCAAAAAATTGTTGGCTAAAATGTGAACGGAGTGAAACAGCCAACTGTTTTTTGTCCGTTTGAACGCCTTGTTATAAGGGCCGAATTCATATACTAAGTGCGACACCCAAGTTAATAAAAACGATGAACTGCGATATCCTTAGTTTTTTGCTCCCGCCAAGAAGTAAAACACTATGAAATACAAGCAGCTCACCGAGGGTGATAGATATACTTTAGCCGCCTTAAAAAGGCAAGGCTTAAGCTTTACTAATATTGCAAAAGCAATGAATAGAGACAGAAGTACTATTTATCGAGAGGTAAATCGTAATAGTTGTTGGATTATTGATGACTCATATAGACCAAGTAAAGCACAGCGACGGACAAAAGCTCGGCGTAGTCGCTCTAGACGAAATCAGCACTTTACTCAGAAAGATTACGCCATTGTTCGGCGGTTATTGCATAAACAATGGAGCCCTGAGCAAATAACGGGGCACCTCAAGCAGCAAGGTCTTCGCTGCTTCAGTCATGAAACTATTTATCGTTATATTTGGCGAGATAAGAAAAGTGGCGGTAAGCTATGGAAGCAATTGCGATGTGCTAATAAGCAAAGACGTAAACGCTACAAGGCTTACGACAGCCGCGGAAGGCTTGCCGGTAAACGAAATATAGCTGACCGGCCAGCGGAAGTTGAAACACGAAAAACACAAGGTCACTGGGAAATAGATACTGTGATGGGAAAAGGCTCTAAGCACTGTATTGTGACTTTAGTTGAGCGTAAAACGGGTTACACATTGATAGGTCAATTAAATGATAGAACGACTAAATCAACGAACACGAGAACGATTAAACTCATGAATAAAATGCCTAAGCAATTTAAGACAATTACTTCTGATAACGGCACCGAGTTCCATCAATATAAGAAAGTAGAAGAAGCTACTCATTGCCCTTATTATTTTGCTAACCCACATCACTCCTGGGAGCGTGGAACGAACGAAAATACTAACGGTTTAATCAGACAATATTTGGTTAAAGGAACATCAATGAAGGGCTTAACTCAACAACGATGTAATGCCATCGCAGCTAAATTAAATACAAGACCAAGAAAGAGATTGGGATATAAAACACCAGAGGAATGCTTTTATGAATAATCACTTTTGTCGCACTTCAAACTTGAAACTAAGAAGCATTCCACACAATTCTGTTTATATCATTTTTTTTGAACAAGGCGGTAGCTGCAATAGTATACTTCAAAGCTACAGTATCTGAGGCAAATAGCCAAACTGTGTTAGTAGGAAGTTCCCCTAATAGTTTTTGAATATAATCTGACGCTTCTTTCTCATCATACACACTGATATTACGCTGCGGATAATTAAAGGTTATAAATCCGTCATCAGTAATAATGACTCTAAGCGCAGAGCTATGAGCGCAAACATTATCGCACTTTTCTTTATTAACACCTTGAATAATATTTATAACATATTCAGATTCTTGCGCTGTCATTATAAAGAATACAACAATCAATACCATTGCTAGATCAGCAAAGTAGATAGTGTCGATATTATCGGTAATTTGTTTAGAACGCCTGACTTTTTTCATGCTTTATAACGCCCCATTAAGAGGAAATTTGTAGTTGGCTAAAATGTTGAACGCAGTGAAAACAGCCAACTGTAAATTTTCCTGCTTTAATGCCTTGTATATTTATGGGTAATAACCTAATTTATGCTGTAAATCTAGAGTGTTATCAATTGAGACTCTAAAGCCACAATCAAATGGAGTTACTCCGTTAATTGGATGACAATTATAATTAATTGTCCATTCGCCATAATCGTAATCGTAATAAACACCAGAACGATAATACATTTGCCTTTCAATATCTTGTGATTGTAAAAACACTTCTGCGGATTTAACCACTTCATGAACAGATAATATTGGGACTTTGAAATCTATAAGATCTTTTTCAACTTCTCGATCATAAGTATGTATTAAATCTTTTGCATGTTTCACAATAGGTTTATTATTTTCTGATAATTCATTCGCTGTTTGGCAAAATGACTGAAAACTTACGATACATAATATTAAAGATATAGATTTAATCAAAACTCCCCTCGGAATAAATATAACGCCCAATTAACGGGCAAATAATGGTTGGCTAAAATAGTGAACGAAGTGAACAAAAGCCAACTGTTATTTGTCACTGTTAAATTGCTTGTTATATTTTGATTACAACCAATCCCTGCAACTTTCAGGGTTTGCGTCTTTATCATAATCCCAACCCTTTATGATGTTGGTTTTGGGATCAACAACATAAATAATTTTACATTTACCGACCCACTCTTTCATACTATGAGTAGGTAATACTTCACTATAAAACCAATGTTGCACAATATCACCATTTTCATTTTTTGAAATGTGAGTAAATCCTTTTCCAGAAATTAAATAATCAGCTCTGATTAAGTCTCCATAATCTCCGTACCTTGTGGGATCTAAAAAAAGCACCTTCGTTCCGATTTTATAATCCATTCGTTCTGCAAATGGCGTATTTCCAATAGCACAACCATTAAGTAGGATAAATATTAGGGAAATATAAACAGCCTTCATTCCTTTAGCCTCAATTTAATACTGTGAAATATGATAAAAGTATAACGCCCCAATAAGGTGCTGATAATAGCTTGCTAAAATGTGTAGCGGAGCGGAACCGAGGAAGCTGTTAGCAGTCCCATCTTAATTGGCTTGTTTTGAATCGCCTACTTTAGGCAGTAAACTTTTATTTAATATCTTAAACGACAATAGATCTATAACCATTGAATAAACCTCATTATTATTTATGAATATGACAAAAAGATTACCTTCAGAATTCAAACTAGATTCAATTATACGATTATAACCAGAAATAATTTCGCTATAGGCTGTGCCATCTACCTTACTTAAAGCAAAGGTACGTTTATCGGTGTAATCTAATTTATCATCTTGGTTAGTATCGCTATTTATGACTTCGTAAGATATTCCGCGCGTTATTGAGTTATTATTAAATTCACTATCAACTAATGGTTTTATATCGATAATTAATTGTTCTGTTGATTTGAATAACCAATTCGCGTGATTAGTATCGCCATTGATTAAGAGAACATTTTTAGATCTCGTTGGCGTATAGCTACTGCCACCAAAGCTTTCGTAAATTGTCCCTCGTTCTTTCTTCTCTACTGAAAGCTTTTCTGATTCTAGCGGAATAAAATGAAAATCAGTTTCACCAACTTTTCGTGGGTAACCTAAGCTCCATTTTTCTTCTTTTTTATCGTCTTGAGCTAGATTCAATGTTGGTTGTTCTACAACTTCAGCTTTAAAAAAAACTGAAATTAGTTGGTAGGAGATAAACACTGTACCTATAACTATTCCAATGAATAAAACTAACCCATTAAAATTCCAAATCCATTTAAAAAATCTATCCGATTTCATACGACTCCAAGTGATTCATAACGCCACGTTAAGCGGCAAAAAATTGTTGGCTAAAATTGTGAACGGAGTGAAACAGCCAACTGTTTTTTGTCCGTTTGAACGTCTTGTTAGGTGAATTTTTATTATGACAAACCTACCACATCAGGCACTAATTTTGTAAACGATTCTCGCCAAGGCGTAAAAAGTTGAAGTGAGTTATTTGCAAATCCAATCTCAATTAGAGCAACGGGATTGTCGTCAAAGTAAAAATGTTGATGCTTTAACATTTGAATATTAGCCCATGGAATAATGTAACTTCCTTTAATTGAATCTGAAGTTAGAAGTATTTCTAATCCTGCTATCGAAGCACTTACCCACATAAAATATTGTTGGTCATCTATTAAACCAACTCCCTTCTCCCAATCTTTAAAAAGGTCTACATCTAAGTCTCTTTCTGTATGCCCGCCAGTCAGACAACCTATTGAGTTCATTTTTTTTAGGGACTTTTTATGTTTTATATTTGGCCTTAACAAAAAATAGACAACCAAAGAAAGTAAAAATAATCCGGTAAAATAAGTAATTGTGAATGAGTCGAAATATAAATTAACGCAATAAACTGCACTACAAGGTAAAACAAGTATGATGAATGATTTTTTAATTAAGCCTTTAATTAATGCTGTAATTAATACTTTTTTATACATAGCTTGAATTAAACTCCTATTCATCTAACGCCTGCTTAAGCGGAAAAATTTAGTTGGCTAAAATATTGAACGGAGTGAAAATAGCCAACTGTATTTTTTCCGTTTAAAGCTCTTGTTATGTAGCTTTACGCTGATACTGTAATAACATACTACCTAAAAAATACGACACTGGTATTACTAGACAATTACCAACAGTTGACGTTAAAAACCAACCAAATAACATTTCTGGCTCATATTCATTATTGTAATAAATACCGTAAGTCCAATACATTGCTAATGCTATATATGTAATTAAAGCTGAACCAATGATACGGGTATATTTACTATGCTTATGCGTAACAACTCCAGACAACACTGCAATTAATACCAATTCAATAATCACGAATACAAACCTATAGTGCTACATAACGCCTAATTAACAGGCAAAAAATTGTTGGCTAAAATAAGTGAACGGAGTGAACAAAAAGCCAACTGTTTTTTGTCCTTGTTTAATTTCTTGTTAGGCATTAGCTACTTTTGACAACTGTTTTTGTGGCCTCAACAAATTCATTAAGCTGTGCTTGTGACATAGACTTAAGCTCTTCAAATGCTTTTGAAGTATGTTTTTTATTTCCGTTTCCTTCACCTGATATTTGATTCTTATCACCATCACGCTTTATGAAAAACATAAATGGCATAGCAGGGTTGTTTTTCATAGTAGCAAAGACTAGTGATTGCCCGTCACTGCAAGATGTAACTTGCCATTTCCCAGTGGCTAATTCGGTATGAATTGGACCAACACTACAAGATAAGGACTCTGCACTATACGAATTAAAAGAAATTAGTAGCATTGAGATAAATGTAAGATTAATTTTCATATGATGCCTAACGCCTAATTAACAGGCAAAAAATGGTTGGCTAAAATAGGTGAACGTAGTGAACAAAAAGCCAACTGTTTTTTGTCCTTGTTGAATTTCTTGTTATGTTTAACTATCAGCTGACTCTTGATTTGTTTGCTTTTTACTTAATAAACTAATGAGCTTAACTTGAGAGTCAGCTATGGATTTTTGAGACCCTGCAATATCTGTAATACGGTTAAGTAATTTAACAGCAAAGACGATAATCCCAACTACAATTGCAAGTTGAAAAATGATGGCTAAAAAAGCTACTCCTGCGAACATATACGATCCTTATTTAGTGAATAAAACATAACGCCACGTTAAGCGGCAAAAAATTGTTGGCTAAAATTGTGAACGGAGTGAAACAGCCAACTGTTTTTTGTCCGTTTGAACGTCTTGTTATACGTATTTTACACAAACCGTATATTTATGAGCTAATTTTACAAACATGTAACTAACAATAGGAAACAACGGTGTAAATAATATAAATATTAAGAAGAGTCCACCATCCATTAGACCTGCTTCAGTATTCCTTAATGGAGTTATATAAATAACCAACAACATAAGCGCAAAAGTAAGTGGCCCGGTAAATAAGGTAATTACTAATTTAAATACAGTATTAAGTTGTTGCTCATATGACTTTGCATAATATCTACATACTAAAAAAGAAATATAGAAGTGAACAAAAAGAAAAACACCTAAAACTAGATAACCCACCAAACTTCCCTATACGTATAACGCCCCATTAAGAGGCTTTTAATTGTTGGCTAAAATGTGAAGCGAAGCGGAACCTAGCCAACTGTTAAAAGTCCTGCTTGAATGGCTTGTTATAAGCACATTGAGGCTATTTACTATTTTTTTCCATTTTATCTAAAATTGCATCGTAGCGGTCTGCTTGTAATTCCCACCGAGCTATGATTTTATTCATTTTTTCTTGTTGAATAGCACCAATTTCAAGTTGCTTAGAATATTCTTTGGTCTGCTCTAATATCTCAGCCTCTTGCTCCTTGGCAACCTTTATTGATTCAGCATAAGCTTCTTGCTGTTTAGCCGTTTCTTTTTGCTGAATAGCACCTTCTTCTAATTGGCGCTTTACTTCTTCTTGTTGAGAGTCATATTCTTTTACTTGGCGGTCATAAACCTCTTTTTGAGATTTTTCCGAACTTGCTTGCTCTAAACATCCAGTTGTTAAAAACAACAATAATAAAATATAACAATAATTCTTCAATTTAAACTCCATAGGTTTGTGCTTATAACGCTTTGCTAAGCGGCTAAAAATGGCTGGCTATAATAGCGAGGAACGAGCACAGCCAGCTGTTTGTGTCCGTTTAAGCAACTTGTTATAACTAAATTGACTTTGCGAGGTCTATATATTGACCTTCATCATCTTCGGCTAATGCGCCACTTGTGATTATTTCATTAAGCTTTATAGCTGATTCAGAATTACCTAGTTTTGGTAATTGTACCAATATTAATTCTATTATCCTTTTTCGTTCGGCAGCAACTTGAGCGCTATCATGGCTCCTCCAATGAATTCCTTTGTCATTATATATGGCAAGCTCTTTAACATGACTTACTAGTCTACGTTTAGCGAAATACTTGATGAATATGCCTTTAGTTATAACGCCACGTTAAGCGGCAAATAATAGCTGGCTAAAATGTGTGAGGCACGAACAACAGCCAGCTGTTATTTGTCCGTTTGAACGCCTTGTTAGATTTTGATCGCTTTACCTAACGCCATAAATTCTTTTGCTTTTTCAGAGGTTGAGTCATCTCTACCTGTTACCTTTTCCAACAATTGAGATATTGCAGTTAAATGCTTATGCGCGACATCCATTTGCTTTGATATGTCACTTAACTCTTTGCGCATTTTAATCTGCCCTGACTCATTGAAGATTGCAAAGTTGTGCGTTTTAAAAAAACCATGAACTAGATAATTCCGTTTACTTAAAGCTTGAGATATTACTTCCTCGGAAGTTGAGTCAAACTCGACAATTTTTCTGATTTGACGGAGTAAATTACCCAAAGTTTTTCGATCAACCTCATCGACTAATTTTTTATATCCAATTTTATCGGCGGCTGAAATGTTTTTAGGATCAACAGCCATAGCAACAAATGATAATACGACATTACCTGCTTCGAGCTCTAATACTTGAGCTTTCTCTGCCGCCATTCCAAACTCAGCGTAAAGTTGATGTAAGTTTTCAGATTGATTCATATAAAAATCTAACGCCCATATTAAGCGGCAAAAATTAGTTGGCTAAAATGTTGAACGAAGTGAAAACAGCCAACTGTTTTTTGTCCGTTTGAATTGCTTGTTAGGTTAAATTTATTATAAAACCAGTTAGTTAAAGTAAACTTCGAAACTTAATATAACCGCACCACGACTAAATGCCAAACCATTATTTTGAGCTATTAGACAAAAGTATTTTTAGCGCACAACACAAATGTTATTGCTGGACTCTTGACAATGATTCGCGACATTTAAAAAACGTTTCGGCGAAAACCCACGAAACAGAATAACCACCAAACAAAAAATAGAAATACATAAGTTGGTTAACCATTAAAACAGAAAAGTGGTGCCACCTAACGCCCTGTTAAGAGGCAAAATTTAGTTGGCTAAAATGTTGAGGAACGAAAACAGCCAACTGTATTTTGTCCTTCTTAAACAGCTTGTTATGTGTACATTACTCTAAGTAACGCACAAACGTATACCTAAAAGTATCGAATAAAGTAGATTTATGTTTACGTAATTCAACTTTAACATTTCGCTTGATAGGCAAATGCTTTGGGAGAGATACTTTTACAAGAGTTTCCCTATCAGGCACTTTGACTATAAGATAAATTTTATGCCCATCTTCACGCAATGATGCGTGCTGACTAATAGCAATACCGTTAACTGGTACAGAACTCTTAGAAGAAAAGCCAATAACAAGCCAAATAAGAATAATTAAAACAAGGAATACAATTGACCAAGCACGGAAGTTTTTGTGCTTACCTTTTGAAATCTCCTTTTCTAACTGATGCTTCAACTCTGGACGCATAATTCCCTGTACACATAACGCCCCATTAAGCGGCAAAAAATTGTTGGTTAAAATGTTGAACGCAGTGAAAACAACCAACTGTTTTTTGTCCGTTTGAATGCCTTGTTAGGTAAACATTAATGACGTAGTTAAACCGGTTATAACTTCTGAAGCCCATAAGCTGAAAAAATAAACAAATGATACAATTACCGCATGTTTATTTGAGAGCTCAAATTTAGATTTAGAACGGACAAAGACATAAAATATAGTTACCAGAATAATGGACAATAATATAATTAAATTGATTGTTGCATTTAGTTCTGTAATCCAAAGTAATAAACGTGTAGCAAATAGAACTATAAAAGGAATAGCTAAGAAGAACAAAACATCTTTGAATGTAGCTTTATTTGCAATAAATCTGTTTATTACAAAAAATAATACTATTGAAACTAAAATGACACCGAGCACAAATCTCTCCTTGTTTACCTAACGCCCCACTAAGAGGCAAATAATAGTTGGTTATAATAGAGAGCGAAGCGAACAAAACCAACTGTTATTTGTCCTGCTTGAGTGGCTTGTTAGGTATACCCTACTATTGCATATTCTTTATCGTTAACTCGGTGATACTCATTAATTTTTTTTACTACTTCGGCAACTTGGTCAAAGCTGGCATTATCACAAAAATATAAAACGTAATCATTTGTCACATCTTCGTTAGATTGAAAAGCCGATTCTAAATCAAAGTGCTCTGTAAGCACATCCTCGATATAATCTCGGTGTTCATAATCAATTAATTCAATTGATGCTCCCCATTTTGGATCTGCAACAACTTTAATTTCTGTCAGTATGTAGCGAAACTCATCCAGCATGATGGTATACCTAACGCCCTGTTAAGAGGCAAAATTTAGTTGGCTAAAATGTTGAGGAACGAAAACAGCCAACTGAATTTTGTCCTGCCTTAACAGCTTGTTAGGTGCTTTTAAGCCACCCAATGCTAAGTAAATATCTATTACCTTTTACAACTTTTGATACTTGGTGCTCACTCACATCTGGTCGGAATAATTTAATCCGCTTTGTTTCAAATATAGGATTAGTGCAAATAAACTCACCACCCACATCCGCTTTTTTAAGCACTATATTTAATCGATAGTGTTTACCAGAATCAACTTTATCTGTGTGCGGTGCTATTTCACTCCCTTGTGAGAATTTGAGCAAATAAGTATCAAATTTTATTGGCCATATCGCACCACAAAGCAACATTTTATCGTAGCCTGACTTTTGCCTGCCTCGTTCCCAACGAAATAATTTACTCAGAAAAGACATACTTACTCTCGAAACACCTAACAGCTTATTAGACCGAAAAACTAAGCAGTAGACCACACTTAGCATTCTTTGTTTATTTACAGTTACAATTATCATACTTTACAACATAATAAAAACATTAACATTTTATTATTATTAAACATTTCAAAAGGTGCAACACCGAATCTTTCGGTATTTCGGCAAAAGAAAGGAAAACAACACCAGCTGTATAAAAGAACAGTAAAAATAATTATTGTTTAAAATATAGTAAATAAGTTATAAATTTTGTGTGTGATCAGGTGGGGCAACTTCGATTTTTCTAACTGTAATAATTATCAACTTTTAATGGCGGCATCTAACAGATATCTTTTTGCCATCGACTATTCAAATTATCTCCGTAATGTGACGTCGCGAATAATGCCATCAAATATTACTGTCTTACTAACATTAAGATAAAGGCCAGAAATCTTTGCTGGCTTGACTCAGGCGTTAATACTTGATGCTGAAGTGCTTCGCTGAACTTTAACTACATTAAATAATGAAAAGCCTTATTTTTAGAGCCTTTGATTATGTCTACAATATCTTAAAGTATGTGCATATGTAACTTTGTCTAACGCTTGCGGTAAAAAATATTTTCATTAAATACCATTATTAGATGATATTAACTCTTATCAGAAACAAGATAATAAGTGGTTTGCTTTCCCCTACTTATGCTTGTTGATGTAATGCAAATATACTTCAACATTGGCATGTAGCTATTCTGATAATTACAAACCGGGTAATCTATAAATATTAACAACTAGAGTTTTTTTGTTGCAAGAGTATTGAAACGTTTATCATTGTCGAGTCTTATCTAAGGCCTACTGGTCCTCTTTCTTTTTTATATGCCGTTTTTTTTAGAACCATGTTAAACTTAAAAAAAAATTTTTACGGGTATCATGTTGGCTTATCGATGGGTATTTAAAATATTATTTATGGTTGTTTTGTTCCCCTTTTTGGCTTCTGCAGAAAGTGAGCACGATGATAATGAGGTAATAAATAACTATTTAAAATTACAAAACCTAATACACCTTCAAGGCGATCAACATAACGCTTTTATTTCCACCTTGCTCACACAAATTAACAACTCAGACTATACATTTCTCAAACCCGCTGTTTTTGCAAATTTAGCTGTCCTTAATATTAACGCTGGCAATAAGGCTAAGGGGCAAGAATATTTAGCTGATTCTATTCAAGCATTTAATAACACTTCTTATAATAAGTATACCAACAGTGCTCTGTACAAAGTAAGTCGAGCATACTTACTGATAGGTCAGTATGCTAAAGCCATTGAGTATACTAATCAGCTAAATGCCTTCGCTGTTGAGCATAATGGCAAAAAAATGGAAGTTAGAGCACTGCTTAACTTAGGTTTGATTTATGCTGAATTGCAATTATATGATTTAGCAGAGTTGCGTCTTAATAAGTCTTTGGAAAAAGCTGCCTCTCTGGGAGATAATAAGCTCGAACATTTAACCATACTCTATTTATCAGGTGTTAAAATTAATCAACCCGATAGCAATAATCAAGATATCCTCAAATTAATTAATAGAGCTAAGTCTATTTATGAAAGCATTGGTTATTTAGAGCGGCTAGAAGGATTAACTTACGCAAGAATGGCAAGAGCTAACAAAGCTGAAGAATTGCTATTACAATCACTTTCTTTAGCGGTTAATAATCAAGATGTTCGTCTTAGCCAAATAACAAATCAAAGTATTGCCTCATTTTATTTTACCCAGAAAAATTTTACTCTAGCGTTAGCTCATGCAAAGGAGTCACTTAAAATAGCAATAGAATTAGGCCATAAAACAGAGGTTTCTGAACTCAACTATTTACTAGCGGAAATTTACAAGAGTTTAAATGATGACAAGAACACTTTGATTCATCTCTTGGCTTATGTTGAATTTCAAAACTCTAATCAAGCTAAAGCGTTTGTCGATATGCTCTATGAAATGGATAAAAATATAGCCATAGATAAAAAATTTGCATCTCTTGAAAACGAAAAACTTTTAAATCAAATAGCTATACAAAAAAGTGAAAAATATAACCAACTCTTTATCTTCATCATAATACTAATAAGTGTTTTATCATTCGTTATGCTATTACTTTGGAAAAATAGAAATAAAATGATGCTAGAAAAACTCAGCTATTCAATGCGCGATAATTTAACAGGTTGCTATGTTAGAAATTACTTAGATGATTACTTACCAGGGCTTAAGTCTAGATTTGAACGACGTGATAGCACTACCAAAGAGTCTGTCGGTGTAGTAATGGTAGATTGTGATAACTTAAAACCGATTAACGATAACTATGGACACGCCGCAGGTGATGAAGTTTTAAAAGCTATAGCGACAACACTTTCAAATCAATTGCGTAGCAGTGACGTTCTCGTAAGATGGGGAGGCGATGAGTTCGTTTTATTGTGCGAAAACATTTCCTTAACAGAGTTAGGTAATTTAAGTGAACGTGTAAATGCATCAATAGATAAGCTTGATATTATTTTTGAGAAAAACAATATCTCAGTAACTGTTTCTTCAGGATTTGCATTGCATGATATTAACAGCGGCTTTAATTTCTATAATCTTTTAAAGTGTGCCGATAATTATTTATATCAGTCAAAAAAACAAGGTAAAAACGCTAAAAACGGCGGTATGTATGTACCCAATACTGATTATCAAATATAAACACTTCAATATTCGCCTAATTCCTCAAGGTATACATGGATTGCAGATTTACATATAGTTTGATTTTATATATTACCCAAACCCATGTCCTGAACGGTGTTACGCTTTAACCTCTTTTTAATGCTGACTTAAGACTATTAACCAATCTAACTCAAATAATCTTATTGTTTGCTTAAATGCCATTTTATGCCTTTATAAATCGCTGAATTCCTCAGGCACAGTCTTTTTGAATAGTGTGTGAACTATACATTGCCCGTTCCTTTGTTTCTCTCTCTTTATTTGGATCTTCTATACAGACAACAGATTCGATAATAGCGAGATAATCCGTAGATAGCTTTGTTTCTTTTGCCCCAACAATGACGTGATTTAGGTACCAAGTATATGGTTTTAATGAAGGGTCTATTCTAATTGCACAATAAATTAGTGCTTCGAACGTTTTTCCCTGTTCATTTATTACGGATACTGTTTTTTCATTATACCCAGACCCTAAACTTTCTGCTCTATCTAAAATGGGTTTCTCATTTTCATCTATCTCAAAAAGAGCGCCTACGACCACGTCATCACTATTATTCGTATAAAAAGAGTCGCATTTACCTGATCCATCTTTGCCACTCATATTAAAACGCAACTGATGATTTTTAAGACTTACTGTGTCAATTTTTTGGGCACTTGGCACCCTTTGTTGAAGTCTTATAAGGGACATGTTTGAACCATATGCAAAATACTTCATCAAAACTCCTGTGCGATTAATACCTGTTCAACAG
The DNA here is from genome assembly GCF_014077245.1 of Colwellia sp. BRX8-9. Taxonomy (NCBI): domain Bacteria; kingdom Pseudomonadati; phylum Pseudomonadota; class Gammaproteobacteria; order Alteromonadales; family Colwelliaceae; genus Colwellia; species Colwellia sp. BRX8-9. The sequence goes on from NZ_JACGVN010000001.1 coordinate 127,634, forward strand.
GCAAATAATTATTGGTTAAAAATATAGAACACAAACATTTAACTATTTATTGTTTGAAATTCTATGACATCGGCTATAAGGGTAACAAAAAAACATTAGCTTTTACATGGTTCTATTCCTAAGTTATAGGTTTCTCTTTTTTATCAGTATCCTCGAAAAACTCGGTACTTTAGTGCCTTGTAGTTCACTATAAGAGTCTTTTATATCCCTATCTAGGTTTGGTGCGAAAACCGGGTATGGTATCGGTTAATACCGATACCTCCACTAAGCAATTACTCTCTATTTTTAATGTAAAGCCGTATACCAAAGGTGGTTAGGGTTGCTAATAGTAATAAACCTAAAACGCCAAAAACTAAATTTACATTTTTAAATGGTGTCCATTGAAGGTAATGAATTTTATAAAGTCTGTTGATTAACTTAGTATCATCGCCCTTCTGGCTTAACCTTAAGCTTACCCAATCAAGATTTATTTCAACACCTGTGCTAGTTTTTGCATTTGTTCCATCAATAGAAATAATGTCGCCATAACGTTCTTTATTTTCTGAAAGTGCATCATCAATAAGGCGTTTGTATTCTAACTTAGTTGGCAACCCTTTAACTTGAAGCGTAATAGGGTCTAAATGTTCCGTTTTTCCTTGCGATTTAACCAATAAATGATGTCCTAAAATAGTTTTGATGAGTTTAACTTCACTCCAATTTTCTTTTGGATCAACTAATAACTGTGTTTCTAGGGGATAAGTTTTTAATGATAATTGTTCATAAGCCCCTTTGTAGCCGGGTTTTATAAAAAATATGACACCGGTAATTGTCCAACCAAACATTGGTAATATGAGGATTAAACCTATAAGTCTATGTATTTTTCTACTTGTCATTTTTGTTTTTCTTATTGTTGGAGAGTGAAATCTTAATTGCATAATAACAGCAATAACCCGCTCATTAGTAAAATGCAATGAGATGGAGTCAAGCGCTACAATTAATGAATGCTACTTATTAGTAGGTTTGTTATGTATAGGTTTAATAAGTGGCTGTGAAAAACGCAACAGTAACAGTAAACCTATAATTGCCGCTGCAAAGAAAAGGTACTCACCAAAAGTGCAGTTCTCTTGCTGTATTTCTCGATGTTACTTTTTTAATCTAGCCATTTTATCCTCATTGAGACTGACTGTTTTGATACACGGTTGACATTATTCATTAATGGGTATTATTTTAGGTCGGTAAAGTGAACCCAAAATACCCCCAAAGAGATTTTTATAGATCGCTTCTATCTCTTCTTTGGAGATACTGCCACCATGTATTAGCATTTCAAGTACCTCCCCTGGCTCTTTAACTAGGTAACCAGAAGAACTAAAGCCATTGTTTAAATAGAATGCTTTTCGTTTAACTCGTTGTGGATAGTTTTGTTGTTGTACTTGAAGTTCTTCAATATTTAATACAACTCTGTTTTCATGCTTCTCTTTCAATGCGCCTAATACCCTACTCCCATAACCAGACGAACGCTGATCCTCTGCTATAGCAAAGAAATGAACAAAAACAGTATCTTTATACTCGGTAAGATAGATTAAACCAATCCAGTTATTATTTTCATAAAGAACGCTAAAGCCGTCCTTCCCTTTTCTCAATATGAAGCGAAGCAACCAAGAAGGAACACGCCTTACTGTCGTAAAAGCCTCTTTATAAAGCTCAATAACATTTCTATAATTAACGTCATATTTAGAAAGTGGGCTGAATTTTATGCTCATAGTATTACTCATATCCTTTGAATCTATTGATTAGTAGTCAGGGCTTTTGTACCTTAGCCGTATATGTTTTTAAAGTGCTTGTGCTTTAACTAACATCGTTAGATATTTAACCACTCCATGGCTAAGCCAATATAAATACGCACAACCAAAAGTAACGCGTTACCTTTAAGTTATTGATATAGTTGTTACTTATTAAATTACTTTATAAAAAGCATAACATTGAGGATTAACATCCATTTTAGGTTTCACTGCTTAACATGGCATTAAGCAATGAAAATTTAGTCCATTTATCGCTAATTGACGTCGGATCAATAGCGATAAATTTTTACTACTAGGCTACCTAAATAATAAGTTAGGTCTACAAATTGAAAAAAAACTTCTAGTTACTGCGCGTTAATCGCGGCGCTCATTGATTGCTCAGCAACTTGCTCTAACCACTTAAGATCGACAGTTTGGTGGGCTTCACAAATAAACCAAGGTTCACGTGAATCCGGCTCTAACATAACGCCATTGTCGATTAAGTTAAGCGCGAATTGCGTATAAAGATCACTGTTCGTTTTTTTCCAATCACGATAATTTTGTGGTACTTCACTACCAAAATGTACGCCAAACATTGCATCGGGTCCTGCAAAACAATGTTCAATATCAAATTTTGTAAATACTCTTGAGAGTAACGCTTGAATTTTTTGACCTACTGTCGCAATCGTTTCAAGTGCATCGGTTTCTTTAAGCACGGTTAATGTCGCTTTAGCTGCGCTCAGTGCCACCATATTAGCGGTATAAGTGCCGCCGTGAGTTACCCCGTCTTTTGCAAATGATATAGCATCCATAACATTAGCTTTACCACCAAAAGCAGCAATCGGGTAACCGTTGCCCATAGCTTTTGCATACGTGGTTAAATCAGCATAGATACCATATAAGGCTTGTGCTCCGCCCTTGGCAACACGAAAACCCGTTTTGACTTCGTCCATAATTAGCAAAGAACCATTGGTATCACAAGTGTCACGCAACTTTTGCATATAGGCTTGCGTTGAGGCAATCGAGCCACAGTTACCCATGATAGGTTCAATCAATATAGCCGCAATATCATGACCATGTTCAGCGAAAACAGTATCGATAGCTTTAAAATCGTTAAGCGGTACACTTACTTGATGTTCACGCGTACTTTGTGGGATACCTGCGCCAAAAGGTATAATTTCAGGCGCGTTTTCATCAGTGACTTCCCAGTTATCTACATCAGATTTCCACATCACTTCATCATGCAGTCCATGAAAGCCACCTTCAACCACGACTATTTTATTACGTTTTGTAAATCCACGAGCGGTGCGCACTGCGCCAATAACCGCTTCGGTACCTGAATTAGCAAAGCGCATTTTATCGATATTAGGGCAAAGTGACTTCACCAATTCAACCACATCAGAATCAAGACCGGTAGAGAAACCCGAAATGGTGCCAACGCTAGTGATCGCGTTAATCACTTCATTGTCTACGCGTTCGTCACGATAGCCGAGAATAATTGGGCCATAGGCTAAACGAAAATCAACAAACGTTTGTTGATCACAATCGGTGATGGTACAGCCTTTCATGCTGCTTAAAAATACGGTGTTTTCTTCACCCCAATAACGGTAGCTGTCTGCAACCCCTAACGGCATATTTTCGTGGGCTCTTTTAAGCATAGCATTGCTTTGGGGCTTATGTGGTTTAGTCATGATCGCTCTTTATATCACTGAATGTTTTAAACATTAATTAACGTAAATTTTATCGGGTGATAATACAGGGATAGCGCAATTTCAGGAAGAGTAAATCTTTTAATTAGTCAGGTATTCGTCTTTTAAAGGGGTAAATTAGCTAATAAAGTCATGGTGACCGGGTATAACCAAGCCTAAAAACTACCGTTGCTGTTTATCCATAACACTAAAAAAAGCCTCAGTGATAACCACTGAGGCTTGGATAATAAGTCGATAGCTCGTTGAACTACCTACAATAAACGTTACTTAATCCAATACAATTATAAGCTGAAGGTATGAGATACAGATAACACGACACGGGTATCAGCCAAATCAATGTTCATATTTGTATCTTCAAGAGCAAGATCAACATCAAAGCCGTTCCAATGGGTCATATATTCAACGCGGTAATGGTTGTAAGCATCTTTAGCGTTCCACGACCATTTATCTTTATTCGCTGATATTGAACGATCAAAACTTACCTTAATATTATGACCCGGTTTAACTTCAAACGTATGAGCAACCATAGCAATATAATGATTAACATCAAGACCAAAATAATCCCAGCTATACCAAAAGTTTACTTCACTATTACCCATCGATGAACTGTAGCCAAATTTTGCATAAGCTTCAGGATAGTTGTATGTATCTGACACGTTATCGCCGTGGTACGTATAGTAAGCAATACCTGCATCTAGTCCTATTTTTTCGTTAAGTTGAAAATATTGACCAACATAGGCATCCCACTCAATGTTAGTGTCTTCATAGCGACCAAAGTCAACGTTTGACGCCCAAGTTCCAGCATAAAAGCCGCTATCATCTGCATAATCCAAACTCGCTTGTAATGCTGGATCGTTGCCTGTTTGGCTAACACCGTTAAAGGTATAATCAGAGGCTATGTTAACTGTTGCAGACACATCAGCTAGTGCGGTTGAAGATAATGTTAATAGGCAACTTGCGGCTATAGCTATAATACTTTTATTCATTTAGTTTCTCTTTTTATTTAGTATTCAAATACAAAATGGTCGGTGCTATTCGACTAATTCGATTTTAGTAAAATCAATTTTATTTTCTTTCGGTGAACGCTCAATTTCGCTAACGGCTTTAAACTTGTTAAACAGGATATAACCAAAGCAAGTAAAAAAGAGTCCAATAACGACAGCGCCAACCCATTGGATTTGCAAGAAATCTAATTTAAATAACAGGGTAAGTAAACTAAGAGCAATTAAGTTGCCGAAGAAATATTTCACTCTGCCCAGCCTTGCAACACTCAAGTTCAAATTATCAGTATAGAGACGGATCAATGAATCAAGTGAGTTAATAACGAAGGTTATGCCAACAAATGCCATCGCGATATTATAGAAACCAGCGGTCTCTAGCCCATTTGCACTGTAGTAATACAGTACTGAGAACCATATGGCGATTGGAATAGAAGGAAAAACCAACATCGCTGCCAATACTTGATAAGTACGAAGACCTCCAACAAACCGAGAAGTAAACTGGCCAATCATAATGCTCCAAGCAAACCACCAATAAAGGTAAAATTCATGGTAATCATTAAGAGGCAAAGCAAATTCGTGGATATTACCAAAGTAACCGCCAATCATCGCGATAGTGTTGGCAAACTCACCAATACTTGAGGTTTCTGAAAGAAAAGCCCCACCCCACATTAGACCAATCAATGCCAAAAATAACCAAGTAGTTGCCAAACTTAATATTTTTACGTAACGAATATTAGTACTTGAATAAACCGCTGCAGCTATGACTAAAAATACAATCAAATAGAAGCTACTAACAATAGATTCACCATCGCCAAGTTCAGGCATATACCAAGGTAAATTGGTTAATAATAAATAGGCGGTAAAAGCACAGGTACCAATAATAACTACGTTATTTACCAGTTTAACCAGTGGAATTTCAAAAAAACGTACACGAGGTTCAATCACACAAAAATAGAAACAAGTTAGAAAGTAAAATCCCCAGATAAGAAATGCCCAGTAGCCAAACTCTATGGCCAACGGGTTAGTAAATCCATATTCGGGGTTGGTTGCTAAATCAGCATATCCGGCAAATTCGGTTAACGGAAACATGATCAAGCCAACATCTAGCCCAGAGGTAAACAAAATAGCAATAAAGGTAAATGTTTTAACCGGTGTTACACCGACACAGCGAATATTGCCCCACCGATATAATACAAAGGCGATGGCGGTGAAGGTAAATATCAACCCAGCTGATAACCATGTAGTCATAGTTGTCTCCTGAGTAAGGTATTAATTAATATAAACAAGTAGTACTCCTCTTTGAGGTTTATAAAAGTACACGGCAAATTTAAGCTGAAGATTTCAATTGTCGCCATCATGAAAATATCTTGATGGCGAAAATTAAGATCTAACCGTGTACTGACGATTAACGTTAGTTAATTTTTAGATTTGGCTTTAGTGCGCAATTACTATTAATTTTGCACTAAGCTGACAGGGGCGTTTGATGGCGATAAAACTTCTCGGCCACGAATAATGTCGGCGGCACGTTCGGCGACCATTATGGTTGGTGCATTTAAATTACCGTTAGGAATAGTTGGAAATATTGACGAATCAACAACCCTTAACCCTTCAATACCATGTACTCGAGTTTGGGGATCTACAACCGACAATTCATCTGTGCCCATTTTGCATGAACATGACGGATGATAAGCACTTTCAACAAATTGACGAACAAAAGTGTCAATTTCGTCATCACTTTGGATACCAATGCCTGGCTGTATTTCTTCACCTCGATATTTATCTAATGCACTTTGATTGATAATGTCTCGGGTTAGGCGAACACAGGCACGAAAACCTTCGCGGTCTTCTTCGTGCTCAAGGTAATTAAAGCGTATTTGCGGGTGTGCTTTAGGATCACTCGACAAAGCCTTAATAAAACCTCTACTTTTTGGTTTATTATGACCAACATGCACCTGAAAACCATGACCTGCAAAGGCCTCTTTGCCGTCATAACGCATCGCTGCAGGTAAAAAGTGATATTGAATATCTGGCCATTCTGCGGTTGGTTTAGAGCGAATAAATCCACAAGATTCAAAGTGATTAGTCGAGCCTAATCCTTTCTTTGTTAGGATCCAACGAACACCAATCTGCAATTTACTCCACCAATCTAACTTGCCATTTAAGGTGATCGGCTGCTTACATTTAAATTGGAAGTAGAACTCAAGATGATCTTGCAAGTTTTCGCCAACGCCAGGTAAATCATGTATCAATTCAATACCGGCATCCTCAAGGACAGCTTTAGGACCAATACCTGATAGTTGCAGTATGTGGGGCGAGCCAACAGGACCTGCTGATAAAACAACATCTTTATTAGCAGCAACGTCAACTGTTTTTCCGTTGCGTTCGTAACGTACGCCAACTGCTTTTTTGCCATTAAGTAATACTTTATGTACTAAAGCATGAGTTATCACGGTTAAATTTGCACGTGCCATTGCTGGTCGTAAATAGGCGTTAGCGGTTGAACTGCGCACCCCTTTTTTTACCGTCATGTGCATTGGTCCAAAGCCTTCTTGCTGAGTACCATTATAGTCACTGGTTGCACTATATCCGGCCTCAACACCTGCATCAACAAAGGCCTTATATAATGGGTTTTTCATCTGGTTGCCATTATTAACACCCAATGGTCCATTTTTTCCACGATATTCATCACCGGCAAATGCCCATGTTTCTGCTTTTTTGAAATACGGTAAACAATGAGCGTAATCCCAGTTTTGAGCGCCGTTTTCCTGCCATTCATCAAAATCACGCGCGTGTCCACGAACATACACCATGCCGTTGATTGAAGACGAGCCGCCTAATACTTTACCACGAGGGCAATGCATACGTCGGCCATCAAGATTAGGCTCTGGCTCTGTTTCAAACTGCCATGCATATTTCTTGGTATTCATCGGAATAGATAAGGCGGTAGGCATTTGAATAAAAATGCTTTTGTCACTGCCGCCAGTCTCAAGTAACAAAACTTTACTGTTGCTGTCTTCACTTAGACGGTTCGCTAATACACAACCAGCAGAGCCGGCACCGACTATAATGTAATCATAATTATCACTGTTCATTTAACACTCAACTTTATTACTTTGGTTGCCAACATTTAATTTTGGCAACTATTCAAGGCTTAAGGACGCTAACTAAGCTTTAACTTTATTAAAAAGGGCTGTCTAATGGCTGTAACCCAACATACACCGCTTTTATTTGCGTGTAATAATCGAGTGTTACCAGACCATTTTCACGACCAACGCCAGATTGCTTATAACCGCCAACAGGCATTTGAGCCGGAGAAGCACCAAAACTATTTATCCAACAAATTCCTGCTTCCATTTGATGGGTCACTCGGTGAGCACGAGTAATATCTTGTGTAAACACACCTGCGGCTAAACCAAAGTCAGTCGAGTTTGCGCGTTTTATTACCTCGTCTTCGTCATCAAATGTTAATACAGACATCACTGGCCCAAAAATTTCTTCGCGGCAAATAGTCATTTGATCAGTACAGTCGGTAAAAATAGTAGGAGCGACAAAATAACCACCCGGTGAATTGTCTGGCTGAAGGGTTTTCCCGCCATGTAATAAGGTTGCCCCTTCACTAACGCCAAGCTTGATGTATTTCATCACTAGATTTAAATGCTTTAAAGAAATCAGTGCACCAAAGTTAGTCTCTTCTACCATAGGGTCACCGGCAATTATATTTTGGCTGGTGCGCTGAAGTAACTTTTCAATAAAAACGGGATAAATAGATTTTTGAACGAATACGCGTGTACCATTGGTACAAACTTCGCCTTGAGTATAAAAATTACCTAACATCGCTGCAGAAACCGCATTATCGACATCAGCATCATCAAAAATAATTAATGGCGACTTACCTCCAAGCTCCATGGTGACATCTTTAAGCGTAGTAGCGGCTGCTGCCATCACTTTTTTACCTGTACCGACTTCTCCGGTAAAAGACACTTTGGCAATTTCTGTATGATGAGACAACCACGCACCTACCTCACCTGCCCCTTGAACAACATTAAATACGCCATTAGGAATACCTGATTCTGTAAATATCTCTGCAAGTTTTAAAGCGCCTAAAGGTGTTTCTTCTGAAGGTTTAAAAATCATTGAATTACCACAGGCAAGCGCTGGTGCTGCTTTCCAACAAGCTATCTGTAGTGGGTAATTCCAAGCACCGATACCTGCGCAAATGCCTAATGGCTCGCGACGCGTGTAATAAAAATCGCCATCTACCGACTGTTGATTACCTTCAACACCTGGCGCTAACCCAGCAAAGAATTCAATCGAATCTGCACCTGATGCTACATCGACTACTGAGGCTTCTTGCCATGGCTTACCTGTATCAAGTACTTCTACTTTAGCCAACTCATCGTTACGTTCACGTAATAAGGCAACCGCTTTAAGTAAAATACGACTTCGCTCAATTGCGCTCATTGCAGACCAAGTAGCAAATCCACGTTGCGCGCTTGCAATTGCCTGCTGTTTAATTTTTTCGTCAGCAACTTCAACTTTGTAGATAACTTTCCCTGTTGCTGGGTTAATTACTTCAAATGTTTCGCCGCTATCATTTGCCATGTAGGCACCATCGATAAAGTTTTTATAACATACTAATGACAAGATATTTCTCCATACTGCTTAAGCAGATCGACTATAAATTTTTTACAAAATTGCTCGGCTTGCCTGAACTCTTCTTCAGGGCTTGGGCTTAATGCACTACGTAACCAAAAACCATCTATCATAGCTGCTGCCTGCTTAGTGGCGATGAGTGCTAAATCGTCATTTAATAATTGACGAAAAGAAAAAAGTAGATTGCTGTGCAAGCGCTTGCTGTTTATATTTTGTAGCCTTGCCAATCCTGGTTCATGCATTGATTGCGCCCAGAAACTAAGCCAAGTTTTTGTTGCGGGTTTAGAACGTTGCAATTGAGTGAAATTAGCCTCAATAATCATCATAAGTCGATCGGTTGGCTCAAGATGTTGACCTCTAACACGTTCGAGTAGCGCTAACTTCAATTGTTCAAGCAAGTGTTTAACGGTTGCTTCTACTAATTGCTGCTTGCCACCAAAGTAATGACTAATAATACCTGACGATAAGCCAGCGATCCGACTGATCGTTATTATTGTGGTGTTTTGTAAACCAAATTGTGCGACGGAATCTAAGGTAGCATCAATTAACTGTTGTTTACGTAAGGGCTTCATTCCAATTTTAGGCACTGACTTCTCGAATATTATTTTTAATTGAACGTTCAATTAATTATAATTCTAACGGTTCTGAATGAAATTATCAAGTTACTGTTATCGTTCTAGAGTGAAGGTAAGTCTATAAAATCATTTTAAATCAATATAATAAGCTACATATATGGGTATAAATATACTTTAAAACTTATAATAATGGTTAGTATACGAACTATATTTTAGGTTGTAAATTGATGAGCGAGTGTAAATAAACCGCTATTATTTAGTCAGCGCTAATAAATAAGGTGAGATTAATTGGCTGTTTTTAATGAAATTTTAAAAATGAAACGCGAGAGTACTTGAATTTTCGCTGGGCCTTAGGCCAATCCACTGTTAACGAATATCATCAGTGATCGTACTTTAGGTGATTGGCTCGTTTAAGCAAAGGAGAATGCCGCAATATGACACGAATGTAGAACGCTTAATTCAAAGCATTTGTTATTAGCGTCATGCATTACGGCTGTAGGAATTATTAATCTAGATTGAGTGTGTTACTTACCCTCTAGATAGGCTAAACATTGGGCATTGTTACCTCGAAAGATCACCCTTTCGGCCTTGAGACCTAACTGATATTGATACATAGGATCATAGTATTCTTCAAGTAATGGCTTTAACCAATCTAAATGATAGTGCGTTAGACCCTTTTGCTGTTCAGTGAATGCCTTAGTTTGAAGTATCTGTAGTTGTGCATATCTTTCTGTACCTAAACGTTTACGTACTTTAAATAAGCCGTGTGCTAAATATTCACTAAAGGCAATAAAACCTTGCTCTACGCCATATGCTGTTTGATATTGCGCAGTCATCTTTATAATATATTCTTGGAATATATGTTCAAGACGGTAGTCCAAACTTTCTTCAATGACCACAATTGGCGCTAATGTCATTGCTTGTCGTAAACTTTCAGGTAAATGTACGCTACCAATTAATCGCCCTTCATCCTCTAAGATCAACGGTTTATCTAAACTATAATTACCGGTAATGTATAATTCAGCCAATTTATTTTCAAAGTCTATCTGGCTGGGTTGTGCGGTAACAAAACCACCAAAACTTGAGCCGCGATGACCTGCAACCCCTTCTAAATCAAGACTATTGCTACAATGAGCAAGAAAAGGCGTTTTACCACTGCCGGTATTACCAGCTAAGATAGTTAATGGATGTAGAGCAAGTTGCTCTAGCTCGTTGAGTAAAAATTGACGAAGTGCTTTGTAACCCCCGATAAGCAAAGGATAATTAATACCTGATTCTTTTAGCCAACGCTGTACCGTTTGAGAGCGTAAACCGCCACGAAAACAATATAAATAACCTTGCGGGTTTTGCTGAACAAAACTTTGCCATTGTGCCAAGCGATTATCTTTACTTTGTCCACAAACAAGTTCATTGCCAAGGTTAATGGCGGCCGCTTGTCCCTTTTTTTTGTAGCAGAGCCCTACTTCCGCTCGTTCATCATTATTCATTAGCGGAAAGTTAACAGATTGGTTAAAAGCGCCTTTTTCAAATTCAATAGGAGCGCGAACATCCATCAAAGGAATTTTATTGCGAATAATAGTGCGAAAATCGCTGCTGTCTAGTCGCTCTGTAGCAGCGGTGTTTATAATCATTACAATAAACTCACTGTAGGCGAAGTTGCAGCCACTAGTTCACCAATAGGTTGAAGATTCAGACCATTTTCTTGGCATAAAGCTTCAAAGGCTAGCTTACCTGATGGCTGAACAGCAACCAGTAAACCACCGCTAGTTTGCGGATCACATAAAAGTGTTTTTTGTTTAGGGGTTAACGGGCCAACATGTTCCCCATAACTGGTAAAGTTACGTTCACAGCCACCCGGTATACAACCTTGGTCAATGTAATCATTAACAAAGTCAATACAAGGTATTTGCTTAAAATCGACAATAGCAGCAACATTGCTACCCTGACACATTTCTAAAAGATGTCCTAAAAGTGCGAAACCGGTGACATCTGTCATTGCCGTAACCGTTTCTAGAGCTGCAAATTTTTGACCGATTATGTTTAAAGCTTTCATTTCTTGTGGCGCTAGGTGTGCATGTTCAGCTAATAATTTACCTTGCTTTTCAGCGGTAGTCATAATGCCAATACCTAACGGTTTAGTGAGATACAATAGATCGCCAACACCTGCGGTATTATTACGTTTTATCTGCTCATTATTGATTAAACCGGTAACGGCTAATCCAAAAATAGGCTCAGGTGCATCAATAGAATGTCCACCCGCTAAAGGGATCCCAGCTTCAGCACAAATAGCTCTAGCGCCATCAAGTACTTGTTGGGCAATTTCAGGCGCTAAAATATTGACTGGCCAACCTAAAATAGCAATTGCCATTATCGGCTTACCACCCATAGCATAAATATCACTGATGGCATTACACGCTGCGATTTTACCAAAATCAGTGGGATCATCAACAATCGGCATAAAGAAATCGGTAGTTGAAATAACGCCTTGGCCATTGCCTATATCAAAAACGGCTGCATCATCTTTAGTGCTATTACCCACCAATAGTTCTTTGTGTTCAGGCAATACCAGTGAAGATTTAAGCATTACATCAAGTACCGATGGGGAGATCTTGCAGCCACAACCGGCGCCGTGTGAGTATTGGGTCAAGCGAATTGGTGTCATAAGGATTCAATAAAGTAAAAGCAATAGGCTAATTTACAGTAATATTGGCACCGTTACACCTGTGTATTACGATATAGCTGTTTATGTGAGGATAAATATTGAAATTACGGTTAATATTTGACTGGTTGGGGCATGTTATAACAACAAAATAGGCATTATTGCCTATTTTGTTTAATAGGTTACTTATTAATTAAGCTGCCCGCACTTTACTTAATCCATTCAATTAAGATTAAGAAATAAGGCAAGCCTGCAACACTTTATTATTTACGCGCAACTATATGAACAGCACTAGTGGAACGCTCTAAAAATGCGCCTTCACAGTAAGCAAAGTAATATAACCATAGACGTTTAAATGTCTCATCATAACCAAATTGAGTAAGATCAGACCAAGAAACTAAAAACTTTTCACGCCAATGTGCTAGTGTTTGCGCATAATCTAGACCAATATCATCAAGCTGTTCAACAACAAGACTACTATGTTTGGTAATATTATCTGAGAGTACATTTACCGAAGGTAAAAAACCACCTGGAAAAATATAACGCTGAATAAAGTCTACGTTACTTCTATAGTAATCAAAACGTTGGTCGGCGATAGTGATTGACTGTATAAGTAATTTACCGCCATTTTTCAATAAATCATTACATTGTTTAAAGAAGCTAGGTAAAAATTCATAGCCTACGGCTTCAATCATCTCAATTGAAACGACTTTATCAAATGATCCTGTTAAATCGCGATAATCTTGTTTGAGTAAAGTGATCTTATCTTGTAACCCTAACTTCTCAATACGCGACTGGGCATAATTAAATTGCGCGTCAGAAATAGTTGTTGTCGTTACTTTACAGCCATAATTTTGTGCTGCATATATAGCTAAACCGCCCCAACCTGTTCCTATTTCTAGTAAATGATCACTCTCACACAAAGATAAACGCTGACAAATAGTTTCCAGTTTATGGAGTTGAGCTTCGTCTAATGTGGCATTTTTGGTCGGATAAATTGCAGACGAATACATCATTTCTGGATCAAGAAAACGCGTATATAATTCGTTACCAAGGTCATAATGAGCAAGAATATTTTTCTTTGAACCTGATTGAGTATTTCTATTCTGCCAATGCGTTATGCTGTTCTTAAACTTGTTTAACCATGACTTTTTTGACTCAAGGCTATCAGTTTCTTGTTGTGCTTTAGCAAAAATTCTAATGACATTAGTAAGATTAGGACTGCTCCATTTTCCTTCGATAAAGGCTTCGGATACACCGATACTGCCACCTTTAACAAAATCACGGTAAACACTTATATCATGTATATTGATCTTTCCTTTGAGTAGCGAACTTCCTGGTGTTTCAGGGAAAATGTTATGCTCTGTTCCTTCCACGACTTCTAATTGGCCATATGATAACTTCGAAAAGACAGAATGAACCATGTCACGACAACGCTTATCTATCCAATTCGCTGTCTGCAAAGTTCTAACACCTTCAATTTGTTCCATTTGGTACTCCTTAATCTTATTTTACAATCTATATATTAATTTGATTTTTGATAGCCAATAAAGGGTATCCGTTTAACGAACAACCTTACTGCTTGCCAGTAGATGCCCCAAACAACTTTTACTGTCATTACAGGAAGTTGACACCAGATTGCCAACAAACTTTTCTTAGTAAATGGCTTCTTTTTCATAACAAGACTGGCATCGAATAATTTACTGACTTCGCCTGTCTCTTCATTAATTGTTTTGTTTTCAATTTTAACCAGTAGCTTATCGTGTTCAGATGACGGCGGCTTTACATGCCAAAAATATGTCATTGCCATATCCATAAAGGGTGAAACCTGAAACTCTTTTTTACTGGTATTAGCTGTTTTTTTATTGAGTAAATTAACTAGATAAAAATGTCTTTCATTCCAAGGGGTATTGCTAACCTCTGCTAACATTTGAGTACATTCATTTTTTTCGTTATAACAAAAATAAAAATTAGCTGGGCTAAAATATATACCAAAACATCTAACTTGTACCAACATGACAATTTTAGCTATCTCATTGTGCCCATCTAATAGAACAACTTTTTGTTTTATACGGTCCTTAAGAGAGGATAGTTCACCCTTGACATAATCTTTTTCAACAAAGCGTAAAGGATGAAACCACGAAAAACCAAAAATCCCCATACTGTTACTATTATTTTCTACATCATCAACGTCTATCGCGAGCATATACAAAGAGTAATCAAAACTATGCGCCTTAGGACTAAAGCGACGGTGAATTATATTACCTTGATAAATATTGCTTTTGTTGAATAATTCAGACATTTTTAGCCTTTAACAGTAGGTGCTATATAACATTCAAATTTATTAGCCACTTCTACAGCACTTCTAACACCATCTTCATGAAAGCCATTATGCCAGTAAGCTCCGGCAAAGTGCGTATGATCGACACCACAAATGAGTGATCTGCTTTTTTGAGCGGTGATTGAATCAGCAGAAAAAATAGGATGGTGATAGGTAAATTCTCTTAATATTTTTTTTGGATCAATATCTTCTTTCTGGTTTAATGTCACACAAAAGGTATGCTGACTTTCTATGCCTTGCAAAATATTCATATTGTAAGTAACACTTGCTGCCTTAGAGCGATCTTGACTGAGCTGGTAATTCCAACTTGCCCACGCTTTCTCGCGATCAGGTAAAAGTGTTTTGTCGGTATGTAAAATCACAGAATTGGCACTGTAAGGCATAGCAGATAGGATACTATTTTCATTATCAGTTGCATCATTTAACAAGGCAAGGGCTTCGTCTGAATGACAGGCAATAACAACTTCATCAAAGGTCTCACTAGCGCGCTCGTTAAAGTGCAAGTGAACTTTGTCGTTGCTACGCGTAATCCCTGAAATATCAGCATTAAGTATTATATTATCTTTAAATGGCGCACATAATGGCGTTAAGTAACTTCTAGAGCCTTTTGGTATAACGTACCATTGAGGCCTGTCAGCGATATTAAGTAAACCATGGTTATGGAAAAATTGTACAAAAAACTTAAATTCAACATCTTCCATTTGCGCTAATGAACTTGACCAAATAGCAGCAGCCATGGGTAAAATATAATGCTCAGCAAAAAATGCACTGAAATTATTATCAGTTAAAAATTTACCTAATGTTAACCCTTCCTGATAATCATTGTGCTGATAAATACTTTTACAAAGTTTATTGAAGCGTAATATTTCTTTAACAAGAAACCAGAACTTTGGATTAAATATATTTCTTCTTTGCGCAAATAAAGTATCTAAGTTATGGCCATTGTATTCCAGACCTGTTTGACAGTTGTGAACAGAAAAACTCATCTCAGTAGCTTGTTTACCAATACCAATCTCTGACAATAAAGCCAAGTAATTAGGGTAAGTTTTATTGTTAAAAACAATAAAACCTGTATCTATGGCAAAAGTTTCATCGGCGATTTCAACGTCTACTGTGGCGGTATGACCACCGATTTTGTCATTTTTTTCAAAGACAGTTACTTGGTGCTTTTTTGAGAGTAAATAAGCCGCGGTTAAACCAGAGATACCAGAGCCAATAATAGCAATGTGCTTCATGCTTTTTATTTCCTTAAAATAATTGATTGCCAAAGAGATGCAGGTAAAAAAGAGAATAACTTTAAGGTCAACGTAAGCCTTTTTGGAAAGTGCAAATAATTAGTTCGGCGGTTAACACCTTTAAAAATTCGTGTAGCGGCTTCTTCACTAGATAATAGAAACGGCATATCGAAGGTGTTTTTTTCTGTTAAAGGCGTCTTGATAAACCCAGGATGTACCAATGTTACACCAATATTTTCAGCCACCAGATCAAGTCGTAAACTATTCGCTAAATAATCCATACCTGCTTTTGAGGCACCATATGCTTCACTTCTTGGAAAAGGGACGATTGTTGCACTAGAACTAACAAATACCACCTGCCCACCTTTGTTAGTGAGCGGCAAGAAAAATTCTAAAAGAGCACCTAATGATGATAAATTTGTTGCAATAATATCACTAAATAGTTTGCCGTCGAAATGCTTAGCATCGTCGATGTAACGGCAGTCGCCTGCATTTAATATCATGATATCGATTTCTTTGATATCAACAGCAGCAGACTCTATCTGGGCAGGTTTGGTCATATCGAATACCAATGTTTTAAAAGCCTTACTGCACAGCTTATCTAATTTACTTTTATCACGTCCACAAGCAATAACATTGTCACCCTGCGCTAAATATTTTTCATATAAAGCGTGGCCAATACCTGAAGTGGCGCCTGTGATTAAAACAGTACGAATTGCCATTACTTTGCCGCCTTTTGCTTAATTAATTTTATTAGCTTACCTAAAACAGGTAATTGTTCATAAAGCATTGCGCCAAGATCTAAGTAATCTCGGTGGTAAATGACTTTATCTTCATAACCTTTAATATGGGAGTGGCCTATTACAGTGATAAGTTTACCTTTATTCAACTTGGGGTGTTGATATGACATCGTCCAATAAATAGCAGCTTGATCTTTTTCAGCAATAATATTAGTAATAACAAAATCACAAGTCGATAGATTTTGATATAAATTTTGAAAATATTCAAATAAGTTATCAAAGCCTTTAAGCTCATGAATGGGGTCAATAAAAATAACATCACGATGATAAATCTTTGAAAGAAGATCTAGGTTGTCGGTAGAAAGAGTTTGATAAACGTTAACAAAGTTATTTAACCAAAACGGCGAAGTGGTTGATGTATCCTGTGGGGCATTATTTTGCATTGCTGTTACCGTAATGGCATTAGCTAATCATAGAAATTTTGATTAGCTAAAATTATAAGTAAGCCAGTTATACCTTATAGAAAGCGAGAGCTTTTAACCTAGCTTCTTTATGGTCAACAACTGGTGGCCAATAAATATTTTTTTTGTTTTTTTCTATAAACAAATGCGGAAAGTGAATGTTTTTATCTGGAACACTTCCCAACTCTGGTAAATACTTACGGATGAAAATGCCTTTTGGATCAAAACGTTCACTTTGTCTTATCGGGTTGAAAATTCTAAAGTATGGCTGTGCATCACAACCCGTACTTGCTGCCCATTGCCAGCCACCATTATTAGAGGCTAAATCACCATCGATTAGCTGACTCATAAAATACTTTTCACCAAGACGCCAGTCGATTAATAGATGCTTAGTCAAGAAACTTGCGACAACCATACGAAGTCGATTATGCATCCAACCCGTTTGATTGAGTTGTCTCATGGCGGCATCTACTAGCGGATATCCTGTTTTACCCTGACACCAAGCATCAAACAAACCTTTATCATAATGCCAATTAACGCCTTGGTACTTCTCATTAAAGCACTGGTGTTTAGAAAGCCTTTGTTCATGAAACATTAAATTTCTATAAAATTCACGCCATATGATTTCATTTAACCATGAAAATTCTTGACTATCTGAAGCGATTAATATGTCTGGGTAGGCGTTAATTAAAGTTCTTAATATATACCTGGGACTAATGACACCAGCAGCTAAATAAGGTGACAACCCCGAGGTGCCCTTAATGGAAGGGATATCTCTTTGATCGTGATAATCAGATATTTTTTCATTAAAGAAAGTAGGAAGTACATGTTTTTCAATGTCACCAACCAGTGGCCAACCAGAAGATATACTTGCATCAGAAAGAGTATCTGCTGATGATACTTTAGCGGTACTAGTTTCTATTTTACCTAGATAATCAAAGCTATGTTGCTTAACATAAGTCAACCAGGCACGTTTAAAAGGAGTAAAAACCTTATACATCTGGTTAGATAAATTAAGAACTTTTCCCTTAGGCACAATAACATCAGCTTCAAATAAACTGAGCTTTATACCCAGTGCAACAATAGCTTTATCACGTTTTTGTTCATTAAATTCGACTTCACTGTTGGCAACAATCTCATTGATATTTTCTTTTTCACAACGCGCTTGTAAGTATGAAACCTGATCTTCAAAAGTAGCGGCGTCAACTAATTCTAACTCAATACCAACTGACAGAAGCTCTTCGCGAAGTGCTATGGCATGGCGTTTTATAAAATCAATCTTTATAGCAGACCAATCATGCTGGTGCCATTGTTGTTCAGAGATGAAAAAAACGGCTTTAAGGGGAGCATTATCTTGATTGTTTTTTAAAAAATACTGTAATGCGGGATTATCATGACTTCTAAGATCATTGCGAAACCAAAGTAACAAATTTTATTCCTTTATCATTGACTGAAAGTAATTTTGCCCGTTTAACAAATTTTATAATCATTGCTAATGGTAAACAGCCAATGACTGATGCTTTATTTTATAAATAGTACAACATTTTATAAAATAAACATCTTGCCTTTGACTGATACTCTATTCTGTAAAGCCGATGACTTAATTAATTTGAAAAGCATTAATATGAATATCTTAACCTTAGTGCATCAGGATAAGGTGCTAAATAAGATTGATTTGTTAAATAATCTTTAGGGTACTGTAATAGGTAATGCTTGATTAACGTTAAAGGAACAACTAATGGCACAAGTCCTTCACGATAAGCATCTATCTGATCACAAAGCTCTTGTCGTTCATTAGCTTTGAGATGCTGTGAAAAATATCCTTGAATATGGGCAAGAGTATTTGCGTGTTTTTTACGAGTCGCTTTTATTTTTAGTGCAGTCATTAGCCCTAAAATATATTCGTCAGCCATATCAGCAAGCGGCATATCCGCTCTCGCTAACAATCGACCTAAATCTTTGTAGGCAATTAAATCATGACTCATTACTGTGTACTTATATTTGCTGTGAAATGTTGTTAATTTGTGTTTAGTTAGCCCTGTAGCGATGAGGTTTTGCCAATGCTTGTAAGCAAATACACGAGCGACAAAGTTTTCACGAAGCACCATATCATTTAAGCGGCCATTTTCTTCACAAGGCAGTAGTGGGTTAGCTTCCATAATAACTTTAGCAAACGCACCTATGCCGTCAGATGGTAACGCGTGACCGCCTGGATTGTAAACTTTAACCCTTTCCATACCACAACTTGGACTTTTAGCACAAAAAATATACCCACTTAAATCTTTAGTCGCTTTAGCGACTTTTTCACCGTAAAGCTGAAGTGCTTGTGTAACATCACCACTGCCATCAGGACGAGATACATGAATGACATCGTCCTTTTTTATTAAACGAATTGTCGGCCTTGGAATCGGTAAACCTATTGCGACTTCAGGACAAAAAGATTTATACGTTACGTGATTACTAAATTCTTTTATACAAAAAGTCGAAGGTTTGTTACTGGCATCAAAGCGAACTTTCTCGCCAAGCAAACAAGCACTAATGCCAATAAGTAAATCTTCTTTGTCGACTGAGTGAATCATATTTTTCCCTAAAAATGTTAGAACATCTGCTTACCTAATAGATAAAGGAACCTATTGGATTCAGCAATTTATTAATGCCCTGTGTAAAATGCATTGCGTCATTAGCTACAGTATAACAAAGGCAGCCACTGCTTGAAATTGGATTATGAAGATGTTCACCATCAAGCATAATAAAATCACCCTTTACATATTCACCCTTTTCATCATGAAAAGAACCTTCTAATAATAACGTTAACTCAAAACCTTTGTGGGTATGTTGTGGAACAGAGCCGCTTGGCTCCATGTGCAACAAATTAGTATGAATTTCATTTTCATCAAGCTGTACACGTTTTCTTGCTAACTTACCTATATGTGCTGTTTTTCCCAACATCATATTATTCAATACGCTAGGTAATTGATAAGACTTATCTTTAAAACTGATTGTTTTAGTTTCAACCGGTTGCATAACATCAATCGCATCAGAATCTGTGATGCTATTAATCATGTCATCAAAATTTATCGCTAGAATACCTTCAGCAACTAAATCGCCACCACTGTGAGTGATATTTGTAGCTGACTCATCAAAATTCAATTCTGCTACTTGGTCAGTCAACAGTGATATTTTCTGTTGGCAAGTTGGACACATACTAGCGTGAATGGAAATACCTGCAGACAAAGAAGCGGGTAAATCACCATTAACAAACGACTGTATTAACTCAAATTTCGGGTGATGTTTAATCATGATTTTCTCCTAACTGCACTTTGAGTTTCGCTAAAGCTAAACGCAAACGAGATTTTATAGTACCTAGAGGTAGGTTTAGATGGTTCGCTAGTTGTTCTTGAGACATTTCCATAAAATAGAAACCTTTAACAACTTGCTGTTGCGCTTCTGGTAATTTTTCAATTACTGATAAAAGCTCTTTATTTTCAAGATGATCATCAAATGATTCTTCTTCACTCACTTGGCTTTCTGCTAATGGCCAAATGTCATCACTGAGGTTGTCTTCTTTGTTGCCCTTGATCTTACGTAACATGTCAAAAGTGACATTTCGCATGACTGTATAAACCCAAGTCGTAGCGGCTCCTTTGTCTTTATCAAATAAATGTGCTTTGCGCCAAACATTACTCATGGTCTCTTGAACCACTTCGCTAGCTTGAGCTTCATTAGGGAATTTACCCCGGGCAATTCGTTGAATTTTAGGTGCAAAAAATTGAAACAAATCGGTGAATGCTTTTTTATCTCTTGTGCATGCTACGTCGTTAAGCCACTGACAAAGCTGAGGATGATTAATTTTTTCTGTCATGTTACTAGATTTAACACTTGTCACTGTGCTTAGCAAGTTAGTTTGCATCACTTCTATCACCGCTTTTATTATATTTAGATGCTTATACGGTTACAAATGAATAAAGATCACTAATTAATTAATATATTTATATTTATTTATCTATAACAGATTGAACCAATTCTTTTGCTGCTTGAAAATCATGGTTTATAACAAATGTGGCTTTTATGTCTAAATCTATTGGTAGCAACTCTAGCCATCTTGCAATAACCCAGCTTGGACGAGTGATTTCTTTTTGCTGATATAAATCATCTAAGTCCGGATTGTTCGTGAATACGTTTGCTAAAGACTCTGACAACTCAGAGAGTGAAGTATCGACTGAAGATTGTGACCAATGTTGAATTTGCTTTACATCACCAAAATACAATTTATCGCTATCCAAGGTTAACGTATTAATTTCTACTAATGATTTACATTTAACATCAATTTCTAATATTCCGTCATCTCCTTGATCAAAATTAATAATTTCGACCCAGCTTCCCCACAATGAATTTGAAATATCATTGTTGCTATTCTTCGACCATATAATGAAGCCACCATTTTTAGAAGCAATACCCACCATTTTTAAATAGCGCGGTTCAAATATTCTTAATTTGGTAACTCCCTCAGGCAGAAGGAATATAGGCAAAGGAAAAACAGGTAGATTGATTGTAGTTATTTTCATATATTTATTACTTCTATTATCTTATTAATATATACGTGCATGGACAAAAAACGATCAAAATTATATAAAAAATCATTTAAGCCGGGGCTAAAACATCTATATAAGTAACCTATGAATCAAAGGTAAACTACATTTAGTCAGGCCACTATGCTTGAATCAAAGCCGATAGATATTAATTGTTCATTACTATCGTTATTGTTTGTTATACGTTAAAAAACAAGCAATCGATCACATAAAGATAAGTAACAGGCAAAAAAAAGCCCCATAGGCTGGGGCGTAAAAATATGCATATAAATAGGTTATGCATTAAAGGGTAAAACTATGTCTTAGTCAGAGTCACTATGTCATGTCGATAAAGATTAACTGTTATCGTGTTGTTTAGTTATACGTTATTGGCCAGATAATCGATCACTTAAAAGTAAATAATAAGCAAAAAAAAGCCCCATAGGCTGGGGCATAAAAATATGCATATAAATAGGTTATGCATTAAAAGGTAAAACTATGTCTTAGTCAGAGTTACTATGTCCTGTCGATAAAGATTAACCGTTATCGTCATGTTCAGTTATACGTTAATGGCCAGCACATAGCCGATCACTTAAAAGTAAATAATAAGCAAAAAAAAGCCCCATAGGCTGGGGCGTAAAAATATGCATATAAATAGGTTATGCATTAAAAGGTAAAACTATGTCTTAGTCAGAGTTACTGTGTCCTGTCGATAAAGATTAACTGTTATCGCCATGTTTAGTTATACGTTAATGGCCACATAGCCGATCACTTAAAAGTAAATAATAAGTAAAAAAAAGCCCCATAAGCTGGGGCATAAAAATATGCATATAAATAGGTTATGCATTAAAAGGTAAAACTATGTCTTAGTCAGAGTTACTATGTCCTGTCGATAAAGATTAACTGTTATCGTCATGTTCAGTTATACGTTAATGGCCAGATAATCGATCACTTAAAAGTAAATAATAAGCAAAAAAAAGCCCCATAGGCAGGGGCATAATATCAACTAATTAGAAAATGTAATACGAGCTATTAATCAAGAATTACGGTATCGATACCAACAGATATTTTGGTGTTAGATAATATTGCATCTATTCCTGTAGCCTGAAGTCCTGCGACTAATGTACTAAAACTGCCATTACTAATAGCAGCATCAACAATGGTTATTTTTTCTTTTTCTGGCTCTGTTGCTTTATCATCATTACAAGCTTGTAGAAAAAACATACTTATAATGGTTACTGTTAATACTTTAAAATATTTCACTTGGCTTCCCTTATACGTTTATTAAGTTAATTTCATTTCAAATTACGCATAAAAAAGACAAAGTTCACAATATTTTGATAAAATATTAAAACAATTTTGAATGATCTTATAAGATTAATACTACGTATTAATTTAGTTATTCTAATCATTGGATGTACCTATGAATTATCTTATTACCGGTGGAACTGGCCTCATTGGCCAAGCATTGATTAAATCTATAAATACGGACAAAAACACGATTACGGTGTTAACTCGAAATATTAAATCTGCGAGTTCAGTCATAAACAAAAAAGTCCGGTTTATTGATAAACTCTTACTTACCAACATAGAAAGCACTGATATTGTTATTAATTTAGCCGGCGAGCCTATTGCTGATAAGCGTTGGTCACAAGAGCAAAAAAATAGAATTTGTCAAAGCAGATGGGATATTACTGAAGAAATAGCACAGTTAATTTCTATCGCAGAAAAACCACCAAGTTTGCTTATTTCTGGCAGTGCAATTGGTATATATGGTCGACAAAACAGTCAAGCCATTGATGAAACCTTTAAAGATTTTCATCAAGAATTTACTCATGAAGTCTGTGCAAAGTGGGAAGAAAAAGCGTTACTTGCTTGTTCAGTAAATACTAGGGTTGCTCTATTACGTACCGGGATAGTATTAGATAAGAGTTCTGGTGCCTTAGCTAAAATGTTATTACCGTTCAAATTAGGTGTTGGCGGGAAGATCAGTAAGGGCGATCAAGTTATGTCTTGGGTGCACATTGACGATATGGTCTCTGCAATATTACATATAATTGATAATGACAACTTGTCAGGACCAGTAAACATGACATCTCCTAATGCGGTAACCAATGAAGTATTTTCAAAAGCTTTATCAAAATCACTTCATCGTCCTAGCCTTTTCACTACGCCAGCCCCACTACTTAAACTTATCTTTGGTGAAATGGCAGAGTTGTTGCTGTATGGACAAAATGTGGTACCACAAAAACTATTAAATAGCGGTTTCGTTTTTAAACATAATAAAATTGAAGCCGCTTTAACTGACCTACTACAATAACTTAATTAGACTGACAGCTTTGATTTGTTGTTTCCTTATCAAAAAACAATGTTATTTCAGCAACCTGAACACCAAATTTAGACATAGCAGTTTTGTTAAAGACCTTATTTTCATCTAACTGATACATCCAATCATCCATAGCAACTTCCATTATGTCACCATCAAGGTTTAACGATAATGTATATTGAAACTGAAAAGCAAAACCTTGATGCTTGCCAATAGCCTCACCGACAACATCTTCTGCACCGCCGACATAACTTCCATCAGATAGTTTAGTCAATTGCCAATTACGGTAGCTTATTTCACCGTCATCAAAGTAAAACTTTTCTGCAAGTACACCCTGATCTTCTTGCCAACTTCCTTCAATTTCGACACAAAAACGTCTTTTAACTTCATTGGTATAATCTTGAACTATTCCCCAAGCAATAACCTTACCATCAAAGTAAGATTTTATATCAAATGGCTTAGCTACTGGTTTGTATTCCTCTAACTCTACCGAACAGCTAGAAATAAATAAGCTTGTGGTAATAAAAGCTAGAGTTCTTATATATTTATTCATCTTTGTTAATTCCTAATAATTCAAGCCTAAGCTTAGGTTCACTGGTATTTTTTGATAACCATATATCGAGAAAAAGTTGACTAAATTCTTGCTGTTCAATTTCACCAATAAGATCGTTATTAAAATAAAAAGTACTCTTATTATTACTGACATATAAAGACAAGCTATCGCCCTCTTTAATATCAGGCCATATTTTTTCAAGCATAGGTACATAGCTTTCAAAGTTTTCTCTTGGTACACCTAAATGCTGCCATTGCTCGACTGTACGTTCAATTAAGTCTTTACTTGA
Source organism: Colwellia sp. BRX8-9 (assembly GCF_014077245.1). Lineage (NCBI taxonomy): Bacteria > Pseudomonadati > Pseudomonadota > Gammaproteobacteria > Alteromonadales > Colwelliaceae > Colwellia > Colwellia sp. BRX8-9. Next base: position 152,501 of record NZ_JACGVN010000001.1, read on the forward strand.
AATGTCAGTCAAATAGTTAATCTGGTATAACAATTTTTCATCCGTTAACTCAATAGGATATTTTCCAGAAGTTGTCAGTAATTTACTTTTGTACAGGTCCCAAAAAAGCACAGAAAAAGTTGTTTGACCAACAGGTATATAAACCTGCTCTGTAAGAATATTATTTAATGTGTCTGGCTTGATATCATCAGTTGCTAACACTTGAACGGTAATAAATTGTTGTAACATGGTGATAACGATCAATCGAGCATAAAATTTAAGCATTATTTACCTCTTGGGTAATAATTTTTGATTTCAAATAAAAAAACAAAATAAACAATGTCCCCCATACCAACGCTAAAAGGGTATAAGTTGTAAGCATAGAATAACCAAAATCAACCGCTGATAATTTATAACCAGCAATATAACTTAATGGTGATATTAATCCTCCTATCACTAATTGAAGGACCTTAGAAGAAGCTAAAAATTGTAAGCTATGACAAATGGTGGCGGCAAAACTAGCCCACAACATCATCAGCCAAAAAGGAATATGAGCTTTTTCAATAAAAATGAAAATATTGAGTTGCTGTAATAATGAATCAACACCAATACCAATGACGCTGACCAACAAGATTAACAACAATTCTTTATAATTCTTAGATTGAAAAAACAAGTGGGCAAGTAGAAGCATAAAGGCGAATGGAATAAAATTATTACCCCAATAAACCAAGCCAAACCATGAAACATTAAAACCAATTAAATTAATCAACATATATTTATCAAATCAACCTTTTTTTCTATATACGTATCAATAAGAGAATAAGATCTATCCACTTAGGTTTAGCACAACTTATATGGAATATTTGTTCTTGTATAAGCTAGCGGTACTAACATTGCTAAAATTAAACGGAAATACATTTTTGCTTTGATAGTATAAGTTTTATATCGCATAAGTAACATTGTAAAACCTATGATGATTACACTAGAGGTTATTAGCGTTGCAATGTTCTGTGCTAACAGTTTAGAGAGCGGCACCTACAAAAGCCAATAGGGTAAAAATGCCCGTTAGCAAAGTAAAAGTATCGCTATATACTTTATACCCAAAGATCATTCTGAGCGGTAAGCTCTCCTGGTGAATCTCCGGTATTAACGACACCACAAGGTTCTATAAGCATTATTTTACATTCATCTTTTGCATGAGGTTTATGTTCAACGCCTTTTGGCACAACATACATTTCACCCGCAAGAAGGTCCACTTTGCCATCCCTAAACTCAATACTCATAGCACCTTCTATAACAAGAAAAACTTCGTCGGTGTCTGGATGCGAGTGCCAAGTAAATTCATTTTGAATTTTAGCCAATTTAAATTGATAGTCATTCATTTGGGCAACCACTCTTGGTGACCATTGATCAGAAAAATGAGTGAACTTATTCAATAAATTTATCGGTGTTTTTAACATGAGATTCCTTAAAGGGAGAGTGATTTTTAATGTCCACTGAGCGATAGCGTAAAGCGCCCTTAATTGTCTAAAACGCTACACTGTAACTGTACCCGTTAAGTACTGCACCGCTTTACCTGAGATATAAACTTTATCTCCTTCTATGCGGCACATCAGTTTTCCTCCTCGCTTAGAAGCTTGGTAAGCGATGAGGTCGATTTTGTTTAACTTTTTAGACCCTGATATGGGAGTGTTAGTCTAAGTTTAGGTTTTCAACTTAACAATAACGCTACACTGTAATTGTACCCGTTAAGTATTGCACCGCTTTACCTGAAATATAAACTTTATCTCCTTCTATGCGGCACATCAGTTTTCCTCCTCGCTTAGAAGCTTGGTAAGCGATGAGGTCGGGGTTGTTTAACTTTTTAGACCCTGATATGGGAGTGTTAATCTAAGTTTTCCACTGAACAATAACACTACACTGTAATTGTACCCGTTAAGTACTGCACCGCTTTACCTGAGATATAAACTTTATCTCCTTCTATGCGGCACATCAGTTTTCCTCCTCGCTTAGAGGCTTGGTAAGCGATAAGGTCGGTTTTGTTTAACTTTTTAGACCAATAAGGCATTAATCCAGTATGAATAGAACCCGTTACTGGGTCTTCATCACCACCATTTGCAGGCCAAAAGTAACGAGAGACAAAATCAAACTCTGTTGATGTCGATGTCGATGTCACAACTACATCATAAGGAGCAAGCTGCTTTAATTCGTCACTATTGGCTATAACAGCGAGCACATCACTTTCATTTTTGTAAATAACAAAATACGCTTGGTCATTTAATAAAACGTCGATGGGATTAATCGACAAACCATTTAATAGCGCCTCAGGAATTTCATTTACGACAGCGGGCTCTTTATTAGGAAAACACATCTGTATAAGGCCATCGGGGGTTTTTGTAACTGACAGATCGCCCACGGCCTTTGCGAAAAAGTTAATTTCTTTAATTGTGTTATCTTTAGCAAAAATAACGAATGAAGCAGCTAGCGTGGCATGCCCACAGAAATCAATTTCGGTTATCGGTGAAAACCAACGTATTTCATACGTTTGATTATTAATTTGTTTAACAAAGGCAGTTTCTGAAAGGTTATTTTCGATAGCAATAGACTGCATAAGCTCTGTAGTCAGCCAGTCTGAGGTTATAATGACAGCCGCGGGGTTGCCTTTAAACGTCTCATCAGTGAATGCATCTATAACATTTATCTGTAGTTCCATTAAAAATAATACTCCAGTGTGATCAATTTTTCAGTGTTTTTTTATCAATAATTGAGGCTTATTGAATAAAGCGATGGTTGCTGTTCTCGTTGGGTTCTCTCTGTTTACAACGTGCGCAGTATAGTACTGCGCACTTAATTTTATATGCTAAAAATTTTAGCGTTATGCGTTTTTATTACACATCTAAAAACTAACTGTATTGATATCAACTTCTTTTACCTTACCGTATTTTTTTGCTTTTTCACCAATGATGTCAGCCTTACCTATAATGACTAGCTGTAAGTTTTCTCTTGGAAAAACAGTTTTAACAATCTCATTTGCTTTGATGACATTTAGCGCATCAACATTTTTTTGAAAATCGTTAATAAAAGTATTATCAAGCTGTTGAACCCACATAGTAGCCAGTAAACCAGCCAGTTGGCGGCTTGTTTCATATTTTGGAGGGAATTGCCCTTTAACATAAGCTTTAGCAGATTCTAAGGTATCTTTATCAATACCCTGCTCCCATAACCTGTCATAGGTTTTTAGCGCTAAATCGATGGCTTCAAAGGTTGTTTCATTTTTAGTGAAAGTAGATATAACAAACGTACCCGCGGTTGAGTAGCTATTGAATTGACTTCTCGCACCATATGTTAAACCCGAATTAACACGTAATGCGTCATTTAACCACGAGGTAAATCTACCACCCAATATAGTATTGATCACTTTGATGGCAACCATATCAGGATGATTAGACGCTATCCCTTTACCACCTATGATAAAAGTACTTTCGTTAGCATCACTTTTATTAACAACCAATACGTTTGATTCTTCAGGAGCTTTAAAGCTCTTTAAATTAGGTGCACTTATATTTTTAGTTTGCCAGTCTGAAAATAAATCATTAATCTTTTTTTCCATACTTTTGCTATTAAAGTCGCCAACAACTATAAGTGCACTATTATTTGCTGAGTAGAACGCCTGGTAAAAAGTTTTTATTTGTTTAAGAGAAAGCTTTTCGATAGTTGAAATATTGCCATCAACAGGGTTTCCTAATAAATGTTGTTGAAAATATAGCTGGTTAAATGCACCACCGATAATTCGCCCGGGTTGCTCCCTACTTTGTTTTAGGTTTTCAAGGTAACGTTTTTTCTCTTTAATAAATTCTTCATTTTCAAAGCTCGGCGCTAATAAAATATCTCTAAATACTGGCAACAATCCATCAATATCTTTACTGGCAATAGATAAGCTTAACGTAGATGACTCCATACCAACGTTGTTGCTAAAGTTAGCCCCATGAAAATCAAATAAATCTTCAATTTCTTTTTTTGATAATTTATTACTGCCAAAACCAAGCGCAGTACCCGTAAAGTTCGCTAAGCCATAATTGTCACCGTCATTAACTGCGCCAGCTTTAGTCACCACTTTAATATCGACTAAAGGGACTTCATGTTGTTCCATCAAATAAACGGTTAAGCCATTTTTCAATGTCAGCTTTTGATAATCGGGTAAAGTAAATTCAGCGAATACTGGATGACTTAATATCATGATAAAGCTGCAAATAAATAAAAGGGAATGTTTCATCTATAAATCTCCTTCGCTGCTGTCTTGTTCAGCAGCTAAAATGCCAACCGTGCGGTTCGACTTTATTAAATAGGTACTCGCGACACGCTTAATGTCTTCAACTGACACTTTGTTCATGTCTGAAATTGCTGTAAACATTTTTGAATAATCATCAAAAAATAACGCATATGTCCCTAACGTATTTGCTTTACCATTGATTGTGGAAAGCGTGCGATAAAAATCTACCTGAGCAATATTTTTGGTTTTGGTGAGCTCATGCTCAGTAACGCTATTAACAATAATATTATTAATTTCTGCCACCATCGCTTGCTCAAGCACACTCGCTTTTACCGTACTGGTCGCGGTAGCGAAAACATAGAATAGATTGGGATCAAATGAATCCGGCATATAAGTAAAAACGCTTGTTGCTATTTGTTTATCATCAACCAGACTTCTAGACAAACGAGAACTTTGGCCATCACCCAAAATAGAGGCAAGCATTTTCAATGGATAATAATCTGCATGGCGAGTTTCTGGTACGTGAAAAGCAAATAATACATTGGCAGAAGTTGAAGATTCCTTTTGCACGTATGTTCGACGCTCACCGAGTTGCTTAGGCTCAACGGTATGTACTTTTCTTGGGCTTGATTGTGCGCTGATCGGTGCAAAATGTTTATTTGCGAGTTTTTTTACTTGCGCTAAGGTGACATCACCACTAATAACCACAACAGCATTGTTCGGTGCATAATACGTTTTGTGGTAGGCCTTGAGATCTTCAATCGACCAATTATCTATGTCTGACTGATGACCGATAACCCCCCAACTGTAAGGATGTGCTCGAAAAGCGACGCCTTTTACTTCTTCATGCAGTTTACTGAAATTTGAATTTTCTAACCGAGTTGATCTTTCAGAGGTCACTACGCCACGTTCACTTTCTACCATAGCTTCATCAATAGCGAGGTTTTCAATACGATCGGCTTCTAAACTGAAAATTGTTTCTATTGCACTAACCGGGAACCAATTAGTATAAGCGGTAATGTTTTCCGAAGTGTAAGCGTTATTAGCTCCGCCGGCAGCTTCCATTACACGGTCAAACTGTTTAGGGCCGTATTTTTTTGCACCATTAAACATCATGTGTTCAAAAAAATGTGAAAGCCCCGTTATGCCAGGATATTCATTTCTAGAGCCTACTTTCCAGAATAAATACATGTTGGCATTAGGGATAGAATGGTCTTCTAATACGATGATGGTCATACCGTTGTCTAAGGTAAAAGACTTAACATCTTCAAGCGTAGTTAAGGCACTTGCAGACAAGCTTACCAAAGCACAACAAAGTGCTAGGATTAATTTTTTCATGTTATTTTCACTATAAACTTTAATTGTCATTGATTGTATTGAGAAAAAATAAATGTGCAAGCAACAAAGACGCGTCAAACGAAATTTGTTAATAAAATGTTGATTTTTACATTGATGATGACAGATTGATGTCATTTACTGATAAAATTAGCATCAAAAAGATAACTGATATAGCGATTAATTTTAATGAAATATTCCCTTAAGAAAGTAAAAAACCGCTAATCTTTCAATGAGCGGTTTTTCTAGTTTGACGAGATAATGTAGATACGGATTTAATTGCGCTGTATTATTTTTCTTTAAAGTAAATGCCAGCGCTTTATTTTACTGTAAGCAACACTTTTTATATTTTTTGCCACTACCACAAGGACATGGATCGTTGCGTCCAGCCATAGCTAATGAACTCACCGGTACGCTGTTCTCTAAAATTGTTTTTTCGTCATAAAGGATATTAGCTAATAAACCACCTTCAGCCATTAACGACTCAAATATATCATGGTCTTCACTTGGAAGTGTGTCGATTAGTTCATCTTCAGAGTCATCATCAATCCATGCCTTTAACGTATCAACGACACTAAACTCTGCCTGAATAATACCAGACTCTATCAGCTTAGGTGCATCTCCCCTGTGCCAGGCCTTTACCTCAGATTTTTTAAAGCGGTCTTCGTCAAATAAGTCTTTATCACATAATTCTACAAACTGATGTTTGAAATTATCAAGTTGATATTCAATACAAGAATCGGCTAATGCACTCATTAAAAAACTACTGATTGGATTAGGTAAAGCCAAAAAGGCTGCTAGCCAGCGAGTTACATGTTCACTTAATTCCGTCTTATCAATGACACCCACTTCGTATTGAGCAAACACCGCTTCAATAGCAGAAGCTTTGCAGTACATCGCTTGATGACCATCAACAATGTAATCAGACAATACTTGTGTATTACCATCTGCCACATTATAAAATAAGGTTGGCGTTAATTCAGTAAGAGCATCTCCAAACACCCCTTCAAGGGGAGTTAAAAAGGAATCACTGCGCGAGAATAACTGCAGACATTTTGACAACGCGGGAACATATTTTAATTCTGCTAGTAATAAGGTGCCGAAAAATAAAATCGCCTGTTGCTCATCGGTAAGCGAAGTATCATCGGTAATAAATTGATCGATGAGTCGCTCTAAATCAGGATAAAACACTGACCAATTCATTTTAACTGCTTCTAGCGCTTCAACAGGTAGTTCGTTGCCATGTGCAGTAGCGATTACCAATAAAGCTTGTTCTAAATTCATGTAAGTTCCGCGTTAAATAATCAATAATGGGTGGCAAATGCCAAATGTTACATAATAAACACTTCCTATTGCCGTTACCAATGAAAGCACTAGATCTAATCAAATTTTCATTTAATATTTCAAATAGATCTAGTTTTGTTGCAACGAGCTATTATTTTTCGTCTAGTTGCTTACTGAGTTCACTTCGCCAATAGCCTTGTTGACCAAGCGCTTGCCAAGCCCATTTTATCCAACTTAAAAAAGCAAAACTCAGCCAAATAACCCAAACCAACATAATACCTTTATAAAAAATGGTTGAGATACTCACCACAGATACTTGGGGTAACAAACCACTCGATTTATCTGAAAACCATTGCAGGTGGTTACCGTATGAATAATTACCTTCAATACCCATACTAGGCGAACTCAACAGGCTGGCCGGAACCACAAGTAAAAGCGACACGATGGCGACAATTGATAACAGATATAATAAAACCTGCGATGCATTATATGAAAGTCGATTAATATTTTTTGGTCGATAAGTACTAGCAGTGATAGCAGCAAACCACAGCGCCATTAGCATCAACACTCCCCAATTACTTAAACTTAAGCCAAAGCCTAAGATTATCCAGCTCACGGTATTTAAGGGTGAAAAATTCACTCTTGAGACGAGTAAAGCTAATAAAATAAAAGCTAACAACTCACCCCAATAAAGTACCGCTGGCCCCAGTAGAGGACCTTTAGCAGAAAGTATCCAGCGCTGATTACTCAAATTAATAATACTGGTAATATTACTTATTGGCGCATTTAAGTTTATTTTTGGCGCAGAGAACAACAATTCTTCTTCAACACTGGCACGCATCAGTATCTGGACATTATGTTTACCAGGCAGTACTGGAATTGCCAGTTTATCGTCTTCTAATTGAAGGTTAATCAGTTTGTTATCCGTTCTAATTTCTTTTAACTGATAACTTAGCGGCAATTCAATAATATGCTCGCCACCACGTGTACTTCGATAATCAAAAGATAAACTTAACGTTGAAGTACGGGTGCCTTGCTCAATGGTGTAATTTACTGAATCTATGGCTAACACGTCACCTTTTACTGGAACAGGTCGGGTAATGGTGAGATCTAGGCTTTCTCCGGGATATGGATAGAAAGAGTAACGATAATAATCATTATTGTCTTGGTCTTCTAGAATTATTGGTAATCCAGAAAGATTTGCATGCCACGCAGGACTAACAATCACTCGCCATAGCTCAATTAACGGCTGTTCAGGCTTAGCGTGCAAACGAAGGTCTTGCTGTTGAGCAACGATAGAAGTCCAGGTAAAAAAGTTAACTCCAGCGGGTAAAGTAACTACCACTTGATTATCTTCAACAATAACCTCTGCGCTGGTAATATTTTCACCGGCTATTAAAGGAACCTTAATATTTATTGAACCGCTATTCGGCGCTATTCGTTCAACCTTAGTGCGTATCGTCCATAATTGGTCAACAGTCAGTTCTCTGGTCACTTTAACAAAGGGCTGTGTACTATAACGAGTTGAAATTTGCTGATTTTCATTTTCCTTTTTATCGGTATTGGTAGCTAAAAAGGCCAAGGTATTGCCAGTTAACCGGTCAGCTTGACGACCAACAATTTGCCAAGCGGCTGAAGAGGATGTATTAACATGCTTAGGCTTATCTTTAAATTCAAGTTGGAATTCATCAACGGGAGCCACCTGCCCCCGCAAGGTGATGGTAGATAATCCTTGGGCAATAGGAATATATATCCAACCTTTATAGTTAACTAAGCTTTCAATTTTATTTTCAACTGAAGTCTCACCTAGTAATAATTTTTCTGGTCGCCAAAATTCAGACTTGGGTAAAGCTAACGCAGTAGCAGTATTAGCATGAACAGATAACACCAAGGTTAATTCTTTCTCATCAATGCTAACGTGTAATCTATTGATAGCAACACAATCAGGCACGCACGATGGCGCTTCTGTCAGCCTTACCTTAAGCTCATCTAAGAGTTTTTGACTGGGGAAGTCGGCGGCTTCAACATTAGGTATATAACTCGGCATTAAGAACAATAATACCAACACACTCGCGACTGCCTGAGGTTTAATTTTAGTGTATGCCTCGCTAATGACTTCTTTTAATATTAAAAACAGCCAAATCAAGGTCAACAATATACCCAGTATCTTAATGAACCTATAGATGGTTTTTGATAAAACAATCACCTCGAACGTTTGATCTTTAGCAACAGGACTATTCCAATTAATTTGATAGCTATTCCACTGCCAACTTGGAATACCAGAGCCAGCTTGCATTAACGCATCAGCTTGATAACGCTCCATCATTAATTCAGCCATTTTCACTTGACTACCTGACACTATGATTCTTTCAACAGGTGCACTCATTAGATCTGCAGAGGAGATAACATCACTGCGCTTTCTGCTCATCTGTGCTTCTTTGTTTTGTACAACTACACGCTCTCTATAACTGTCTGCACTTGATTCGCGTGACTCCAGCTGAGGGTGTATCACGGTTCGTAATTGGGTTGCAGAAAATAATAATATCGCGCCAATAGCAACCGTTATACTGATCCCCCAATAAGCCTTAACTAAGACTTTCATGCGTTCAAAGGGTTGATGCTTTTTAATAACGATTGCTAAAAGTAAATTAAGAATGGCGATCACAGGCGCGTTTATTTCTTGATATATAAAAAGCAGCATTACCGCAGTGGCAATACCTGCGGTGACATTAATCAATCGACTCGCCATTAAAGAAGATAATAAAACAATAAAACTTGCCCAAATTGACCAACTTGACCACCAACTGTTTGACACGGTATCGGCTCCAAATACGGCAAACAATTTATTGCCTGGAGGCAGATTTAGCTTCAATGATACCCGCTCAAAATCGTTGTTCCAACCGCTAACAGGTAGTTGTTTGGCTGAGTTGATAATACCTCTTGCTTCAATTTTTACCTGTGGATAACGGTTTTCGATGCCCCTTTCATTGGGCTCTTTGGTGGTAATTAATACTGAGCCATCTTGGTCTTCTGCAGACTCTAATAAATAAGGAGATTTCATACTTAAACGCCAATCATTGATCATTGCGCCATTAATATCATCATTAAAGGTGTAAGTTGAATGATCAAATGAAAGCCATAAGGTGCGTTTCAAGTTAAGTTGATTTTCTAAATGTAAGGGCTTTCCTCTATGTTGAATATCATAACGCAGTGAATCGTCGTTATTAACTAAATAACTCGGTAGCTCATACCAAGCATTGGGCATATTTGCTTGACTACTATCAACCATTTTAGCACCTTCAACTTTACCCAGTCGCAAGTTTTCATGCCCTTCAAAAACCCAAATTTCTTCTTTTGGCCAATGATGAGATTGTTCAGGTTTTTGCCACGTTAATAAAGTAGCGGGTGCATAAGCTAGCACCTTTATTTCCCAACTGCCGGGTTTCAATTTAGCGTGCAAGATACCGTCACCATCTAAAAATGAGGAAACAGGTGATTCAATGCCAATCAGTTCAAACCCTTTAGGCAGTACCTTGCCGAGTTTTACTTCTCTCATTTGACCTGACACATTGATACTAATGAAGGTTTCAAGCTTTATATAAGCGCCGTCTGCAATTCGTCTTGCAACCGTTATATCAAGAGAGTCTTGTTGCTCTTGGCTCGTTTCAAACTTTTGTAACCATAGCTCATTATTTTCTATTTTAGGAAAGGCGATGACTTGGTTATTAATTGTCATTTTAACGAAGGCGTATTGTTCAGGGATAGCGATACTTTGCGGTATTTTTGACCATTCAAATTGGCCTGCTATAACATAAGTGCCTTTGACTAATTCAATAGATGGCTTACCTTTATAACTAAATACAGGAAAGTCTTTGTTATTAACCTTCACACCAAGTGGCCAGTTATTATCATTTCCGGGTAAAGGGATGATACTTTTCGTTAATACCTGCCATGATTGTTTAAACGTTGCTGAACTGTCTGTTACATTTACTGCCAGCGTACTTGGCCAAGCACAAATATGATTCTGCTTGTCAGCAAAGTTAGTGTTATTGATGAAAGGACAAGATAGGTTTTCGTGCCCTTTCAATACCCAAGACACCCATGGTGTTAAAGGCTCCGGGATAGTGTCTTTGGCAAAAAGTGAGCACGACATTAATAATAGTAGTAGGCAAGAAAAAACACTGTAGGTCAATTTTGTATTTTTCACTTATATCTCCTTGTGACGTTTTTCTTTTATTTTGCCCTTAAGCTAATGAACAAAGCAACTTACTTAGCTATTTTAATTTACACTTAGCATGAGACTGATACTTACGAGCTCAGCGTAATTATTGAAGTCGATTTTTTTTGCTAAAATATTAATGGACAAAAATCTAGTGTTTATTGCCTGGCCTTACGATTTATAAGCTCAGCTACAAACTATCTATAATTTTTTGATTAGTTACTTTTTCTGCCAACAAATCATCTTCTTCGCTGATAAAACCAAAAATCTTTGTCAATCTATCACCAAGGAAAGCGTCTTCATATTTACCCAAGCAATAAGCCTTATATTTCTGACCTTTTGCAAGTGTGATATCAATATTATGAAAGTTATAAAGTCCCCTTGATTCACATCGAATAACAAATTGATACTCACCTTCTTTTAGATAAACTACTGCGGGAACTGTATCCCAAACATTAACAGAAATAACTTTGGCGCCATTGGTATCAAATGCTGAAGCAATATCAGTGACTAGTTCATAATCGCCAACCCATAACCCTACGTCATCTACAGAAACACTAGACAGGGTTTGACTAGAGATATTGTTTGGGTTGTAAGTATCTATTGTTGAAGCGCAAGCGCTTAATAATAATACCGAGAATATAATAACTAAAAATTTCATTATTAAACCTTATAAGGTGAACTGGGTTACTCGTTGTTGTTAATTTGTGAACAACCGCTGAAACCTAAGATTGTAAAGCAATTCATTTTAGCAAATCCGCGACTTTAAGGCCGACAAATGACATTGCTAAAATGTGCTATTGCTTATCTTGTTTATATTTATACATACGTTTATCGGCTAGTGATAAACATTCAGATTGATTTAGGGTTTCAAAACTCGTTGCAATACCAAAACTTAGCCCCGCATCTTTCCATCCTTTTTCTTGTAACTCTTTTGCCGTTTCTATTAGTAGATCAGACAATTTCAGCAAAAGTGGCTTAACCTGTTGTGAGCTTTTAATACTAACAACCCAAATAAACTCATCACCACCACAGCGAAAAATGCTACCCAACCCTTGAAGTTTTTTTTGCATGATATCAGCTGTTGCAATCAGCACTTTATCACCTTCGTCATGGCCGAGTTTGTCATTGATTTTTTTAAAACCATCTAGATCAATAAAAGTAATACAGTAATGCCCTTTTAAGCTGGCTAATTTTTCATTTTGAGCAAAGCGGTTACCAATTTGAGTTAATGGATCAATACGTGAAATAGCATAAGTGCGATGAAATTCTTTCTGTTGTATTTGCAACCATTCAGCTAAAGAAAGAAGAATACAAATACAATCGATGGTTAGCGCTATTTGCACAATCAGTTCAAGAGAAATATCCCAGTCAATCTTATAAAGGTGAGATAAGACATAACCCATTAACGTCAGTCCATATAAAAGATTGCCAATTAGATAATACTTAGCCCTAAAATCTTTTTGCGCGAGCATAAATATCCCAGTACCAATACAGAGTGGGATCCACAGCGTTGCGATAACATGTGATATTAAGTAGCTCTGCGCAAAAGAACTAAAAGGCATGAACAAACCTAAACTTAAGCAAACTATCGACAGTAAGTTAAATGTTTTAGCTAATTTAGGATGATCTTGTTGGCAATTAAATAATAAGTTTGTGAATTGACAGGCTGAAGCAATAGCAAAAGGGAATATCCATATAGCGATGTAAACGGGGTTAAATGTTGACACCGCAAATAAATGACCAAAACTTCCTGAGGCTAAAAACCAACCTAAGCCTTGTATGCCTATATAACCAGTACAGGCCAACGTAACCAAATACTTGGTTCTGAGATATATAAAGAAAGCGATTAAGGCTAACGTAAGCATTACTGCAAATGAAATAGAGGTGATGCTATTGACAAAAAATTGCTTGTTGTAAAATGCTGCCTTATTATAAAATTTTACTGTAACAGGTGTTGCAAACATTTTAGCTTCAATATAAATCCACAGCGTGCCCGTTTCCTGTTGATTTAATGAAAGGGAAAATGCTTGCGAGTGAGCTAATTTCGGGTTCGTACCACCAATCTGCCCGAAGTTTGCTAACGTTATAACTTCACCGCTGTCGCGCTGCCAATAAGCGGTACCTAAATCGAGATAATTAGTATGAAGCTTAACAAACCAAGTATCTTCATGCCCTTTTGTATTAATTAACTTAATCTTAGTAATATAAGCGCCGCGACCTCCTAATGTCGAAGTGACTTGTTTAGCATCTTTATATAATTGACTTAACTTCGCAAAACTAGGATTTATCTCTATCGATTGAGTTTGGTACCAGAGATTATGTTCATTTAGTTTGATTTTATTGAGATTATCTAATTTTACATAAGGTTGTGCACTTATTGAAATGGCGGTGAGTGAAAAAATTAGAAGAGCAAAACATGCGGTATATTTTGTAATAACGAATTTAAGGATGCGAATATAATTTTGATAGCGATATATAAAATTTAGAATATTCTTATAACCTGTTAAAACTCCATGTTTCATATTATGTTAAAAATATTATGGTATAACAAGAATAATTGGTTAAATAACAGCTAATATTAAATACAAAAGGTTCTATTTACACGATGAACCCAAAAAAGTTAACGTGCCTTTTTTGTACGATGACAACGCACAAGTACATGAGTCATTCTGCATTGCTCCAGCTTTTCTTTATCAATAAACAACACCACGAGATAATGATTACTCGTTAGCGCATAAATACAAACTAAGTGCCGTTTCGAATGAACTTTGCTATTTTACAATCTTCTGGAACTCGTTCTACACGACTATCTAGATTTTCCGCCTCAGCGACAAGCTCTGAACGAAACGGAAGCTCCTTAGGCAGTTTAATGTTTTTTACAATACCTAAGTTGTGTAATATATTTAAAACCCACCATCCAAGGTCAGGTTCATCACTGTACAAACCTAGCATTGCAGACCCAGGGTAAGCATGATGATTGTTGTGCCACGCTTCGCCCATAGAAAGAAGACCTGCAATTCTAACATTGTGACCTTGAACTGCTGCGCCTTCTACTTTCCATGTGCGTTCACCTTTATTGTGAGCAAAATAACCTATTAACCAATGACCACCTAAAGATATTACAATCCTTACAGATATTCCCCAAACTAACCAAGAAATACCACCAATGAGAAACAGAGGGATAGCTAAAATTAATTGTTGGAATATCCATGTTTTTTCAACAAATAGATAAAACCTATTGAGAGAAACTTCTTTATCTATGATGAACTCAGGTGGATTATTAAGTTCAAGATCGCAATTTAATTGCCACCAACCATCTTTTAATATTTTGGAACCATGCAATAAATAATCGTGGCACTGTGATTGTCTTTGAGCCCAATCGCGGAGGTCGTGTTGAATAATCATTCCTATAGGACCTGACATACCAACTAGCACCCCTAAGTATACGAACAAATATTCCATCCATTTAGGACACTCGTAAGAACGATGGATTAATAAACGGTGCATTCCAAGTGAGTGTCCAAAGCACAATGTTATTACTGTGAGTACGACGAATACTGAGAAGGCTGATATTGACAGGACAAATGGAGCAACAAAAACTGTTGCGGCAACATGAGTTAGGAACCAAATTGATTTAATTGGTTTCCACTTTACCATTCCCTTGTACGCACATGTGTCATTGTCCGATTTAACTCTATTCGTATTGAGCATGAATATCCTGAGGCAGCTAACGCTTTGTTCAGCGGCAAATAATAGTTGGCTGAATGTGTGAGGCACGAACAACAGCCAGCTATTATTTGTTGGTTTTAACGCCTTGTTAGCCGTTTTTACAGCAAACTAATTTATTAATAAAATCCTGATATACTTTTATTGCCTTATCTTTTTTCATTGTTTCTGCATGCTCTGTATCCGGAATGATCGCTAATACTTTAACCGAGCTTGGAGATATGTCATAAAGCTCTTTCGAGTTATGCACTGGCGTAGTTGAATCGTCTTCACCAATTAAGAAAAGCAATGGTTTCTCATATTCTTTAATAAAATCAACATTGTTTATTTTTGTCAATTCAGGTGATAAATATATTGAATAAAATGGTTTTGACCAAGCAGGTGTTAAATTGTCGACTAACTCTGGCACTGTATTGATAGCACCATCTAGAATTAATGCGTCTATATCTTTATTATTTGCAACATAACTTGCGATTAAAGACCCCATCGATAATCCATGGATGGCTGTAGGTAAGTTAGTTGGAAATTCACCCTTAGAAAAGTCAAAGATTCTTAATGCATCTGTTCGTAAATTATTAAGAGACAATATATCTTTTTTATCACTTACTCCCATGCCTCGATAGTCAAACCAAATAACGTTCGCAGGTAACATAGAAAATTTATTCAATATTCTCGATGAAAGGCTAATTTTCATGCCATTCGCACTGAAAAAGACAATATTAACTAAAGCATCTTTGTTTATTAACTTAACGCCTCTAAGTGTAATACCATCCTCAGCGGTTAAGCTCACCGCTGAGACAACAGCCGATATATTAGATTCAGTCAGTTCAGCTTGAATTTTTGTAATGTTGAGTTGCTTTTCAGGATGCTCATCTTGGTATACAAATGATTCAGTTGTATAGTTTGCAGAACATCCAGAAAGTAATAATAAAAATAATATTGTGATTTTTTTCATATCTAGTAACACTCCTTGTTGATTTAACGACTAATAGCTTATTAAACAGGCAAAGACCTATTTTTATCAAGGCAATTATCCGTCTGTCTTTTTTTTAAAATAAAAGTTACCTTTATATTAAAATTATATCAAACATTGATTAACATTAATTAACGAACTTTTGATAAACGTGTGCTGTTATCACGCTTGCTCTGTTGAAAACATACCAAAAATTAATCACCAAACTAGATTCTGTTGCTATACCCAAATGTGCATTAGAAAGTATGGGTAAACGTTAGAGATCAATACTTACACTTAACTCTGACTCATTTTTAAGTACATTCCTACATTTGGGAAATGAACTACATCCCCAAAACTCATTATCTACATTATTACCTTTATTGGCTTTATTGGCTTTACGTAAGACCATATCAGCACCACATTTTGAACAATACTTAATATCAGATTTCTCTTCTACAATACCTCGAACGTGCTTAATGTGTTGGCGATTTGTTTTAAAACTTCGTTCCAATCGTCCACTTTCAATTTGCTCGATAATGGTAGTCACTTCATCAACATTGAAAATAATATCAGTTTTACTTTTGATATATTCAATACCACCACGAGCAAACCTTACATTCTCTGGCATTTTAGTTTTAAAGGTACTATCACCAATAAAGATAATGACTGAGAATATATAATCATTTTTTGCGTTACTCCCTACTAAGAGAAGATCTTCTAACGTCTTTATGTGTTTATAGTTTTGATGAAGTGGGTTCTGAAATTTTGATTTGTGTTTAAAGATTTGTTGAGTCCATTGCTTTTGATTAGCACCACCAAAAATCCAACCTTTCATATTCTTAGTTTCAACCACGAATATGCCATATTTTGAAACTATGATGTGGTCAATCTGGGTAGTGCCATCCTCAGTAGGAAGTGTCACGTTTTTAATAAGGTGATAATCATTTTTGTCTAAGAAAAACTTAATGAGCAAGTTAACTTGCCACTCACCCAATACACCTTTAAACCATGCAGACTTTATGACGATAGCAAATATGAAGATCGGTATTAGATACCAAGCGGCACTGATCATCATGTTGAGGTAAATTGTTAAATCCATTTAATACTTACTTCCATATTGGTAGCTACTAGCTAATTTTGTCCTTTATTAGCCAGTTAATTTTATAATAAAAATCAGCAGTAACTATCTAAACACACTTATTATTAAATACACAATAATATCATAAACTTATAATAAATTAATGTCTAACATTCCTAGATATACACTAACGGACTGTTCCAAGATATCTACCAACTCTTCATCCATATACTGATATTCATCAGGGATATCTAACACTTGAATATCTTTATATTTAACTAATTTGATGAACTCAGCTTTAAGTCTACTTTTATGCTTTTCTTCCATCACAAAGATAATGTCAGCCCATAGAATATCTTTTGCATTTACCGTTTTTCTTGCACTTGAACTAGTACCTGCTGATCTCACATTTAGTTCAGCGTGATTTTTAAATATTTGTTCTCCTGTGGGACTACGCCACTGATTTTTACTACAGATGAAGAGAATATTTTTCATTCGTTTAGTTCCTTACACGGAATATCAAAGTCCACATGGTAATGTTCATCATGTCTAACCCATGAACGTTTTTTGGAAAACTGGATATGCTTTTTAAGATAAGGGCCATAAGGTGTTTTGAAAAGCTCAGATTGTAATTTAGGATCAAATATTACTCGCCATAAATCTACACCTTGAGCTACAGCCTCTTTGTGCAAGGCAACAATATGAGCAGCCAAAGCAACATAGTCGATAGAATATTCTTCATATTGCCCTTTACTATCAAATTCAATGTCGTAGCCAAACTTGTTTAAAGGGTGAGTTGGCAGATGCACTGATTGACCCGATTCATCTAATACGGGTGTCATAAAGTCTACCGATAAACCATTACGATGAGTTTTATGGGGTTTGAACTGTCCACCTTCTTCGAATCCAGTTTCAGCATACTTAAAAACTTTGTCTGGTTGTTCTGTTTCTAAAGATTTATAGCCGTTTACTATGATGCTTTCTACTTGGGAATGGACGTAAGCTCTCCCTGCTAACCTTGCAACAATGCTGTAAGCGACAAAATTATTACCAGAGCTTGGTAGCTCTACCCCTTTTTCCAAACGTCCTTTTGAGGTTGTACCGTAGCATGTACTTTCTTCTGCTAAAACAGCGTTAGAATACAAACAAGTAATTAAGATACTAAACGTTAATATTTTCATTTTTCTTTATGACTTCCCTGCTTTTACTTTTAAGCTTTTATTTTTTAAATAAATTCCATAATAAACTACTGCGCCCAATAACCCACTATATAAAGATAACTTGTGCAACATCGGCACTGAAATCAGACCTAACAACGGATTATCTAATAAAAATGGAAAGAAGGGTTCAACATCTGAATGCATAATACTATCAAGTAATACATGACTAAAACTGCCAACAAATGCACTTAGAAATACTACCCACCAAGCAATTGATATGGGATTTTCCCTTTTAGAAATACTTATCAGCTTTAAACCAAGTTCGGATAAGTATTTACCTGTTAGAGCAGCAAAAATAGCAATTAGCACTGCACCAACATAGGTATGGGTAAAACCATGAAGATGCCCCTCTCCCGTTATCAACACAATTAGTGGTTGGATATCCATTACGATTTGAGTCCAGCCAAAAACCATCAAGCTAAAGCTACTTTGTAATATGGCTTTAATAAAAATCCCTGGCCCCATGTGCATTGGAGTAAATGGCATTATGAATACCTACAGTCTTTAAGGATCAAGGATATCGCCTCAGTAACCAACCGCGCAGACTCTTTTGGCTGTGCTTGAAGTATGAAATGAGGTCCTTCAATTTCTATATACTTAATATTGCTGAAGACTTTGGTGAACTCACGACCCTTCTGTGATGCTATAAGCCTGTCTGAAAGTGCTCGAATATAAATTGAAGGTATATCCGATGTTGTTATTGGTAGTCGTTGCTGGCTCATAACTTCTAATCTATTTTTTAATACGAGATCAGGTATAGATTTAGTAACCGTAATAAATTTTGATAAAAGCTCTTTTGATGCCCCTTGACCGAGGAGTAAAAACTTATGAAAAATCGTTGATAAAGGTGCTGAAGCTAAAGATTTAATAGGTAAAAGTTTAGCTATCGACAATAAGAATTGGTTAGGAGAACTAAGGAAACTGGCAATGAAAATCACGCCTTTCAAATGTGGATTATTTTGCCTAAGTAGCTCAGGAATAATACCGCCAGCAAACGATTCAGCTAACAAAATATAATCTTCAGTTGGTAATTGCTCTTTTATTATATTAGCTAAAAACACATGGTCTTGAGAACCCGATTGAGGTAATGGGATTACAATATAGTCTCCGTCAAAGTTAGACAAAAACTCTTCAAATAATTCTCCAGTACCATCCATACCGGGCAACAACACTAATTTAGAAATAACCACTATCCTTGTATGTTAATATTTATCATTTTACTTGGAATTAAATGGAATGAGCATATTATTGACTCTATTCTAGAAAAGGCAACTAACGACCTAAAACGGTCGTAAGAGCATTCGAACTGAGCGAAAAATAATCATACGATTAATTAAACTTGACTGACGGCAATGAGCTTGCAGGAGACATCAAGTCACCATACCTGCCGTTGAAATTCTAACCTAAAACTATTTACCAGCTACTAAACCAAAATCGTTATTTAAAATATTCTGAAACCATTGATTATAAATGGAAAAACCATAGGAAACCCTAAACGACGTTACACTCAAACAAAACACACGGTGTAAGATAATACATATAGAACACCCCAGAATTTTCCAATTTATGTGTTCGCTAGAGTACAGACTTCCAGATTAATTGTGCGTATTGTTTTACCATTCAAAACATTAGAAGACTAAAATCAACTGAGTCGAGTCGAATAAATTACACATAGTAAGACCCTTAAGACCCATTTTGGAGAACACTGATGAAAACGTTTCAGTTAATTCGAACTACCTCTTTTTATCTGACCTTTCTAATCCTAAATGGTTGCAGCGTAATCAGTTCTCAACCAATCAACAACAGTACTGGCACAAGTCCAGTTCTCCCAAAACCTCATCACAGTCTTATCTCGACTGTGGGTGTCACGGATGACTCAATCAACAATGCGCTGAAGTCGCCATCTCCAGATTCAAACCAATAGCATGGTCATTGTGGCCATAATGAAAGGAGATGATGAATAAAATCTAATATCTTTGCATTGTGCAATTAGATTATAGAAAAATTAAGTTAATAAGGAATCAGATCATGAACAAAATTTTTTTAATAGCTTTCATTGGATGGGTGACATTTTTAGCTGGTAGTGTCTTCGCAAAAGAGGTAATTCTCGATACAGGAGAAACATATCGCCAGGGAAACCTCACTGTCACCTGCGGCATAGCGTTAAC
Source organism: Colwellia sp. BRX8-9 (assembly GCF_014077245.1). Taxonomy (NCBI): domain Bacteria; kingdom Pseudomonadati; phylum Pseudomonadota; class Gammaproteobacteria; order Alteromonadales; family Colwelliaceae; genus Colwellia; species Colwellia sp. BRX8-9. The sequence goes on from NZ_JACGVN010000001.1 coordinate 172,738, forward strand.
AGAGCATGTCCCGCAGGCTCTCAAAGAATGCCAACACTGGGACGATTTTAATAAAAAGTGCCTGTTTGAAAAAAAGACTTATATATACAAAAATCTACAATGCGTTGAAGAATGTCAGTACTGGGAAAAGTTTGACAGCACCTGTCATTACCAAACAAAGTGTTCTTTCGACCCGCGGCAGAACTGGTTTGTTCGAACCACATGCGATAATTTTGACGACTTCAACAATACCTGTGTGAGAACAAATGATATAAAAATAGTGCAATGATACAAAAAAGGCCTTGTTATCGGTAACGACCTCAATATTTTCTATCAACCTAAAAAATTAATCCAAGGGGAATGTTATTGAGCCTGGGGCATGAACAGGCTGGGTAACTAATATTTAATGCTATGCTGGTTCACGTACCATGTAGTAATTGATGCTCCTAGGCCGCATTGTTGATTTTGAGGCAAAATGGATAATATTGGACTCAAACGGCAAAAATTGCTGAACAATTTAATAAACGCTGACCACGACCAATGAGAAAAATTGAAGTTCATTGGTTTTACCAAGGTTGCGGCAGTAATCAGCCTTATTGCTTGCAACCCGTCGCAGGTTATCAAGACGTTAGGCGTATAATCGCGGATCCTACCAAGCCAGAGAGAGCGGAGCTATGAGGGAACTAATGAGTGAATCAACTAATCGGAGGTCTACGTTGGCCAAGACTTTCAGGCATCCTGTGACGCGTTTATCTAAAAGAGGCCGGTGTTTAGCATGTTGGGCCGTGCTGGTGTTTGCGCATCTTCCCGCCATCGTTTTTGCCCAATCATCGTGCTCCGGAATTCAAGTAAAAATTCCGAACATTAAAAATAACACTGGAGTTGTAGCTTGTGCGCTTTTCGAATCTTCAGTAGGTTTCCCTACTGAATTTTTGCACTCTGCAACCAATATAATGATGATGAAAATTCGAGATACGCAGGCGCGTTGCAACTTTTTAGATATCCCTCCGGGAACGTATGCCTTGGTTGTCATTCATGATAAAAATATGGATGGTAAGCTTGGCACAAACTTGCTAGGGGTGCCGACAGAAGCCTACGGTTTTTCAAGTGGTGCAAAGGCCTCGATGAGCGCACCTTCGTTTGAAACCGCTAGATTTACGTACGATGGGGAAAACCTTGATCTAACAATTAAATTGACTTATTGAGCGACCTTTCCGTGAATACCTAGGCATTGTTTCAATCAGGCAGGACCATTGATAATTTACTGTGCTTAACAAATTGTTGCACCAGACATTTGACCTGCAATCCATGTTTTCTGTCGAAAAAACAGGTTTCCTCTCAAATGCCCTTGAACTCACGCGTTAGTAGCAATGCAAGTTTTGAGGCAGCTCGCAGTATGATAATAATGCTTGAAAATTCTAATCAAATTGTTGCTCATCAAATTCATATTATTTTTCAAAACTTTTATAAGGTTGAAACTCAGCTTATTTCTATTCTTGATTTTCCACAGGGATGTCTTCTAATATCTTCAAAATCGCGTGATTATTTCCTAATTTGGCTAGGTCAATGAGGTAGCTTTTTTCAAGTTCTTGCATTACTTGGCCTGCCAGTAATTCTTTGAGCCGTTGTTCTTCGTTATTGGCAATGGTAGTTTTTATGGCGGCAAAGTTAGTTATGCTTTGGTCGTTGTTGTTTTCCATTCGTCGCACTCCCTTTTTGTTGGTTAATTAAAACATTAGCTTACTTTTAATTCCCACCATAGGGGGATGACTTTTGGAATGCAAGTTTCTACAGGGTTTATTCCGCACATTGCGATAAAAGAGTTGAATCGCGTTGCAGGTAATTTTGACCGAACTCATGGATTAGGTCGGCATCAGGGATAGACAGTTGATACTCGTCGTTTGCTTCACCTCAGAGTAAAAAAGGATTTACTGAGAAATGAGAACATATACACTAAGGCAGCGGATCCTTCCGCTCTTCCATTACTTCCTTAGCATCCGTAAATCCGTTCGAGCCCGCGCTAAAAAATCATTCTCCAGTGTTGGCTTCCAATATAAGTGTTTTAACAGTAGACCCTAAGACGCTGTAATTCAATACTTTTACCATGCCACTCTATTGCTCCTGTCCAATAGAGTGGCTGCCTGGTTAGAGCGGCTGTCTGGTGGGACGGATGATAATCTCGTTGACATCAACATCTGCCGGCTGCTCGATTGCATAAGCAATTGCACGCGCAATCGCATCAGAGTCAATTGCCATCTCGTACATTTCATCAACACCCTTAGCAGTATCGGGGTCGCTGATTTTACTGGTCAGTTCGGTCGCCACAGCTCCAGGCGAAATATTGGTGGAGCGGATTTCCCCTTCGCCTTCCTGACGAATGCCTTCTGATAACGCCTTAACGGCAAACTTGGTTGCGGAATAAACGGCGGACGCGGGAAAGACCTTATGCCCAGCTACCGACGACAGATTGATGATGTGGCCGACATGCTGCTCGCGCATGGTCGGCAGCACAGCGGCAATACCATAGAGCACGCCTTTGATATTGACATCAACCATCTTCTCCCACTCGTCGACCTTGAGCTCATCGAGGGGCGACAGCGGCATCAGGCCAGCGTTGTTGACCAGCACGTCGATGCGGCCATACGCTTCCTTCGCTGCCTTGGCCAGCGACTCAACCTGAGCGCGTTCAGTGACGTCGGTAACCTGATAAATAGCGTCACCACCCTGCTCCTTGATCGTATCACGCAACTCCACAAGGCGTTCCTCACGGCGGGCAGCAAGCACCAGCTTGGCGCCACCTTTTGCCAAGCGTTGCGCTGTGGCTTTACCGAGACCACTGCTGGCACCGGTAATGATGACGACTTTGCCATTGATTTCTGACATTGGTTTTCTCCTGTTGAAATGAATTATTAAATATTACAAGTTATAGGTTCCAAGCTTGATGTTACGCCGTGACAGTCATGCGGACCGCATATTCTGCGCCATACCGTCGTAACAGCCTGTAGTGGCGGCCTCCACCAGCACATGGGCCACATCTGCTCGGGACGCCTTTGCTGATTTATCGACGTCCTCGCCCAAGATCACATCAGTGCCGCGACCCTTGTTGGTCAGTGCTACGGGGCGCAGGATCGAGTAGGTCACTCCGGAAGCCTTAAGGTATTCGTCCGCTTCGTGCTTGGCATTCAGGTAAGGGGCCAGATCACCGGTTGGGTTGGACAGATCTGCGCCGATCGAACTGAGCATCACGAAACGTTTCACGCCTGATTCCAGCGCCAGATCAATCAGTCGTTTGGCGCCGTCCCGATCCACTTTTTTGGTCATTTCAGGGCCGGTGGTTCCGCCGGAGCCTGCAGCAAAGATCACCGCGTCCATGCCGTCGCACAGGCCGGTTTTCAGTTCTGTAAGATCACTATGGCGAACATCTACCCCCAAGGGCAACGAACTGGTATCCGAACTTTCGCGAACCAGCGCTGTTGGTTTATGGCCCTGTTCTATCAGGTACTGGGCCAGAAACTGGCCCGTTTTTCCGGTGGCACCGGCGACAAGAATGTTCATACTCATAGAAAAATCCTTAATGTTAAATTAAATGTTCTAAATTAGGTAGTTAAAGCCAGGTTATGGCAGGAAAATCGACTTTACGTTGACCAATTTTTTTTATTCCAAAGCCACCGTGTGGACGTTTCTCGTCCTTTGAAAAGATCCCACCGACCAGTCAATAGCTTTTTCATTAGCAAGCCGATCCGTCGCTTGTATTTCGGTAATTATGTCGTAGGTATGGGTTTCTTTTTCGGTCGCAGGATTAATGGTGGTGATTGTCGACATGGTTGCTCCTTCCGGGTCTGATAGGCAAACGCCGTTGGCGTTAGCTCAAGTGTATTATCAGTCCGTTGGAGTGAGTTGTCTGTTCGCTTACCAACACTACCGCGAGCAAACATCAACGAGCCGATGTTAGTGGCGAATAAATGACCCAAAGAAAAAAGTACAAAAGAATAAACCACATACCTGATCTATTTAACATGATCTGATTTTGTTGGGTTCAGGGTCATTGGATCAACTGTTGAAGCAGGTTAATGGATGAGAAGGTTAGGATTTGATAGTGTTAGGTATCAATTTTATCCAGTAAATCGACAAAAAGCGCTAGACAGGCACGTTGACTTCCACTCTTTGTGATAAAAATGCGGGATCAGTGAACAAAGAAAGGCAACCAGTTTCTAATGATAGCAATCACCGCATATCACACGCTTAAAATCATACTCGAGACGACCACAGCACAAAAAATCATCAAAATCTCGCTCAACGTACTTTGGTATGCGCTTATATTTAAATCTCAGAGAAAAACCTGAACGTCGGCTATCTCAGTGTTACCGACCTACAAGCCTTCTGCAGCAAACATGTACTACAAGCAGAAAGCCAATGGCCAACTGTTTTTATAGAGTTCAATGAGCGTTCAGCCAGCCTTATAAATGATTTGGGCAGTGTAAATAAATTAGTCAGATGCGACAAAGCGGACGTTTAGTTAATGAAAGTTTGCTCTGATCCCAGAGGTTACTTTTCATTTTCAGACGATGATGACTTTTTTGAGTCTGCTGATTTATCTTCTGAATTTTTTTTCGACAACATGGTATTGAGCTTTTCACCACCTTTGGCGCCAAAATCCAATGTTCTGATAGGAAATGGAATTAAGATATCAGCTTTTGCCAGCGCTTTATTGATTTCTACAACCGCCGTATGGCGAGCTTTCATAAAGCCAGTGTCGCCTGGATAGTCAATCCAGAACCAGACAACTAAATTTATACTGCTGTCTGCAAACTCCTTGGCAAACACGGCAGTTTCTTCTTTTTTTATAACAAAATCACAGACATTTATCGCTTCTTCAATAACTCCAGCTGCCTTTTCTGGGTCGTCTGCGTAAGAAATACCAACGGGTACTTCGATTCGCCTGCTGCCTGTGGTCGTATAATTTGTTAGTACGTTTCGAAACAAGATTTTATTTGGAATAACTTCTATCTGGCCAAAAAACGTTTCTACTAATGTGTTACGTAAATTAATTGTTTTTACTATGCCAAGCACATTTTCTGCTTCAACCACATCGCCAATTTGAAATGGCTTACGAATACCCATCGCAATACCGGCAATAAGATTCTCTGCCATATCTTGAAAAGCAAAACCAAGTGCTAAGCCAATGATACCAGCGCCAGCTAAGAGTGATGTTACTGTGCCGGTTAACCCCAAAAATTCTAGGGCGATAAATAGCCCTGTGAACAGCACAAGCATCTTCATAATAGACGTAAGTAGATCAGCAATTTGTTCAGATTCTAGGGTTTTATGAAGCACTTTTCGAACGGCTCTGCCAACATATTTAGCCAGTAAGCCAAAAAATATGACTAAGAGAATGGCGACTATAAAATTGGGTAAGTGTTTAATGCCAGCTTCCAGCCAGCCTTGTAATTTTTCGTCAATTAACTGCCAGAATTTATCTAATACAGAGAGATCCATTAATATTATTCCCGTTATTTTTTATCATCATCCTTTAATGTAGATTCAGCCAGTGTATTAGCTTATCTAGTGTCAAATATAGGTAAAATAAAACGTCATTTTTCATAAAATGAAAATACATGTTGCCTCATGTTTTCCATACTGACATCTCTTTTATATCCAAGTCGGCGAACTGTCGTCTATTACTCAAAACTTCTCAGAATATGCTAAGGCAACAGATTTTTCTTGCTCTCAGTGTTTGGGGGCTTATAACCCCTTATCAACTTTTAGATTATGAACAAAATTTTTGGATGGATTTATTGCTCGAAATAAGTACATATGTCTCAGTTATCCATTTTTGGCCTAAGAATATGATTTTTCAAATGCTAGAAAGTAAGAAAGCAGAAATCCATCATAGAGAGGTAATAATGTTATTTATCATTGCAACTATAATGAGTTTGCAAATTTTTCTCATCTTCAAAACTAAAAGGCACTGAGGGATCGAACGTTGGTGCATCTTTCACTTGCTGCTGCGTCATATCAACATAAATTTTAGAGGTAGGCCAACTCACCTCTTTAATCCATTTAGGCGCAATTAAAACCAGATGACCCAACCACCAATTACTGGTGTTAATAATCAAATAACGAATAGCCCAAGAGTCGATATCTATCAACATACCTTGCAAGTGACCCAATTCACCGTCTATTGCATCAAGGTGATAACCCACTACGGCATGACTGCTGCGTAGATGATGATCATTATCCCGTGATAGTGCAGCCTTGATGTCTGCGGATATTTCTGGGTTATCTAAGTTATCTGGCTTTGGCGCGACACTATAATAACCAAGTGCCATCATGTTAGGACTAGATTCACTTCCCCAAATACCTGTGTTACCCCAGTAATGTTCGTAACCATAATATTCCATATGATCGACCTCATGCTGCCTAGAGACCGGTTTTTCGCTTTCTATATCAGGGCTGTTTTTTACCTGTTCTCTTGAGATTGTGACAGTAAGCGTTTTATCTTTCTGATTAAACTCTTTGATTGATATGGGTGAAAGCAATATTTTTTTGCTTGATAACCAAGACCCCGTTTCCACCACCAAATATCGGATCACCCAATGCTTATCATCAAAATAAAGATCTTTGGTCAATCCAATATCGCCATCAGAGGCCTGAATGGCGATATTTTTTAAATCATTAACTGTATGTAACATGATGTATTTGCTCCAGATTAAAGGTTAAAAACAATAAATAATTGCTTTGTTAATAGAGTCAACATTTCTCAGTTTGCATCAAATATCCTATTCAATCTGTTCGGTGTCGCACCGAACGAGGGTGAATATTAGCTTAATCTAGATCCATCTATAAATTTTATGATGAACGACCATTTTCACCTTCAAACAAAGCCTTTTATTTATTATTTTTAAGGAGTTAATGATGACCTCTTCAACTAAAAACACACACTCGATAATTAATCGACGTCAATTTGTCCGCGGTTTAGCATTAACTTCAGTAGCGGCTGCCGTTGCATCAAACATTCCATCAACCTTTGCCAGCAATGAGTTTATCTCGCAAGGCTCGACTAAGTTCAATCCAAAACAACCCATGTTAACGGGAACTGAGTTTGATTTAACCATTTCCGAAACGACCGTTAATATTACCGGCACTCCCGCTTTAGCAACATTGGTTAACGGCTCTTTACCTGCACCAACACTTGTTTGGCATGAAGGTGATGAAATCACACTCCGCGTGACTAACAAATTAATGGTAGATTCCTCTATTCATTGGCATGGGATTATTTTGCCAACGAATATGGATGGTGTACCTGGCTTAAGTTATGACGGCATTAAGCCCGGTGAAACTTATGTCTATCAATTCACCGTAAAACAAAATGGTACCTATTGGTATCACAGTCACTCCGCGTATCAAGAGCAAACAGGTGTCATCGGTGCAATTGTTATTTTACCAAAAAAACAAGAACCTGTTCACTCCGACCATGACTATGTGATTCAACTCTCTGACTGGTCAGATACCCCTCCTGAAACCATTTATGCAAACCTTAAAAAGATGGGTGATTACTATAATTTCCACCAAAGAACGGTCGGCGATTTTTGGAGTGAATTAAAACAAAAAGGATTTTCTCAAGCCTGGAAAGATCGTTCAATGTGGAACAACATGAAAATGTCCGATCGAGACTTGTCAGATGTAACTGGCGCAACCTACACCTATTTAATGAATGGGCTCTCCCCTAATGCACATTGGCGTACCGTGGTGGAATCTGGCAAGAAAGTAAGATTGCGTTTTATTAATAGCTCTTCTATGACGTTCTTTGATGTACAGATCCCTGGTTTAAAAATGACCGTTGTGGCTGCTGATGGAAACTTAATCCAACCGGTAGAGGTTGATGAATTCCGCATTGGTGTAGCAGAAACCTATGATGTCATTGTGGAACCTGATACAGATAAACAAGCTTATGCGATTTTTGCTCAAGCCATTGACCGTTCCGGTTATGCGATAGGCTCCATCACCTCTAATGCTTCAAAATTGGCGTCTGTCCCAGCAATGGATCCATTACCTATTTTAAGCATGACAGACATGGGTATGGAAATGGACGGCATGGATCAGAGTGGTCAGGATATGCTTACTGGCATGCAAATGAATGGTAAGAATCAGAACGATAATGACATGAATGTTAATTTAGATGACGAGCAAATTCCAATGGATATGAATCCAAAACTACCTCTCATTGATGTGCCTGAAAAAGAAGGCCCACAAATAGCGATGCGTGCCACTGGCGCAAAATATCGGCTAGATGATCCAGGCGTTGGCTTACGAAATAATGGCCGCAAGGTCTTAACCTATGCCGATTTAAAAAACCTTTATCCGACACGCCATGAACCTAAACCCACTAAACAACTGCTATTGCACTTAACGGGCAATATGGAGCGTTATATGTGGTCAATTAACGGCATCCCCTATGGTGAAGCACAACCATTAAAGTTTAACTTCGGTGAGCGCATTCGCGTTACGTTTATTAATGACACCATGATGAATCACCCTATGCACTTACACGGTGTATGGAGTGATTTAGAAACGGGAGATGAAAATCATATTCCTAGAAAACATACAATCGTTGTACAACCAGGTTCCAAAATCAGTTATCGAGTGACTATGAACGCTCGTGGTGATTGGGCATACCACTGCCACATGCTCTATCACATGATGGGTATGTTTAGACGTGTACAAATCCGATAGTCAAATTCAGTATTCTAGGAGAAATATAATGAAAAAATTATTCAAAGTAATATTACGCACCATATTTATCTCGTCCATACTAATGACATCACAAGTGCATGCAGGTGGAGAAAGAGACCCTTTATTAACGTACTTTCTAATGGATACGCTTGAAATTAGCGACCAAACTGGCAACCCTACTTCTTGGGGTGTCACGTCTTGGATAGGTAAGGATTGGCACAAACTCTACCTTAAATCCGAAGGGGAAACACTTCATGGACAAACCGAATCTGAGAACCAGCTACTCTACAGTCATCCCATTGAAAAATATTGGGATCTTCAAATGGGGGTTGGTTATGACACGACTCCTGAAAAAAACCAAAACTGGGCCGTAATCGGTTTACAAGGCCTTGCCCCTTATTTCTTTGAAACTAATGCAGCAGTGGTGTTCAACGACAAAAATATTGGTTTTAGATTCGAAACGGAATACGAGGCTTTATTTACTCAAAAACTGATATTAACGCCCAGCCTAAAACTCAGTGCCTATTCTTCCGATGATGCATCTATGGGAATTGGATCTGGATTATCATCTGCTGAACTAGGGTTGCGTTTACGCTATGAATTTTCTAGAAAATTTGCGCCCTACATCGGGCTTAAGTTTAATCAAGCCTTTGGTAAAACAGCCGACTACCTAATCGCCGAAGGCGGTAAGAAATCCGACACCAGCCTTATCGCAGGTTTAAGATTCTGGTTTTAATTCAAGGTATTATTTCAATAATACCGTCAGGCTTATTTACAAATAAGCCTGAGACTTTGCAAATAGGCAGAACACTATAAGAGTATTACTCGCGGCTCAATAACTGCGGCTCACGCTCATTTGACACTCACGCAAACAGTAGGCCAAATGGTTTTTTCAAAACCGACTTTTCACCTTAATGACTTTAGAGTATAGGTAAAAGAAAAACGTCATTTTTTATAAAGTGACGATACATATTAAATCCGCCAGGATAAAAGTATCGAATTATCATCTCATCTTAAAAAATCAAACGAATAAGGATAAGAAATGATTAGTAATACAGATATTAACAACCGTCCCGATTACGATCATGTCATCCAAGATATCGCAGATTATGTCATGAATTTTGAAGTCACTAGCGAAGAAGCGCTCGATACCGCGCGCAACTGTTTAATGGACACCCTCGGTTGCGGATTGCTAGCGCTGCGCTTTCCTGAATGTACAAAACACCTTGGTCCTATCGTACAAGGCACCCTTGTGCCTAACGGCGCGCGAGTGCCAGGAACATCGTTGTCGCTCGACCCGATTAAAGCCGCTTGGGACATAGGTTGTATTATCCGCTGGCTCGATTATAACGACACTTGGCTGGCCGCTGAATGGGGACATCCATCGGATAATTTAGGCGGGATTTTGGCAGTGGCTGATCATTTATCTCAGGTCAGACTATCGAAGGGCGAACAGCCTTTTACCATGCGAGAAGTGCTTGAAGCCATGATCATGGCGCATGAAATTCAAGGTGTAATAGCGCTAGAAAATTCTTTTAATCGCGTTGGTTTGTGCCATGTATTGTTAGTTCGAGTCGCCTCAACGGCAGTTATCACAAAAATGATGGGCGGCAATAGAGAACAAATCATGGCGGCGGTCTCGCAAGCTTGGGTCGATGGCTCTGCGCTGCGCACCTATCGTCACGCACCCAATGCGGGTTCTCGTAAATCTTGGGCCGCGGGCGACGCGACCTCAAGAGCTGTGCGTTTGGCCGACATGTCGATGCGCGGTGAAATGGGTATTCCAAGCGTATTAACCGCTCCGCAGTGGGGCTTTTACGACGTCTCTTTTTCGAAGACGAATAAAGACCAAGCACTTAAACCAGAGGCTGAACGTCAGTTTTCGTTTTCTCAAGAGTATGGTTCTTACGTGATGGAAAACATTTTGTTTAAGATTTCTTTCCCCGCAGAGTTCCATGCGCAAACTGCCGCGGAAGCTTCGGTTATCCTGCATCCTGAGGTGAGAAATCGCTTAGCGGATATTAAGAAAATCGTCATTCGAACCCACGAATCGGCCATTCGCATTATTTCTAAAACAGGTGCACTTGCTAATGCTGCAGATCGTGACCACTGTTTGCAGTATATGGTTGCGGTGCCGCTGGCGTTTGGAGGGCTAACCGCCGAACATTACGAAGACGACTTTCACAAGGCACATCCCATCATTGATGAACTGCGCGATAAAATGGAGGTTGTCGAAGATAAACGCTTTACCGCAGAGTATTTAGAAGCAGATAAACGCGCTATCGCTAACGCCATTCAAATTTTTTTCAACGATGGCAGCAGCACAGAAGAAGTGCTAGTGGAATACCCTGTGGGACATCGTCGCCGGCGCCAAGAAGGGATCCCGCTATTGGAGCAAAAGTTCAAAGCGAACTTAGCGACGCGGTTTCCGAGCCATCAATGCAAAACTATTTTCACGCTGTGTAAAGATCAAGCCGCGCTTGAGTCCAAAGCAGTAAACCGCTTTATGGACTTGTTTGTTATTGCTTCAGTTTAAGCCCTAGCTGATCCAAACCGCAGCATTACAGCAGATAAATTTATATTGCTAATCGTAAGCGATAACTTTAAAACGAAAAATTAACAAGGCGTAACTAACGGGTTCTAACATGACTGTTCAAAATGAACACAGTATAGCGAATTTTGTAATCTTGAAAACTGCCATAGTAAATGGTTAAGAGGAGTTGATAAAAGAATTATTATCAAAAATACCGGTGCAAGAACTTGAAAAAAGCTATTTGCTCGACTTAGCCAAACTTAATGATAATCGCGTTATCATTAAGTTAATCAAGAATATTCCCAAACAGAAATAGTTATGCAAAGTGACTACTAAACGGAATAGCTTTGTTAAATATTTGCAGTCATAGGAGCGCAACGTTATTGGTCTTGTAGTAATCAAGCGGGACCAGACGTAGCTGATGTGGTTTATAGGTAAAATAAAATGTCGTTTTATAAAGTAACGATACATATTCCCTCATATTTACATCTCTTTTATATCCTTGAGGGGGTGGAAATCGGCGATTTTTCATCTATTACTCAACTGTTTTCACATAATTTAGAATTTAAAACAAGCGCCTCAAAACCGCTCTTTAATATTACCCCATCGATCACTAAGTGCGCCGCTGATTCTGTTTTTTATTATTCATTTTTAACCTCGTATAAGTGCGTGTGTATAGGTAGAATAAAACGGTGTATAGTAGAAGTGCTAGGAGGAATCCGATTAAATATTATTGACTAGGATTGACAATAAAATGTGCTTTCTATCCGTTTTGTTCAATTTTCAGTATTCACGTTTTACCTGCCTATTCGTTAAGCTATTAAAGGAACATTCATATGAAACTGTTGACGCCACTCCTATCATTTCTTCTCATACTGGCTGGTTGCAGTTCACCAGCAAATCAGTCTCAGAACCGTTCCGTTGAAGAAATTGCGACTATTGAAAATATCTATCCCGAGGCAGATGCCGCCTTAGGGGAAAAACTATATCCACATGAGGCACTTTTAGCCGACGAAACAGCTGACCTCATTGAAGGTATTATCCGCCATCGATATACCAATGGAGAAGCCAGGCGTGATGTTCACCCCAAAGCTCATGGCTGTTTAAACGCAGAGTTTGACGTGCTAGACGATTTACCTAAATCATTAAGCCAAGGTGTATTCCAAGCAGGTAAATCCTATTCCGCGTGGGTGCGTTTTTCTAATGGAAATCCTGATCCTGATCGCCCGGACATTAAAGGGGACGCAAGGGGGATGGCAATAAAGCTGCTTTCTTCGCCAGCCGAGGCTGGCTGGCACATAGCAGATAAAAGCACAGTGCAGGATTTTATCTTAATTAATCACCCTGTCTTTCCGGTTAAAGAACCTGAAACCTATGTGGCCGTACATCGAAATTTATCGTCTGACGGATTTTGGGATAAATTGGCAATACCCTTTAATTTGGGACTTCAAGGTTCACTTATTGGCCTCGAGTTGACTAGCAAAAAAATTGCCAACCCTTTACATACACGGTATTGGTCTGAAGTTCCCTACCAGCTTGGGATGGGACAGCAGCGGAAAGCCGTGAAATACTCAGTTCGCCCATGTACAGCCACGACAAATGAAGCTCCCGAGGAAGCCGGTGCAGATTATCTTCGCGAGGCGATGAAGACGAGCCTTGACCAAAATCCAAGCTGCATGGAGTTTCTGGTTCAACTTCGAGAAAACGACGAAATGAGTGTCGAAAATTCCATGATCGAATGGCAAGAAGTGCAGGCACCTTTTACTGTTGTAGCGCGTATCCACTTTCCTAAACAGACCTTCGATACAGATGCACAAAATACATTTTGCGAGAACCTAGCTTTCAATCCTTGGAACAGTTTATCCGAGCATAAGCCTTTGGGCGCCATGAACAGAATGCGAAAAGTTATCTATGAGCGAACAAGAAAAGTTCGACGGGAAATGAATTCAGTGGTTACCGTTGAATAGATTTTGGGGGCGAAGATCAGGTCAAGCAATGGGAGAAGGTTCACAGTTGATCCCTGGTTTCATTCAATGATGCTGACATAACGTCGTATCACGGGATCTGGCGGTTCGGCTTTACCAATAACTGCCAGATATCCAAAAGATTAACTAGTTGCCTTGGAGAAATAAATTTAATCTAAGTCTTTTTAAACTCGACTGAATTTTTACGAAAAAAGTGAACTGAATACTCTTACTCATCGCATTAGCCAGCATGCGACTGGTTTTATTGAACACGAGGGCTTATTCGTGAGGGATGATGACAATGGTTACCTGGCTTTGGATCGTCTTCCAGCCGATCAATAGCCAATCCCATACCCATATCGTTCATCATATTTCTGTTCTCTCCAGTTGACATTCCGTGAGACCACGCAAGCGGGACCCGTCTGCGTGCTCCGAGTTGCTATCGCACAGGCACATGCCTATGTTTGTGTGGAAATTTAGTCCGGCTTATTACAAGGTAGTCCGGTAGCCTGCAAATCGTCAAAGCCTGCTTCCGATGCAAGAGCTGCAATGTAGCCCATTTGTCGTAACGTTGCTGCGGCTAGCGCGGCACGTCCACCGCTGGCACAATAGGTGACTATAGGCCGTTGGTGATCGCTTTCTTCGTCGGAAATTTTCATTTCCAATACACCACGAGGTATAGCGACGGCACCTTCCAGATGGCCTTCCTGCCACTCATTGGGTTCACGAACATCGAGCACTAGCGCACCGCTGCCACGCAGAGCCCTTACCTTTTCAAGGTCGACGGTGTCAACCACTTTTTTGGCTTCATCGATCATTTGTTGTGCAGTTAAAAACGTAAGCATAAAAATTTCTCCTGATTGTAGTGTGAATGAATGTTCAAACTGTTAGTTCGCTATGCATCTGCAGCTAAACCGCAGCCAAGGTTCGCCGGAACGGCCACATCCATCATCTTAGGATCAGGCAGATCCAGGTTGTTCATAATGTCGATATATTCCGCACGGCTCTTGCCGGCTAATCGCGGGTTATGAGCCTTTTCCTCAGCAACGCTGCTGCGGGTCCAGCCCTTATAATCGTGCGCCGGGTATACCAGCGTTGAATCCGGTAACGTAAATATTTTTTTAGTAATAGAATCATAGCTTTGACCAGCGTCACCACCTTGAAAGTCGGTTCGGCCACTGCTACGAATCAGCAGCACGTCGCCGGTGAATATTGCTGGACGCTCGCTGTGAAGCAAAAAGCTATAAGACTCATCGGTATGGCCAGGTGTGTACAACGCTTCTAGATCAATACCATCCAACCGGATGTGCTCGCCCTCCCGAATGGTTTCAGACATACAGTCCGCTTCTGTCTGTTCGCCCATTACAGTGATGCAACCGGTCTTTTCTCGCAACTTTCCAAGACCGGTGATGTGATCCGCATGGGTATGAGTATCGATGGCTCGCACTAATCGAACATCGAGTTGTTCGACTAGTTTCAGGTACATATCCACCTTATCTATTACCGGGTCGATTAGTAACGCTTCGTGGCCACTATCGCTAGCCAACAGATAGCTATAAGTGCTGGATTCAGAATCAAAAAATTGGCGAAATAACATGTTTATCTCCCATTCATATTTAGTGTGTAAATAACAGTACTAAACGCGATATCGAAAGGTATTTGTAATTGCACACTGAATCCATACATGGGTAACTCCTATATATTGGCTGAACCAATATCAATAATAAAAAGCAGCCTTATTGGTAAAGGCAAAGTAAAGGTTACCTTATCGTTGTATTTATAATTACTCTGTACGTTAACGTACTTAATAAAAGATTTTTGGCGCCTATGTAGTCGTTACAATAAAGTAGTAGTAAGACAAAAGAAGCGTTTCTATACCCAATATCACTATAAAGCATTTAAATAAAACCCAAAAAGGCGACTTAATCGTTTATGACAGAGGTTATCCTGTCGTTTGGTTTTATAAATATCATAGGTTAAAAAGTGTTAATTTTTGCATGCGCATTGTTAAAAGCTCTAATGTTATTAAAGCGTTTTTAGAAAGTGGGAAATATAATAATATCGTTGATTTTCCTTGTGCTGAAAAGTCTCTTCGTCGATGTAGGAAAGATAAAATATCGACCGGTTCACTACATTTAAGATTAGTACGAGTTGATCTACCATCTTGTGAACCAGAAGTTTTAGTTTCATCATTAACAGATTTACAAGCTTATCCTACTGCTCTTTTTGCTGATTTGTATTTCTAACGCTAGGGTGTTGAAGAAGATTACAAGATATTGAAAAAAAAGCAAAAAGCCCGTTACTTTCGTAATGGGTTTTTCTTTATTTGGCGGTGAGAGTGGATTTGAACTCTACTCGAAGGTTTAGTGCTATAAACCCTTATTTAAAATTCCTAACTATCAAAAAGCAAAAAACCGCTAATCTTTCGATTAGCGGTTTTTCTTTGTTTGGCGGTGAGAAAGAGATTTGAACTCTACTCGAAGGTTTAGTGCTATAAACCTTATTTAAAATTTCTAACTATCAAAAAGCAAAAAACCGCTAATCTTTCGATTAGCGGTTTTTCTTTGTTTGGCGGTGAAATAGAGATTTGAACTCTACTCAAGGTTTAGTGCTATAAACCCTTATTTAAAATTTCTAACTATCAAAAAGCAAAAAACCGCTAATCTTTCGATTAGCGGTTTTTCTTTGTTTGGCGGTGAGATAGAGATTTGAACTCTAGAAGGGCTATAAACCCTTGCTGGTTTTCAAGACCAGTGCTTTCGACCACTCAGCCATCTCACCTGAATGTCTC
Organism: Colwellia sp. BRX8-9; assembly: GCF_014077245.1. Taxonomy (NCBI): domain Bacteria; kingdom Pseudomonadati; phylum Pseudomonadota; class Gammaproteobacteria; order Alteromonadales; family Colwelliaceae; genus Colwellia; species Colwellia sp. BRX8-9. Next base: position 188,738 of record NZ_JACGVN010000001.1, read on the forward strand.
AAAACAATTGCTTGCTTGAAGACGAGGCGAATATTAAAGTGTAGAAAAAGACTTGTAAAGCATTTATTTAACAAAAATGTTTGTTTGCTAAAAAAAACAACAAATCGCTAGCTATTTAAACAATCTTCAAGGGTGTGTATGGGTAATAACAATTTTTCTGTAAACAAGTGCCGCTGTTCTTGGCTTGATACCTCAAAACCTGATTATGTAAAATACCACGATGAAGAATGGGGAGTGCCGGTTCATGACGATAAAGTGATGTTTGAATCCCTTGTTTTAGAATCTGCACAAGCTGGCTTAAGTTGGTACACTATTCTTAAGAAACGTGAAGGTTACCGTACGTTATTTTTAGACTTTGATGTAAATAAAGTTGCAAGGTTTACTAACGACGATGTAGAACGTTTAATGCAAGATGCCTCAATAGTACGCAACAGGCTAAAAATAGTAGCGGCTATTAATAATGCACAACGATTTATTGAAATACAGCAAGAGTACGGAAGTTTTTGTCAGTTCATCTGGTCTTATGTTGATAATAAAACCCAAGTTAACAGTATAAATGATACAGAGAAATCAGTTGCTACGTCGCCTATTAGTGATAGATTAGCCAAAGACATGAAGAAGATTGGCTTTAAATTTCTAGGCTCAACAACCTTATATTCACATTTACAAGCAACCGGATTGATAAATGACCACTCAAATAGCTGTTTTAGAAAATAAGTGAGTAATACCTTGGAAAAATAACAATCACCAACAAGCCACCAATGCTAGTTAATGCGGCTAAATTTTTTAGTTACAAATATTCACAAATTATTAGTAAATATCAACAAATTTAAGCAACTAAATAATAGTATTTTAAAAAACGCCATGTCATAATATGTCAAGATGTCATAAAGAAAGTTTAAGAGTACTCTTGAATTTGACTTAAATGGCCTTATCTAAAAAGTATAACTAAAGTTATCAGAGGAAGTTTTATGCAATCAAATATTGGTTTACAAGCGAGTAAAAGCTCAGCTATAGAAATTAACAAGGTACTTAAAAATACCTATATGTTGTTATCAATGACATTAGCTTTTAGTGCCGTTACTGCCGCTATTTCTATGTCGTTGAACTTGCCACACGGCGCAGCTCTTATAATGACATTAGTCGCTTTTGGCTTAATGTTTGTTGTAAACAAAAAAGCTGATTCAGCGAGTGGTATTTTTTGGATTTTTGCATTCACTGGTTTAATGGGAGCCTCTCTAGGCCCTATGCTTAACCATTACGCTGCAATGCCTGCAGGTCCTGGAATGATAATGCAAGCCTTAGGTGGCACTGCATTAATATTTTTCGCCTTATCGGGTTATGCATTAACTAGCAAAAAAGACTTCTCGTTTATGGGTGGTTTTTTGATGGTCGGTTTAATTGTGGTAATAGTTGCAAGTATTGCAAATATTTTCTTTCAAATACCGGCTCTTTCATTAGCAGTTAGCGCAGCTATTATCATGATTATGTCTGGTTTAATCTTGTTTGATACTAGTCGTATAATTAATGGTGGTGAAACCAACTACATTCGAGCAACTATTTCTTTATACTTGAATATTTACAACATCTTCGTGCATTTATTACACCTTTTAGGCGTAATGGGCGGCGATGATTAATATCGTAAGATAATAGAATGTAAGTGAGTTATTGCTTATAATATGAAACCTCGTTGATCTTACGGTCACCGAGGTTTTTTTATATTCATTTATAATCACTATTTACTTGTGTATGTAGGACATTTTGTGAAAAAACTCGCCTTTGTTATTACCACCCCGCCCAACAGTAACTTAACGGCTACTGCTATTAATATGGTTACCGCTGCGTTAAAGAGTGATATTAACGTTGTTGGCGTATTTTTTTATCAAGACGGTGTTTTAAATGGTAGCCAGCACCTTGCACTCCCTAATGACGAATACCAAGCCCATCGACAATGGCAACAATTACATCACGACTATGATATTCCTTTACACTTATGTGCTACTGCAGCAGAAAAACGTGGACTAAGTGATGATATTAATGATGGTCAAGCCGCTACTATTCATCAGGCATTTACCTTATCGGGCCTAGGTGAGTTAGTAGAATTGAATGTCAACGCTGATCGTCTAATTCAACTGTAAGGTATTTATCATGTCTGAAGCCAAAAAATCACTTGCTATCGTTAATGCCAGCGCACCCTTTTCAGCAGCAAATGCTAAAGATTCTCTTGATGTTGCCCTTATTTTTGGCTCTTATGAACAAGCCATTAGTTTGTATTTTCAAGGCGATGGCGTTTATCAATTAATACCCAAACAACAACCTGAATTTATCCAACAAAAAGACTTTTTAAAAACGTTAGCGGCATTAGAGTTTTATGATATTGAAAATATTTATGTTTGCCAACATTCACTGACTCAACGTGGCTTGGCTAACGATTTTTCTATTGAAAACGTAGCAGTACTTGACCGTGCAGAGTTCTCGATATCATTACACCAACATCAATCAATATTAAGGTTTTAACCCACATGAGTATGCTTCACTTAGTGCGCACATCCGCTTTTCAAACAAGCGACTTTGAACAATGTCTTGACGTAATACAAGCAAATGACACTATCGTGCTACTTGATGATGGTTGCTACAACCTTAGTCATGATTTATGGCAACAAGCCTTAAGTAAAATAGCGCTGCCCGCGCTTTATATTGTTGAAGCGCACGCACAAGCAAGAGCTATAACGATTGATAAAGAAAAAATAAACACTTTATCACTCGATGCATTAATGACATTGATTTGTGCAACAGAAAAATCGGTAACTTGGCAGTGAGTTTATTTTTTAATGAGCAAGAAATCGCCACCGACAAGCAAGGTTATTTAATTAACTTTAAAGACTGGCATACAGATTTAGCGCAGATAATTGCTGATAAAGACCAATTGGTATTAACGGAGCAACACTTTGAAGTTATACGCTTTGTTAGAGAGTTCTACCTGACTTACAATACGTCCCCGGCAATAAGAGCGTTAACAAAAGCGATGAAAGCAGAATTTGGCGAAGAAAAATCAAGTAGTCGGTACTTATATCGATTATTCAAAGAAGGGCCAGCAAAACAAGCAACAAAGTATGCTGGTTTACCCAAACCAGCACGCTGTATTTAAACGTTTTACTCTCCGACTATCAATATTAAACTTTAATATTGATAGTGAAACCACTGCTACCTGATGTTGGTAATGCCACGGAGTCAATACTGCCAGCCGAGGCGATAAGCTTTAGCGCCATTTCACCTTCAAGCTCTTGCTGACCTTTAGATAAGGCTGCGGTTTTTAATGCATAACCTGTAGTTATATCTGTTTGCACACTTTCAATATTATTCAATGATAACGACATAAAGCCTCTCACGTTTTAGCTATGCACATAGCAAGTTAGAACAAGTACAACATTTGTCACAAACTATATCGACTCTCTTTATCATAACTTTAGTCGATGAAAACATTTACTCAAAAGCTGATAATAACGCTTCCACAGGATGACGAGTCTGCATGTTTCCTAAACGCTTTGTTTGGCTTCTACAGGAGTAGCCAGTCACTAAGACTTGTTTAGCCTCTAATTTAGCTAACTTATCTTGCCAACTCATTTCAAATAACATTTTCGAGTTTTCAAAATTTACTTGCTCATGTCCGTAAGTACCAGCCATACCACAACAGCCCACAGAGACGTTTTCAAGTGTCAAACCAAATAACTTGAATATCTCACGCCATTGCCCTTCACTACCGGCTAATGCCGTTTTCTCAGTACAATGCGCAAATAATTTATAAGGCGCTACTTGTTTATCACCCGTTAGTGATGAAAGTGCTGTTTTAGTATTCTGATGTTCTATAACCGTTAATAACCATTCATGGGCTAACAGCACGTGAAAATCGCCACGCTTATCACCAAGCGTTTGTTTATATTCGTCGCGATAGCAAAGCGTTAATGAAGCATCTAAACCGACCATAGGTATATTTAACTGATGAAGTTCATTTAAAAATTCAGCGGTATTTTTAGCTGTCTTTGCAAATTTAGCTAAAAATCCTTTTACGTGCTGCGGTTTACCATTAGGTTTAAACGGTAATAATATTGGGGTAAAACCTAACTTTTCAATTAATGCCATCATAGCTTCAACGACGTTAGCATCATAAAAAGAAGTAAACGGGTCTTGAACGATCAGCACATGACTCGCTTGTTGCTCTTTATTGAGCCCTTGTAAATAAGCAAGATCAAAGGATTGATAATTTTTTTCTCTGACTTGCTTTGCTAAGGTAGGTACAGAAAGTATCGGAGTATCAATATAACCAATCGTTGCTCGTGAAAATTTGTCGTACCATTTATGGGATAATACCGAATTAATTAATTTCGGGGATTTGGCCATTAATGGCGTTAATGTTTCTACATTAGCGACTAAGTGATCTTTTAACGGACGGAAGTATCTTGAATGATATAAGTTAACAAAGCGCGCTCTAAAATCTGGAACATCTACTTTTACAGGGCATTGACTCGCACAAGCTTTACAGGCTAAACAGCCTTGCATCGCTTCCATCACTTCGTGAGAAAAATCTTCTTTTTGATGTGCTGAAAAACGATTTTTTATCTTATCTAATAAACGTTTTACAGACCAATGCTGAATGTTTTCTTCTAAACTAAGGATATCGACTCCCTTAGCTTCTAAAAGACGTAACCACTCACGCATCAAGCCTGCTCTACCTTTCGGCGAATGTCTTCGGTCACGCGTTACCTTGCTTGAAGGACACATTGGGCTGTCTACATCATAATTGAAACACAAGCCATTGCCATTACAGTCGAGCGCTGAACTAAATGAATCTTTTACCGTTATAGGTATTTGCCGGTCATAGAAACCCCGTTTAGTGTCGTCAACCGAGACTAGTTTTTCACTCGATTCAAGTGGCGTACAAATTTTACCTGGATTCATTTTATTATGCGGGTCGAAAGCACTTTTAATTTTTCTTAGTTCAGTAAATAAATGTTCACCGAAAAATTTTGGACTGTATTCGCTGCGATAACCTTTGCCATGTTCACCCCACATTAAACCACCATATTTAGCGGTTAACGTTACCACTTTATCAGAGATTTCGCGGAGCAACTTTTCTTGTTCAGGATCGCACATATCGAGTGCTGGGCGGACATGTAAAACACCCGCATCAACATGACCAAACATGCCGTAGTGCAAACCATAACCATCGAGTAATGCGCGAAACTCAACAATGTAATCCGCTAAGTTTTCGGGTGGCACGGCAGTATCTTCGGCAAAAGCTAATGGTTTTTGACTACCTGCTGTGTTGCCTAACAAGCCAACGGCTTTTTTTCGCATACCATAAAGTTTATTGATACTGCTTAAATCAGTGGTCACTTGATAACCAATAACACCGGTATTATTGCTAATGTCGCTATCTAAACGAGCTGTTAATTGTGCGACCTGATCGGCTAACGCTTCAATACTGGTGCCGTTGTACTCAACAATATTAATACCGTCCATGACTTTACTGTCAACATCGGTGATTAAATCACGCACCGAATGCCAGACAATATCTTGTTTGGCTAAATTTAAGACTTTTGAATCGATGGTTTCAACTGAAGTCGCTTTAGCTTCAACGAGTGCCGGTGAATGGCGCAGCGCAGAATCAAAACTGTCATATTTAATTACAATCAGTGTTTTAGCTTTTAAAATTGGCGTTAAGTTGAGTTTTGCCTCACAAACAAAGGCTAACGAACCTTCTGAACCGGTGATCAAACGAGAAATATCAACTTGGCTTAAATCATCATTAAAAACATTTTCTAGATCATAACCCGTTAAAAAACGATTTAAACGGGGAAATTTTTCTAAAATCAAGGCTCGGTTGTCACGACATGAGGCCAGTACTTGTTTAACAATATGGCCGTAACTGCTATTTTGTTGCGCGAGTTCTTCCGCTTCCTCAATGGACATCGGAGATGTTGACAGAAAGTCACCATTGGCTAAAACCGACTCTAGGGCTAAAACATGATTAGAGGTTTTGCCATAGACCAGAGAGCCTTGTCCGGAAGCATCAGTATTAATCATGCCACCAATGGTTGCACGACTACTGGTTGATAAATCTGGAGAAAAGAAAAAACCGTGTGGACGTAAATAATCATTTAATTGATCTTTGATGACGCCCGCTTCAACACGTATCCAGTTTTCTTCAATATTAATTTCTAAAATACGGTTCATATATTTTGACAAGTCAACGACAATGCCTGGCGTTAAGCTTTGTCCATTGGTGCCGGTTCCACCGCCACGCGCACTAAACTTAATACTTTGATACTTTGGCGTTGAAGACAATTGACTGATCAATTGAACGTCTTGCTTACTTCGAGGATGTAAAACCAATTGTGGTAATTGTTGATAAATGCTGTTGTCGGTAGCAACCGCTAGCCGAGCACTATATTGGCAATTAATTTCACCGCTATATTGAGTGTTACCAAGCTCCTGAGAAAACTTTTGATACAGTGGAGCGATAAGTTCTTGGTGTTCTAATGAAGGTAAGCTCTGAGACATAGACGAAAAACATATTAACGATTTAAGGTTAAGCTTAGTATATCACGTCAATTTTGAATTATGACTCAAGTTTTGTTGAAGAATGCAAAAAGGCTAAGAACTTTTTAACTAAACTTATAGTAAAAAGAACCTAGCCTTTGTTTATTATATTGCCAGTGAGGCTATGACCTCACATTATTAATCGATAAACCACGCTATACGATTATTTATTCTTGTGATTTTCAGCAATATACAACCAAGTCGCTAATACCGTATCTGGATTAAGCGAAACACTGTCGATACCTTCTTCAACCAACCATGCGGCAAAATCAGGGTGATCTGACGGGCCTTGGCCACAAATACCCACATATTTACCACGCGCTTTACAAGCTTTAATCGCCATCGACAATAAGGCTTTAATGGCTGGATTACGTTCATCAAATAAATGAGCGATTAAACCAGAGTCACGGTCTAAACCTAGTGTTAATTGCGTTAAATCGTTTGAACCGATAGAAAATCCGTCAAAATGATCTAGGAATTGATCAGCTAACAAACAGTTCGACGGTAATTCACACATCATAATAACGCGCAAACCATTCTCACCACGTTTTAGACCATTCTCAGCGAGTATTTCAATAACTTGCTCGGCTTCTTCTACGGTTCGAACAAATGGGATCATGATTTCAACGTTGGTAAAATCCATGTCGTTTCGCACGCGTTTAATCGCTTCACACTCAAGTGCAAAACATTCACGGAAATCTTTAGAAATATAACGTGCTGCGCCGCGATAGCCAATCATTGGATTTTCTTCTTCCGGTTCAAACACGTCACCGCCAACTAAGTTAGCATATTCGTTTGATTTGAAATCAGACATTCTAACGATTACTTTCTCAGGCGAATAAGCTGACGCTAAGGTTGCAATACCTTCAGTTAGCTTAGCAATATAAAATTCAACTGGGCTGGCATAACCAACAATAATATCGTTAATTTCATCTTTTAAATCGTCAGATTGCTCATCAAAATTTAACAACGCTTTTGGATGAATGCCAATCATCTTATTAATAATGAATTCTAAACGCGCTAAACCAATACCCGCATGAGGTAAACGAGCAAAACCAAAGGCTCGGTCTGGGTTACCAACATTCATCATTATTTTTAATGGAACTTCTGGCATCGAATCAACTTGTGAAGTGGTTACAGTAAAATCAAGTTTACCTTTGTAGATAAAACCGGTATCACCTTCAGCACAAGAAACGGTAATATCATCGCCATTAGCAATACGTTTTGTCGCATCACCACAACCAACAACCGCAGGAATTCCCATTTCACGAGCAATAATTGCAGCATGACAAGTTCTACCACCACGATTAGTAACAATCGCAGAAGCACGCTTCATAATAGGCTCCCAATCAGGGTCGGTCATATCGGTGACTAAAACATCACCGGGCTTAATTTTGTCCATTTCAGCCAGTGAAGCTAAAACCTTTGCTTCACCACTACCAATTTTGTGACCTATTGAGCGACCTTCACAAATAACATCAGCGGTTGTTTGTAATTGAAACTGTTCCATGACATTAGCGCTTTCACGGCTACGAACTGTTTCAGGGCGCGCCTGAACGATGTAAAGCTTACCGTCTAAGCCATCTTTAGCCCATTCAATATCCATTGGACGTTGATAATGCTTTTCAATAATAACGGCTTGTTTGGCAAGTTCTTGAACTTCATCATCGGTTAATGAAAATTGATTAGACAACTTTTCTTCAATATCAACAATTTCAACTTGTTTGCCATGACTTTGATCTGTGGTGTAAATCATTTTTATGGCTTTACTACCGATATTACGACGAACAACCGACGGTCTACCTTTAGCAAGTGTAGGTTTATGAACATAAAATTCATCAGGGTTAACTGCGCCCTGCACCACCATTTCACCTAAACCGTAACTTGAGGTAATAAAGACTACGTCTTCAAAGCCAGACTCAGTATCAATAGAGAACATCACACCGCTTGAAGCAATATCACTACGTACCATACGCTGAATGCCAGCAGACAAAGCAACACCACGATGGTCATAACCTTGATGAACACGGTAAGAGATAGCACGGTCGTTAAATAAAGAAGCGTAAACATGTTTGATCGCTATCATCACAGCGTCAAAACCACGTACGTTTAAGAAAGTTTCTTGTTGTCCCGCAAAAGAAGCATCGGGCATATCTTCTGCCGTTGCTGAAGAACGAACAGCAAATGAAGCATCGTCAGCAAAACCATCGGCTAAGGTGGTGTAGGCTTTTGCTATATCTTGCTGCATTTCAGGTAGAAATGGTGTTTCTATGATCCAATTACGGATTGTTTCACCTGATTTTGATAATGCGGCTAGGTCATCAACATCTAAATTATCAAGTAACTGATATATTTTGTCGTTGATGCCACTTTGTTCTAAGAATTCATTAAATGCGTAGGAAGTCGTAGCAAAACCACCTGGGACTTGCACGCCTACGTTTGAAAGGTTTGAGATCATTTCACCAAGTGATGCATTTTTTCCGCCAACGCGGTCAACATCATTCATTCCTAAAACTTCATACCAAAGTACATTTTCTTGCACGACATCTTCTCCAAAAAAAAAGAAACAAAAATAAATAGATTTATGAGTTATATCAGTATATTTATAGCTTAAGACATTTTACACTGCGAACTTTATAAACTGAAATGTTATTTGAAACATTTCAGTATAAGTTACAGTTATACCCAATTGATTAATTGAATGGCCTAGTTTTCATCAGAAAAATGGGTAAATGTCCTGCATAAAATTTATTAAGTCATTAACCTACTTATTAATTTTATCTGGCAGTAGTCATTTATTTTAACTATAAAAAAACTCAGCTAATTTTATTGGTTGGGTATTAAAAATAATAAAGAGGTTTTTAAATGCGCGCTGCTTTTTATATTTCTGATGGCACAGCCATTACATCAGAGGTTTTTGGTCATGCTTTGCTTTCACTTTTCCCAATGGAATTTGATCACGACACTATTTCATTTGTTGAAACTGTTGAAAAAGCAGAAGCGGCAAAAATAAAAATTAATAAGGCCGCTAAACGTACCGGTATGCCACCGTTAGTTTTTCATACCTTTGTTAATAACGATATTAGAAAAATTATTGATAGTTGTGATGGCGTTATTTATAACTTCCTAGAGCATTTTGTCGCGCCACTTGAGAAAGAACTGCAACTAGACGCTAAGCCTACCGCTCATCGCACGCACAGTATTCACGAAAATAGTTATGATTATCGAATTGATGCGGTTAATTATTCACTGGCCAATGATGACGGTTCAAATGTTACCAATTATGAGCATGCCGACGTTATTCTCGTGGGTGTATCGCGTTCGGGTAAAACACCAACCTCGTTATACCTCGCTCTACAATATGGTATCAAAGCAGCGAATTACCCTTTTACTGATGATGATATGGACGACCTGACTTTACCTGACTTTTTAAAACCTCATAAAAAGAAACTGTTTGGCTTAACTATCGACGCACAACGCTTAATTGATATTCGCGGTGAAAGATTAGCGAACAGTAAATATTCATCAGCACGACAGTGTCGAATGGAAGTTAGAGAAGTGGAAAAACTGTATAAAAAAGAAAAAATTCCCTTCCTTAACAGCACAAAGTTTTCAGTAGAAGAAATATCAGCAAAAATCCTCAATGAAACAGGGTTACAACGCTATAAATATTAACTTAGTTCAAATTAATCTTTGAAAATACAGAAAGCATTTCACATAAGCCGCTAATTTGGTTATGTTAGCGCGATAAATTATATTGCGCTGGCTTTTTTATTGCGCATTAACGCCTTCAAATAAAAAAATTAGATTACCATGACTATTAAAACGGATGAATTTAGAACCACGCTAATTGAAAACCTTGTTTCTCCTGAAGAATTAGCACAGCAAATCCCACTAGATGATGAAACAGCGAGTTTTATCATCCAAAGCAGAAAAGACATTGAAGCGATTATCACCGGTGACGACGACCGTTTACTGGTCATTATTGGCCCGTGTTCAATTCACGACACCACTGCTGCTGTAGATTACGCAGAGAAACTTAAAGTATTACATGATAAGTACCGAGATGATTTATTGATTGTCATGCGTGTTTATTTTGAAAAGCCTCGTACAACGGTTGGCTGGAAAGGTTTGATCAGTGACCCTGATTTAGATAAATCTTTTCATGTAGCCAAAGGCTTAAACCTGGCTCGATCGTTATTAATGGATATTAATAAGCTCGGTTTACCTGCAGGTACTGAATTTTTAGATATGGTGACCGGCCAATATATTTCAGATTTAATAAGCTGGGGAGCTATTGGTGCTAGAACAACTGAAAGCCAAGTTCACCGAGAATTAGCTTCAGCACTTTCATGTCCGGTAGGTTTTAAAAATGGCACTGACGGTAATGTACAGATTGCTGTCGACGCCATCAACGCCTCAAGTGTGCCTCATGTTTTATACTCACCCAATAAAAGTGGTCAAATGTGTATTTATCAAACGCATGGTAACCCATTTGCTCATGTTATTTTACGTGGCGGTAAAGAGCCGAACTATCACGCAGAAAACATTAGTAAGACCGGAGAAGTATTGGCTAAAGCTGGCTTAGAAAATCGTATTATGATCGATTGTAGCCATGGTAATAGTTTTAAAGACCATAGCAAACAAATTGACGTTGCTCGCTCTTTAAGAGCTCAAATGGAGCAAGGCGACAAGGCTATATTTGGTGTAATGGTTGAAAGCTTCTTAGTTGAGGGTAATCAAAAAGTGGTTGATGTTAACAAACTCACCTACGGACAAAGTATCACTGATGCCTGTATTAACTTAGACACCAGTGTCAGTTTGTTAGATGAGTTATCGGCGGCTGTTCAAGCTAAACGTTCAACTCAACGTTAAATTTATCTATAAGGTATATTTCAACGCTTAAATAAAAAAAGCCGCTGAGGATAACTCCCCTGCGGCTTTTTTATATTCAGCAAAATTTATCTAAATGAAACGAAACCAAACACCGTGACGTAAAGTGTTTGGTTAGCTCCGTTTGCTGCTAATGCTCAACCAATTCTTTCTTTTGAATATAACTGAGTACTAATTTATCTTTTTTGACACCAACTTTCGCCACGCCACCGTGTGTTAGATCACCAAACAATAATTCATTAGCTAATGGTTTCTTTAAGTGCTCTTGTATTAGACGTGACATAGGTCGAGCGCCCATCGATTTATCATAACCGTTAACAGCCAACCATTTTCTAGCGTCTTTCGTTAATTCTAATGAAACGCCTTTTTGATCAAGTAGTGCCTGTAGTTCAACAATAAATTTATCAACCACTTGTTGAATAACAACTTCATCTAAATGGTTGAACCAGACAATATTGTCTAAACGATTTCTAAATTCAGGTGAGAAGGTTTTATTAATTTCACCCATTGCATCAATTGACTGATCTTGTTGTTTAAAACCAATAGATTGGCGAGTTATTTCATGAGCTCCCGCATTGGTTGTTAACACTAAAACAATATTTCTAAAATCAGCTTTACGACCGTTATTATCGGTTAATGTTCCGTGGTCCATGACCTGCAATAAAATGTTATAAACATCTTCATGCGCTTTTTCAATTTCATCTAACAAGACCACAGAATGAGGATGCTTGATTACTGCATCCGTTAATAAACCGCCTTGCTCATAACCAACATAACCTGGAGGAGCACCTATTAAGCGGCTTACCGCATGTTTCTCCATGTACTCTGACATGTCGTAGCGTAATAGTTCGACACCTAAAGATTTAGCTAATTGTTGTGTTACTTCTGTTTTACCCACCCCAGTTGGCCCAGCAAATAAGAACGAACCAACAGGTTTGTGTTCATTACCTAAACCAGCACGAGATAAGCGAATTACTGAAGTCAGTTCATCAATAGCGTGATCTTGTCCAAAAACAACCATTTTCAAATTACGGTCTAATGTCTTAAGACTGTCTTTTTCTGATGATGAAACTGACTTTTCAGGGATCCTCGCCATTTTGGCAACAATAGATTCTATATCACTGTCGTTAATTACTTTTTTACGCTTCGAAGCAGCAACTAATTGTTGTTTAGCACCTGCTTCATCAATAACATCAATGGCTTTATCGGGAAGAAAACGCTCATTGATATATTTAGCCGACAATTGTGCAGCTGCACGCAAGGCTTTATTGGTATAACGAATACCGTGATGTGATTCGTATTTTTCTTTTAAACCATGCAATATTTTAGTGGTGTCATCAACACTTGGCTCAACAACATCTATTTTTTGAAAACGGCGCGCTAATGCACGATCTTTTTCAAAAACACTTTGGTATTCTTGGTAGGTCGTTGAACCCATGCAACGAAGTTTTCCTGATGATAATAATGGTTTTATTAAATTAGAAGCATCCATCATGCCACCGGAAGCAGCACCAGCACCAATTATCGTATGAATTTCATCGATAAATAGAATGGCATTGCCCTCTTCTTCCAACTCTTTTAATAAGCCTTTAAAACGTTTTTCAAAATCACCACGGTATTTGGTGCCCGCTAATAAAGCGCCCATATCAAGCGAGTAAATAGTGGTTTCAGCTAAGAATTCAGGTACATCGTCAGAAATAACTAAATTGGCAAGTCCTTCGGCAATAGCCGTTTTACCCACCCCTGCTTCACCAACAAATAATGGGTTATTTTTACGGCGACGACTTAGCACCTGTAAAGTTCGTTCTAATTCGCTATCGCGACCAATTAACGGGTCAATATTCCCTTTTCTCGCTTCTTCGTTAAGATTAGTAGCAAAGTTTTCAATAGTACGGGGTTCTTCAACGTGAGCTTCTTCGGTAGATTGTGGAGAATCCGTCTGTTCAATTTTAGAAATTCCATGAGAAATGAAATTTACAATGTCTAAACGGCTAATGTCTGATTTTTTCAGAAAATAAGCCGCTTGAGATTCTTGTTCACTGAAAATAGCAACCAGGACATTGGAACCGTTAACTTCACTTTTTCCAGAAGATTGCACATGAAAAACAGCTCGTTGTAACACACGCTGAAAACCTAACGTTGGTTGAGTTTCACGTTCAATTTCCCCTTCTGGGATCACTGGCGTTGTTTCTGCTATAAAATCTAATAACTCTTTACGTATTTTTCCCATATCGGCAGCACAAGCTTTAAGCGCTTCGATTGATGAAGGGTTATCTAATAAGGCTAATAATAAATGCTCAACCGTCATAAATTCATGACGGGAGTCCTTGGCTTGACGGAAAGCCATATTTAATGATATTTCTAAATCTTTGTTCAGCATAGACTACTCCACTTTAAACCATGCGAATTCACGCTTTTTCCATTGTACATTGCAATGGGTGCTCATTTTCTAATGCGTATTGATTAACTTGTTCAACTTTTGTTTCTGCTATTTCAGCAGTAAAAGTACCGCATCGCCCCTTTCCTTTATAATGAATCTCTAACATTACGTCGGTCGCCTTATCTGAGTTCATATTAAAAAATCGACACAGCACATCTATGACAAAATCCATCGGCGTATAATCATCGTTAAGTAACACAACAGTATACATAGGGGGCTTTTCAAATTGCTCTACAAGTTCGTCTTCAAGGACTTCTTGATTATCTAGTAACTCTTTCCACTTGCTCATAATTTTATATTAGTCTGTACCTAGTGATTTTGCTTTAACATTTAAAAAATAAATATTCAATTAACTGATAAAATTAACTTGATTATTTATATAACTTGTCTACTGTTTACTTTAGTGATTATTTTTTAATCATTAATACATTTATGTTAATGCTTTTATGCAAGCATACCTAATTACCGATGTAGAAGGAAGTTGAAGTATGGCTCACGGGACAGTGAAGTGGTTTAATAATGCAAAAGGGTTTGGTTTTATTCGTCCAGAGGATGGTGGTGAAGATATTTTCGCGCATTATTCAACAATCCAAATGGAAGGATACCGTACATTAAAAGCTGGTCAAGACGTTGATTATGAACTAAATGCAGGCCCCAAAGGCCATCATGCTGCTAGTATTACACCTGATGAAATTGAAGCTATGGGTGAGGAATAATTTTCTATTGCGCTGCAATAATACAATAAAATACCTGTTTGCTCATCTAGCAACCAGGTATTTTTTTATCAGTGCTTGTAACTAATTGAAATAGATATACCCAAGCGAAACATAAGCAACATAAAACAACAGTAAAAAGATTGCTTTTAGTTTGCCTATTGAATGACCAAACAATAAGAACACGGTCAATACTAACGTAATAAATAATAAAGCCCACTGATCAAACTCAGCAAATCTTCCTTGGAACGAAATGGGTGAAATTAAAGAAGAAACACCAAGAATACCCAGAATATTAAAAATGTTACTGCCAACAACATTTGCAACAGCTACATCCATGTGTTTTCTTAATACCGCCATTACCGAAATAGTAAATTCGGGCAGTGATGTCCCTATAGCAACTAAAGTGAGCCCTATAAGCGCGTCAG
The DNA here is from genome assembly GCF_014077245.1 of Colwellia sp. BRX8-9. NCBI lineage: Bacteria > Pseudomonadati > Pseudomonadota > Gammaproteobacteria > Alteromonadales > Colwelliaceae > Colwellia > Colwellia sp. BRX8-9. The sequence goes on from NZ_JACGVN010000001.1 coordinate 203,812, forward strand.
ATACTCCTAAGGCTTTGGCAATAATCGTTGCTCCAGTAACAAACCATTGTGCTCCTAGCATAAGAAAACCTAAACCGAATGCAATCGATAATATCACCAGCCAAGTTTTGTGAGGTTTAGTGTGTAGCTCTTTTCCTTCAGCTTGGTGGAGTTTATGCGAAGCCGTATTATGATTTTTCTCTTTGTAAATGGTGAAACCTAAATAAGCCAAAAGCGCACTAATCATCACCACACCAGAAATAATAGAGAAAGAACCGGTTAGCCCTATTAAAATCAATAAAGAAACAGCACCTAGCATCACTATCGCATCACGTTTAAGGGCAGACTGTTTAAACGCCAAAGGGGCTATTAATCCACAAGTACCAATAATAAGACCAATATTACCTATATTACTCCCCATGATGTTCCCTAATGCCACAGCTGAATTGTTATTCATTATGGCATTTACTGAAACGATTAATTCTGGCATGGAGGTGCCAAAACCAACAATGACTAAACCACTTAAAAAGGGTGAAACGTTAAGTTTGTTCGCGGCAGACATAGCTCCACGTATCAAAAGTTCACCGCCAATGATTAACATCAACAGTCCTGCAATCATCATTATATAATTCATTAATTTGCCTGAAGATATCCAACAAAAATATTTTCTATATTATATCTTTAAAATACCAAAAAGATGACAGTTTTTTGTAGGCTTTGTTGACGTTAACTTCTATAATTGTGAATATTATGATCAATAAAAATATTAAGCGTTAAATCTTGTTTTACTTCATATCCAGCCTTTTATTATCCGGCTTTTGGTTTTTACTTACTGATGGTGATCTTGCTTCATTGCTTGTTGGTGTTGTTTTCATCCCCATGAGCATTTTTGTATCTGCCAAATTGTCAGAAAAAACCAACAGTGCTAATCGCACTTTTTACATCAACATTGCTAAAGTACCTAAATTCATTTGGTTTTTCATTTATCAATCGATAAAAGGCGGAACCGACACAGCAGTGCGAGTATTCTCTGTTGACATGAAATTACAGCCTGAATTTATTCACTATTCAATTAAGCATTTACCGGCTGGTTCACCAATGAACTTATTTATGAACGTGGTTAGCTTATTGCCAGGTTCGGTAAGTGTTATTAGAGAGCCTACCCGTGTACTGGTTCATGTGCTAACAGTTACCAGCAGTTCATTAGAAGATATATATAAATGTGAACTCGCTATTTGTGAGCTTTATCATTTAGATATTTCTCCGCAAGAAAATTATTCATCGACGAAAATAGCGAGTAAGTAATGACTTTTTTTTACACTATCGTGGTTATCATTTTGTTAATCTGCTTAATCGTTGGGCTGCTCAGAGTATTAATTGGCCCTGATAACGCCAACCGTATGTTAGCGGCACAATTATTTGGCACCATAGGCACAACAATCGTTCTTGTTTTTTCGGTATTACAAAATAACGAAGTTATCACTAACGTTGCTTTAGTCTTTACCTTATTAGCATCGATTACCGTCATTGCCTTTTTAAAGTTAGCAGAGCAGCCGATCGACAACGTTAGCCCATCAGAGAATCATAAACATGATAGCTAATATATTTACCATCATAATGTTGTCATTAGGATGCCTATTTTTTATCGCTGGGACGATAGGACTATTACGCTTTCCTGACGTATTTTGTCGCCTACATGCTTTGACTAAATCTGATAATTTAGGCGTAGGTTTAATCACCTTAGGGTTACTACCACAAGTTAATAGTGTTTCTATGGCAATAAAAGTCATCTTGGTATGGGCATTATTATTACTGACAAGTGCGACGAGCTGTCATTTAGTGGCCCGCCATGAACGCAGAAGACAAATGGTGGAACATGATGGTAATCAGCACAACAACGGGAACAATAACAAATGAATAGTGAATTATGGATTGATATCTTATTGTGTCTTTGCGTTTTAGTTATTGCCGGTTCAATGTTCTTAGTCAAACAGTCGTTCACCGCCATTGTATTGTTTATTAGTCTTGGACTGGTGATCACCCTTTGCTGGATCCAGTTGAATGCCATTGATGTTGCGATCGCTGAAGCGGCCATTGGCGCAGGTTTAACGGGAGCAATGTTGCTAGCGTCATGGCGCAAACTATCAATAGATAAGCCCACAGATAAGAAGGGTCGAGGTGATCTTTGATAAAATTTTTAGCAAAAAATAGTGATGTTATTGAAAAAACGCTCATTATTATTTTAGTCACCCTGTTTACTGCATTTTTCATTTTTGCTTTATTTAACCAGGCACCACATGGCAATGAACTACAAACGTTAGCGTTAAATTCGCTTGATAAAACGGGTGTAACGAATATCGTTACCGCTGTGCTGTTAAATTATCGTGCTTACGATACTTTTATTGAATTTGCTGTTTTTTTAGTGGTGGCGATAGCCGTGTTACCCTACATATTAGATACCCCTGTTTTGACCTTTACCCTTCAGGAAGAGTCGCAAGTCTTACTCATCGCCAAGGTCTTTATCCCCTTAACCATTATTATGGCCGGTTATTTACTGTGGATTGGTTCAACAAAGCCCGGTGGCGCTTTTCAAGCTTCGGCTTTGCTAGCCGGCTGTATAGTTTTATTATCATTAGCAAACGTACAAGTTATCGATTTTACTAAACTACGCTATCGCTTGTTAATGTCGTTAGGCCTCATCGCTTTTATTGCTGTAATACTACTTCTTTATTTGCAGTCCCATGCTTTTCTCACGTTTCCTGTTGAGTTAGCCGGTGCCAGTATTTTAGTGATCGAATTTTTTGCAACTTTCGCGATTGCCTTAATATTATTTCTTTGTTTTGAATCGATTAACAAAGGGCATGCGTAATGGAATTATCCCAAACTAATTTATACACCCTTTGCTCAATTTTATTGTTCGCTATTGGCTTACTAGGATTTTTATTGAATAGCGACTTTATTCGTAAATTATTGGGCCTAAATGTCATTGGAATTGCTATTTTTATGTTGCTACTTGCTATTGCGCATACCTACCCTAATGCTATTGACCCTGTTCCTCATGCCATGGTGTTAACAGGAATAATAGTTGCTGCAGCTGGTACCGCTTTAGGTCTTAACTTAGCCTCTAAAATAGCCAAGTTCGCGCGATTAGTACAAAAAGAAGAAGCGGCTACACAATCAGAGTCGGTCTATGAAAATAGTAGCAATGATACTCAAGGTCGAGGTTAATTTGATTAATAATTTCATTACAACTTTTTCATTACCGGCATTAATGATACTCCCTATGGTTATTGCTATTATTTGCTTTGTGGCAGGTAATACGAAATTAAGCCGACTAATCAGTGTTATTAGCTCGATAACGTTAGTGGTTATCTGTGCTCTACAAGCGGGTTATGTTTTACAACAAGCCGTAGCCATTGAGTTAATTATTGGTGGCTGGCAGCCGCCACTAGGCATAAGATTATCGATTAACGAATTTAGCGCCATTATGCTGTTAATGACCTCGACAATAGGTTTAGCTATCACATTTTACAGCACACAATATTTTGATGATAACGAAAAAGAAGTCCGCTTCTGGCCTTTATGGTGGTTTTTAATCACCGCCTTAAATGGTATTTTTATCTCGTCTGATATTTTTAATACTTATATTATGCTCGAGCTCTTGGGGCTTTCTGCAGTAAGTTTAATTGCTATTCAAGGCACGCAACAAGCACTACAAGCATCATTTCAATACCTATTAGTTGGCCTGTTTGGTTCGTTAATGTATTTATTGGGTGTGGCTATTATTTATCGTACTTATGGCGTTCTCGACAATCAACTGGTTGCTAATTTAGTTGAAAGTAATAGCAGTATGCAGTTAGCGTTAGCCCTTATTACCTTGGGTATGATGATGAAATGCGCTTTATTTCCATTACACTTTTGGCTACCTTCAGCCCATTCCAATGCTTCTGCGCCAGTAAGTGCAATGTTGTCTGCTTTAGTGGTTAAAGCCGCATTTTTTATCCTTTTTACCTTTTGGTTTAAAATTCTCGCGCCAGTGGTTACATTTACGGCGGTGACTATAATGGGTATATTTGGCGCCATGGCGGTCATTTATGGCTCATATCGGGCTTTTACTTCACCCAGATTAAAGCAATTAATTGCCTACTCTACTGTTGCACAAATTGGTTATTTATTTCTCGCATTTCCGTTAATGTTTACCACGCCTGATTTAGCACGAACTGCAGTAATTTACTTTATTGTTGCCCATGGCTGTGCAAAAGCCGCGATGTTTTTAGCCGCCGGCGTTATTCAGAAAGCGATGGGGCATGATCAATTATCACAACTACAAGGCATAGCATCACAGCTCCCCATTAGTATTTTTGTTTTTGCGGTAACCAGTGCTAGTTTAATTGGGCTGCCGCCAAGCGGAGGTTTTATTGCTAAATGGTTATTATTGAATAATGCCGTAGAAGCTCAACAATGGTGGTGGGTATTAACCCTCTTTATTGGCGGCCTATTAGCGAGTGCTTATTTATTTAGAGTACTCAATTTGGCGTTTACCACACCGACTCAGGAAAACTCACTTACCGTTTTAGCTATCAGTGAAAGTAAGCTTTTAGGTGCAGTTGGACTCTCTGTTATTACCATCATTATTGGTTTAAATGCGATGTGGTTAACTAACCTAATTACGGGTAGTTACTAATGATTAATGTTGTAAATGAGCTTCAAGGACAATTAGCATGTTAAACGACTGGCTACCGCTTATTATTTTAATCGTTGCCTTTAGTACCGGCATTTTGATGATGGTCATCGATGAGAAAAATGAAAAACTCAGAACATCTGTTAATTTAACGAGTGCGGCAATTAATATTATCTTAATTGGCATAATGCTCTTGGGCGTTTCTCAAGGCGCTGTATTTGAAACAAGATTACCGCTATTACCTGATATTAACTTAGTACTCAAAGCTGATGCTCTGTCTTTAGCCTTTGTGACACTATCGGGCGTGTTATGGTTTTTTACCACTATTTATGCCGTGGGTTACTTTAAGAAAGGGAAACACAAAAGTCGATTCTTTGGCTTTTTCAGTCTCTGTGTTTTTTCAACATTAGGGGTCGCTTTAGCGGGTAATTTAATTACTTTTCTAATTTTTTATGAGCTCCTTACCTTAGCGACATACCCATTAATTGTTCATAAAGGTAATGACGATTCGTTGAAATCTGGTAAAACCTATTTACGTTATACGATGATCGGTGGCGCTATCTTAATGGTTGCGGTTGTCTGGTTAAAGTCTATCGCGGGTGCTTTAGATTTTTCAACGCCAGATATCTTACTTAATACCCCTAATATTGACCCAACCACCATCACTATTATTTTTGTTATGCTGATGATAGGTTTAGGCGTTAAAGCGGCTTTATTTCCTCTGCATGGTTGGTTACCTCGTGCAATGGCAGCACCCGCACCGGTTAGCTCATTACTGCATGCTGTAGCGGTAGTAAAAGCTGGAGCTTTTGGCATTATACGTGTGGTTTATGATGTGTATGGCGTCGACCTAGCAAGTTCTTTAGGTGTTTTACAAGTCCTGTTGGTCTTTGCATGTTTTACCATTATTTATGGTTCGGTTAGGGCTATTTATCAAGATGATATAAAAAAGCGTCTTGCTTATTCAACGGTTAGTCAGGTGTCATATATAACGCTAGGCATAGCACTCGCCGGCCCTATTGCGGCCGTTGGTGCTATTATGCATTTAGTGCATCAAGGGCTAATGAAAATCACTATGTTCTTTTGTGCTGGTCTGCTCGCTGAAACACATCACATTTATAAAGTTAGCCAGTTAAATGGCATTGCTAAAAAAATGCCGATCACCATGACTGCCTTTACTATCGCAATTTTAGGCATGATTGGTATACCGCCAATCGCGGGCTTTGTTTCTAAGTGGTACCTTGGTGTTGGCGCTATTGAAACAGGTAATGCTTGGGTAATAGCAGTGCTAGCGGGTAGTAGTTTATTAAACGCAATTTATTTCTTACCTTTGGTTTATCGTGCATGGTTCCTTGCTCCATCACAAGAGAATCAAGATACCGATCACGCCAGTTTACCAAGACAATTATCCACACCGGTACATGCTACCCAACACGCAGAATTACCTGCAGAGCCACATACTGAGCATCAAAACCATGTAGAGAACAAACCAACGCTAGAAGCACATTGGATGATGCTTTTACCACCGGTTGTTACCATAACTTTTGCTATTTTGGCGGGATTATTCGCTAATAGTCAATACAGTGCATTAAGCTGGTCAAAGCTGATCGCAACCTCTGAATCTATTGGGTTTAATCAAACAACAACTCTTTTGCAATCGTCGATTTTACCTCAGCAAATGTCAAGCTGGTTAGTTTGGTCTATTATATTACCCTTGATATTAGCCGCATTAATTATCATACGTCCCAAAGCTATCAAACTTACCTATTTAATGCCACTTTGCGCCATTCCTGCTATTTATTTAGGCTTACAACCTGAATATTATTTTCAAAGCATACCGTTCTTATTTTTTGGTAGTGAACTTTCACTTGATAAGCTCAGCCAAGGTTTTCTATTGCTGGCGGGGCTATTATGGTTACTAAGTTCAACGTATGCTTTATTTTATCCTCATTTGGGTAATAATAAATCTAACTTTATGGCGTTATTTTGTGTCGCCATGGCCAGTAGTTTTGGTTTAGTACTGAGCACAGACATGTTTGGATTTTTGACCTTTTTTACTTTTATGAGTTTGTCGTCTTATGTGCTCATTATTAGAGATAAAACAGCCGCCGCAATAACAGCCGCTAATGTCTATATAAAGTGGGTCATTATCGGTGAAGTTGCTATTTTTAGTGCTTTTTGTATTCTCAATTATATGGACTTAACCCAACACACTGTTAGCCCAACGTTATTACAATTTATGGGACTGATGCTGATTGTTGGTTTTGGTATAAAAATTGGCTTATTTGGTTTCCATTCTTGGTTACCTCTTGCACACCCCGTTGCTGCGGTGCCCGCTAGTGCCTTATTAAGTGGTTTTATGGTAAAAGCCGGTATGATTGGTTGGCTTAAGTTTTTCCCTTTTCAAGCAGATGATTTGGCCACATTCTCTCAGTTAGGTTTACTGACTATTAGCATTGGTGCCCTTGGCGCATTTTATGCGGCAATAAAGGGCATGAGTCAAAAGGATCCTAAAGCGGTACTTGCCTATTCTACGGTAAGCCAAATGGGCATATTATCTGCTAGTTTTGGTGTGATATTAGTATTTCCAGCACTTAGAGATGCAATGACCACGGCTATTATTTTTTATGCTATTCATCACGGGTTAGCTAAGTCGGCTTTGTTTTTATCTGTGGGAATTACGCCACTATTAAATAAACAAAGTAATACGCCAGTCTATTTACGCGGTATGACTTATATCACCATGATATTACCTGCGTTATCCTTGGTTGGGGCAGCCTTTACCAGTGGTTTTTTCGCTAAAAATGAAGTCAAAAATTTGTTGAGTGACTTACCTTATTTAAAATATGCGATTATTGTCAGTGCATTATTTACCGGACTATTAATGTGCCGTTTTATCCATATGGCTTACTACAAAGGTCAGAAAAGTAGCGCTCATGACAGTAAACCTCAATACCCATTACTGGTTGTTTGCTTAGTTAACACCCTACTAGTGCTGTTAGCGCCTTGGTATTTACTTAATGAAAAGTACACCTTAACCAGCTTATTTTCACTGGTGACCCTAAACAGCTTTATATCATCGTTAATCCCGATATTTCTAGCCGTTGTTGTCTATAAATTACTGGTGACCTTTAAGCTAGACGGACGCGCAATTTTCAGCCTCGATGCATCCAAGCTAATAGCCATAAATAAGCCTTTCTCAACAAACGAAAAGCTAATAGCAAATATTGAGCAAGAGAAAGCTATTGATCTAGGCTTAATGGCTCAACTGAAATCTTTTATTAATAAAAAGCTCTCACCTCAGGAAGTCATGCCACTGAATATGCAGTCAACCTATGTGTCAGTCGTTTTAATCGGTGTTTGTATTTTATTATTAGTAGCGTTTAGCGTTTAAATGTAATGTGCCATCGTCTAATGAAAGATAAACAGCGATATTTACAATAATTCAGTTACAATGCAGGACTTTAGTCTATTAACTAAACACGACTAATAAATGGTTATGTTATTGGAGTACCAAATTGACGATAGAGCATGGTGATAACACAATAATTTTAAAAGAAAATATTATACATATAACGTTGAAAGGATCTTTTAATGAGTATGGTGCTGAAGAAGTCTCGCAAAAGACATCAGCAATAATTAAGTCGCTCAATCAAAATAAGTTTCTGATACTTGTTGATCTTTCAAACTTGGATGGTGCTACGCCAGACGCATTTAATATCTCTAATAAGTTTAATGAGTGGCTCAATGGTCAAAATATGGTAGCAAAAGCTATCGTTATTACTTCGCAGGTAATAAAAAGCATTGACCAACAATGGGTGCCCTCCAAAGCGGTTCAAAATATAGAGTATTTTGATAATGAAGACGATGCATTAGTTTGGTTAAACAAACAGATTTAATACAAAGTGTTTGTTTAGTTTTTATTTGAAATTCAAGATAAGTTGTAACTGAGTTGTCGTAAACTAGAATAAATATTTTAGTGATAACGACAGATTTATATTATTATCACCTCCAATTAAGTGTTCTGCTACAAAATCTTGAGTATCTGGATAAACAATCTTTTCCCCCAGTAAGTTTTTTACTGTAAAGAACAACGAATATCGCTCGGTTTTATAATTATAATGTGCATTAAGTAAATATGAGGCTTGCGCTTTATTTCGCTTGCTGATCGTGCGTAATGAAAATCCCAAAGTTTGTCGCGTATCCCAAGGATATGATAGACCAAAAGCTGTGGTAAACCTGGGGACAATTGCAGCTAATTTATCATCAGATATCTCCCTGTTTCCTTGGTGGCTATAAGCAAAATTAGCAAATACCGTGTAGTCTTTTAAAACACGTTGATAATCCAATTCAATACCACTTCGATTAAAACTGCCTGAATTAAAAAAACTGACCAGATTGTTACTGAAGCCTCTTTGAATAAAATCATCTGCTTTCAACAAATAAGCGTTAGCAACAAACAATGTATTATCTTTTTCATACGAATAAGCCAGATCGGTAGTTTTAACAAGTTCAGCTCTTAAATTAGGATTGCCTTCTATCGTGCCAGGAATATTAATAAATAATTGGGTAAAATTAGGTGAGTTAAAACCAACCGAGTAAAGCAGCTTTATTGATTGATGATTATCAATTTGGTAAACCGTTGAAACTCGCGGGGTGACTCTATCACCACTTTTGCTATTATTTGTTTAGAGGGTTTCCCTAAAAAAACCAAGCTGATTAAGGTATATATCACCCAAATAAAGCGGTTCACCCTAGTGAAAAGCATAAAGCGAAAGCAATGATTTAATTGAAAATTACCACGCTAGCTTATGGTATACCCCATGTAGGATATTAGCACCAGGTTAATAAAAATATGGCTAAGTGATTTTATCAATCTCAGCTAGGGGTTCTTCCGGATTATAGTGTCAAACTAAATAGTACACAGTAGATTGGTGGTATAAAACGTTAAAAGAAATAAAGTCATGAGAAATAAAATTGCTGTTATGATTATTAGTGTATTGATTATAAAAATAATTAATACCAATACAGGTGTATTTATTAGTTCAACATCACAATTTTCGTTACTCCCTTTAATTCAACAGACTAAAGCATTTAACTCTGGAATTTATCAAATAGATGACAGGTCAACTATTGATTTTATAGCGAAACGTAAAAACCCCTATAAGAATAGGAAAAATAAATATACCAAGCGATGTCCAAATAAAAAAAGTAGCTGTGTTCATTTATCAACTAAGAAATCAAATCGACAACAAGGTAATAAAACAGCTTAACGATTAAACTCATAGTTTTTGAACATTTCCATAAGTAGTCTCCTGCATTTATTCATTCGACAAACCTCACTATTAACTCAATGAATTATTATGACTTTCATTAAGTTACGGGTATTAATTTTATCAAGCCTGACTGATATATAAGTCACCATTATTATTTCATCACTCCCCTTTAAGCCAGTTAAAATAATTGCTAAGTAGTTTTATCACATTGTCCTAGGGGTTCTTCCCGATTATAACGCTCAAAAAAATTATGCACAGTAGCTAAGTTAATGAAAGAAAACTCATTCAAAATTATAATCATTCAAAAGGTATAAGAAAATGAAAAAGACACTTTTGGCACTATCGGTTAGTGTACTTGCAGCGACCACATTTAATGTTAATGCTGATGCGCTTATTGGCTCGAAATTACAAACGTTGTTACCCACTTTAGTTCAAAGTACTAAAGTGATTGTTTCAACTCACCATTACAATGAACTCGACAATGTTATGGCAACTTTAAACGTTCCTTATTTAGCGTTAAAAGTATTACCTATGGCAGGAACTTCCTTAACTCGCAGCCAAATCAATAGCTTAGCTAAAGATTCACGAGTTAAGAGTATTTATTTTGATGCGCCTTTAGAATATTACAACTATAACTCTGGCGAAATTACCAGTGGTCATCTAGTACATGACGATTATGGTGTTTATGGTGAAGGTTCAACGATTGCAGTACTAGATTCAGGTGTTGATGCAACACACCCTGATTTATTACTCGGTGAAAAAACTATCCAAAATGTTAAAATTGCTGGTGATCTTGATTTTGCTGGTGGTAAAAACTTATTTTTAGAAGGTGTGCCAAATTCGGATACGAGTTCAGGACACGGTACACATGTTGGCGGCACTGTTGCCGGTAGCGGTGAAGCATCAAGAGATGATGAACGTAGAAGTTTTTACCAGGCAGGCATCGCCCCAAAAGCAACTTTGGTGGGTCTAGGCGCTGGTGAAGCAATTTCAATTCTTTATGCTATTGCTGGCTTTGATTATGCAATTGCTAATAGCGAACGTTATAGCATAGATGTAATAACTAACAGTTGGGGTGGAGGTGACGGTGCAAGCTTTGATCCAAATAATCCAACCAATCAAGCTTCTTATCAAGCTTACAAAAAAGGCATCGTAGTGACATTTGCCGCTTCTAATAGTGGTCCAGATGACAACACCCTTAATCAATATGCAATTGCCCCATGGGTTATTAACGTTGCTGCTGGCACAACAGACCGTCAATTAGCTGATTTTTCAAGCCGAGGCGTTGAAGGTGACTGGATTAAAACACCTGATATTACTGCGCCAGGTAGCGCGATTGTATCAACACGAGCACTTAACACGCCATTGGGCGCTGCAGGTCCTATTATCGACCCTGCACATCCAGAATATCATCTGTACTACGCAAGTATGAGTGGTACGTCAATGGCAACACCATTTGTTGCTGGTGTGGTCGGTTTATTGTTGGAAGTGAATCCACTGTTATCACCCGATCAAGTTGAACAAATTTTAAAAGACAGCGCAGATGAAATGCCGGGTTATAAAGTTCATCAAGTAGGTGCGGGTCATATTAACGTAAAAGCGGCTGTAGATTTGGCCAGAGTTACTATCGGTGAAAGAGCAGACTTTATCAACGGACAAACTGGCTGGTCAAGCCAAGGCGTTTGGTCTGAAGTTTCTGAAACTGATAACAATATTAATTACAAAAAACGTTGGGCTGTAAAAAATAGTACCTTATCGTCAGATGGCACCTTTAAGCAAACACGACGTAGAAACGCGCAAATTAGCTTTGATTTCATTGGTGATAGCGTTCAATTAAAATATATAACTAATAATAGAAAAGGTCATGCCGAATTATTTCTTGATGGTAAAAGCCAAGGTTTATTAGATTATTATTCACCTCAACGTCAAGTTAAAACCGTTGCATTTAGAGATTTATCTACCGATAGCGTTCATAGCATAAGTCTTAAACGCGTTAACGGTACAGTTTCATTTGACGGTATTTTACTCGACGGTCAATTAGTCGACTCAGCTGCAGTCATTATAAAAACAGACAGTAACTTTGCCGGTTCAGTTGGCCCATCATATGAAAATATGGAAGTGTCAGACCATGATATACAGCTGACAGACAACGTTTCTATGCTTAATGCTGTGTTAACTTGGTCAGGTGTTGCAGATTTAGACTTTGACTTGCTTAACGAAGCCGGTGAAGTTGTCGCTAACAGCGCCTCTTTAGATAACCCAGAAGAAATTAACTTTCGCCCAACTAGCGGCGGACTTTATACGCTACGCGTTAATGGTTATATTTCAGTAGCTACTGACTATACGATTGCAGTAACAACATCAAAACTTGAAACTAATGATTAATTATTTAGTTTAAGTATTAAGCCGCTAGATAAACTTAGCGGCTTTTTTTATGGCTGATTTTTATTTATTTTATTTATTTATTTTGTTCAACCTAGTCATTAATCATCAATGCTACTTTCTGGTTTAGCGTTTCTTGCGCAAATAAGACAGTAGAGTCACTACCTTTAACGATCACTAAAGCCAAAAAAGCGATACGTTGTAATGTACTAGATGAGTATCAAAAAGGTTTATTAACACGAACGTAAAGATGAATGTTAACAATTAATAGCGTAATACCATCGGTGTCCAATTAAATAACGAATAAAAAAAGCGCTAATCATGACGATTAGCGCTTTTATAATCAAAGATTACAATCTAAATTAAGATTTTTTCTTTAAAGACCTCGTCATTAATCCCATCAGCCCTAACGCAAATATTGCTAATGTAGACGGCTCAGGAACATCGGTTACTGATGAAGATACTTTACCCAATGCATCAGCGTTAACAGGCGTTGCAACAGCGAACATATTAAATGGGTCACTCAAGGTAAATTCATTTACCACTACAGAAAAATCGGTCGTCCCTGCTTCTATTGCCTGCAATGTGAACTTTCCTAATAAAAAATCACCACTCGATGGAATAAAATCAACAAATCCAATAGCTACGCCACTTCCAACTTGACTCCACAACATAGCAAAAGGTGAAAGAGTAATGATTCCGGCGTTAGCGTTTCCGCCAAATGTTGCACTCAAGATTAACTACTCGTGCAAATGCATCGGGTGCCCGTTTTGTATACCAGACTTTGTAAAAAATTGCGTACCAAAGCCACTTTATCGATTTCACCAAAAATTAGTAGTGAAAATAATTAATTGAAACGATCATTTTCAATAATAGAGAGCAATATAGGGTGTTTAAATAAAAACAAAGAAAATGCAGTTTAACTTACTAATACTGCTTAAAAGTAGTGGCCACTTGACCATCAGGATGGATAATTAAATAATGGATGCACTATTTATTCAATACGTATATTTATACCTTCTCTTATCGTTGATTCCTCACTAATAAGATATTTTTTTGGTGGGTGGTAAAACACTTTTAACAAAAAAAAAGGCAAAAAAAAGCCCACTTATATCACTAAGTGGGCTATTACTTTTTTAGTAAATGATTAAAGTGTCGCTGTTGTACCCATCATTGGCGCAGCAGTTACTGACTTAGCATCGTCAGGTTCGACGACCATAATCGTGCCATTAGCTGGGTTTACTACAAACTCAACTAGCTCCACAGAACCTACAGCAGACTCAGCAGTACTTGCTTCGGTACTCGCATCTGATTCATTTAGTACCATTTGGTCTAACACAATAGTAAATTGAGTTGGACCATTGGCATAACCTTTAACACGCAAGGTGTAGCTTTCACCACCAACAACCGTACTACCTACCTGCTCTGAAGGACCTAAGTTACCAGAAGTAACCATGACTTTACCTTCACTGTCGAGCATTGAGAAATCCAAATCTGGATAGGCTCCCCCCACTTCAGTATCTGCTGTTAAGGTTGCAACAATACTTTGTGCACTTGTCTCTGCTGTAAAGACCACATCAACATAATCAACACCGTCAGCAACTTCTACGTCTGTAGTGCCAATAGCAACTAAGCCTTTATGCTCAGAGATATTATGATAAACCACGGTACGATCAGCACTTGGTGATGTATCAACAGGTGCTTGCTTACCATTAGCCGCTTGTGATGGCATTAGTACTTTAGCGAACACTTCGGCCGTAAAGGTAAACTGTTCAAACCTTGGGTTGTTGAACACATAAGTACGAGCAGAAGAATCCATTCCTGGTGCTAAAGATTCGTTATACGTAAACGTTGCGGTATTTCCATCTTGGCCAGTACCACCATTATCAGCGTTATCCAAAGTCACTCTAGCGTTATTAATCGAAACAATATTAAAGTTAATAGGGCCAAATAAATCCACGTCACCTGTATTTGTTAACGTATAATCAATACTAACCTGACCGTCCGGAACTAAATAATTACTGAATTTATATTCAATATTATCAGTAATATCCGTTGTTTTTAACTGAGTCATCGCCGTGCCTGATAAATCAGAAAAACCAACTTGACCCGAAGCATTAACTTCAATAGCACGAACAACATATTGATAATCATAAGCATCAATACCTTGACCTGCGCCACGACCAAAACCTTGTCCTTTATCGCTGTAACTGGCACTCGTTACAAATTCAACATGGGTATAGCCATTATTTTCTATATCGCCGTCGACATATTCACGACCCGGTACACCAGCGAATAAACGAGCTGGACTGCCACCTTTACGCTTTAATATTTGATAGCCAATGGCATTATCTACTTCATTCCAAGTCACTTCAATCGTGTCTGGTGTTGTAATCGTTGCAACAATATTTTGTGGTGCAGCTGGTGCTTCTTGATTCGCAGTAAATTTACTTACCGCTGTTGAAATCATCTGCACACCACCTAATGGAGCTGAAGCGTTTAATCCCAATTCACGAGCGGCAAATACACGTTCAATAATAGCATGATGTTGACCTAGAGATTTAGCATCTACAGAGTCAGCTGGATATAGCATAGCGTCAGCTGTTAATGCCGCATCTCGCGCTTTAACAAAGGTATCTGGCGCACTAACACCTAAAACATACATAGAGCCAAGGAAAATGCGTTCCCACGTTTCTTTACCTAAACTGGTTAACTGTGTTGCATCACCCGTTGTTGGATCTGGGCGAGCAAAGTCGTTAGCTGGATACATCTCGAGCATAATTTCTCGTAAGTCCCACATCGCGCCGGCATATATTTCGCCATCTCTGTGTACTTCAAAGTCGTCTTCGCGTGTGCCTAATTGTGAATAACGTAATTGGCTTTGGCCACTACGAATATATTCAAAAGAATCAGGATCTGTACCATTTTCGCGTAATAAGTCTCTTAACCCACAACCTGCAACCGGGTAACTACCTAAATCAGGTGTTTCACCTATAGTATAAGCCCATAAATCGGCTTGCCCTTCGTTCAAGGCGCCACCTTCAGGGCTACCTTCAAAGCCAGCAATAGGTGTGATAGTCGCATGCGTACCTTCGTGCATTGGTACACTAAAGTCTATTGCTAAGTTGTTAAAGTAATATCCATGACCATAAAATGTTGGGTTAACAACCACTTCCTGACCACCAATTTCTTGTGTAAGTGGTATAGCAAAAGCATTATCTAAGTTTACTATTTTATTTAATAGCTCAGGATCACTAAAGTCTATATCTTGAGCTTCTAGTGCCATAAACACGTTAGGTATATGAACGACACCTACTAAAGGCGTTGACTCATTAGGGTATTGATCAGGAAAACTACCACTGCCAAACCCTCTAGCATGAACATCGTCACCATCTTTGTGTAAATAGTCTAAATATTCCATTAAGTTAGTGATATATATAAATTGACTAATACCATCGAATTGCTGTGCAGGCTCAGCAGTATGATCTTTTTCATTAACGCGGCCATAAAGAGGTGCAGCGTCTTGGTCAAAATAATAAGTGCCTAAAGCCGCTTGAGCGAATGGCAATTTGCTCGATGAAGCATTAAGAATAAGTGCATTAGTACCCGTTAATACACTGCCAACACCTGTTACTCGGTTAGTTTCATCAAATTTTCTTAATTTAATGCGCAATAACCCTTCAGGTGTGCCCGTTAAACCGCCATCTGCATCAACAATTTCACAAGAGTCTTGTAATTCTTTAGTGATCGGTGGGAAAGTCGGAAAATAATCAGCAAATTGATCGGTGGGTTGTGGCTCTTCGGCCGTGCGCACTTGATCTTCACGGTAAACTATCTCACCGGTTTGTGCATCAACCATGTATTTAAATACGCCAAAAGGATTCGTTGAGTAGTAATAAAACTGCCAAACTAAACTATGGCTATCAGCCGTTTGCACTATGCGTAGCTCTGGTATCGGTGTTTTAAACACACCTAGCTCTGCTGCTATTAATTCATAGGCCGGGGTTAGTATTGACATAGCCTCTGCGGGGATATTTTTTTGGAATTGTACAAGATTACGCGTTGCCATTAACACCGCATCATCAGCAGACAATCCCGGTTGACCCGCTACTGTAAGGGCTTTTTGATAAGGACCCATAATGGCGCGAACGTTGTTGTTACCATCAATAACAACACCTAAACCATTGCCATCAACAAGAATACCATCGACAACTTGATCGAAACGAACAACTTGTCCACCTAATGCTGCTTTAGAGCGATTAGGATTATATTTCAATTGGTCATTGCTTAAACCTTCAAAAATTTGCTGATTGTCGGTAATGAAATTACGCGCCATATTCTCAACAGAGGTACCCGCCGTTTTAACGGTCATACCGGTAATAGCATCAACAGTCCCTGTTGCTTGATTGATATTTACCTGTGCGTTTGGATTAGCTGCTTGAAAGTGACTGATGGCTTGAGCCTGATCAGCGCTTAAACTCATTAAAGTATTTAGGCCCGTATCTTGAATTTGATTAACGTTTGGTACACCAGCAACGTCAAAATTTAAGATTTTATTAGCAGCATTACTTCCAGTAATGATATCGCTTGTTGATGCATGAACTTGACTAGATATAACGCTTAGCGGAACAGTCAGTGCAAAAGCAATGGCACTTGATATTAATGTATTCTTCATTGTAATCACCTTTTATTATTTGTGACCTTGAGCATGATAATTAAACATATAAGTCAACATCATTCGCTTTCATGGACACTTTATGGGTAAGAAAATTATTTACTTAGTTAGGGTGCCCATTTCTCAGACAAAAAATAATCAGGTATTTCCCTCTTTTACACTAGGTATTAACCCCCAGTGTTATTACTGCTTATCTATGTAGAGGAAAAAAAGTAAAACAAAAAGCCAGCCTAAAATATTGATATACAGACTTAAAAAAAACAAAACCTTTAAATTTGTATTTTTATTTAAATAAACTTGGAATAAATATCTCACATCATCCGTTATCTAAGTGTCATTAACATAAACAAACCTTAGAGGAAGCAAACATGACTTCATTAAATAAAATTGCAAAAGTATTGGTAGTAAGCGGATTAAGTTGTTGGGTAAGTGTTGCACAAGCAAACACGATTCAAATTAATCAAGACGCCCAAGTTAATCAGAATACTCAATTATCTCAAGGAGTTGATAGCACTGATAATTCAGCACAAATGTCGGTACATTCAGACAGTTCCGCAACGAGTAATACACAAGTTACGGCTAATAACGCAGACAACAATCCGCAAGCCTCTGCTCCAAGTGAACCAGCGCAAAGCGAACCAACAGAGCAGCAAATCAGTAATAGCGTTAATGCAACAAGCGTTAAAGCTTTTGATAGCAATAATCAGATGGTTGCGACCCTAACAAATAATATGGGAAGCACTGTCAATATAACCGCTGGTGTTGCGGCCACGTTGAGCCAATCACTGACCCCATCACTTACCCAAGTAAGCACAACAGAGCTACCAGAAGATGATATTCCCCAAGAGAGTGAAGCGACACCTGGTGAAGACTTAGCTGAATCTGAAGAGGTTGCTAGGGCGTCCAACCTTGATAGCCAAACGTCTTTTGCTAATACGTCGCAGCTGTCGCAGAGTTTATCGCAAGGCATGTTTGAAAATATGTCGGGAGGCTTACAAAATGCCAGTGCGTTAGATACCGCCACCTCTTTAACTGGTTCCTCGCAACTGTCGCAGAGTTTGTCAGGAGATTTGCAAAACATTGCCGCTGCAGATGCAGCAGCACAAACCACGCAAGTCTTGGAGCAAAGTATTAATGCCAATATTGTTAATTCAATTACCAGCGATACGCAAAGTGTTATTACTCAAGACGTGAATAGCCAAATTAGTCGTGTAGTTACTGAGCAGGTTAACGCTGAAATTGCTGCAGCAACTGCCGCTGAAGTGGTAAGCACTTTGGCAAGCGACTTAGCTATTGGCTTGTAATCTTACTGACTAACTTGTTAAATGCGCCAGTTACCCTGGCGCATCCTATTTAAGGAAATTAAGATGAAATATATGTTGAGCAGTTTAGGGTGCATCCTTAGTATGCAAGTGATGGCAGCAACGCCAGAGACATTTACTTTTAGTGGTGAGGCTTCGCTGGCTTTAATAAACAACTCAGCGCTTAGTGTCGATGAGCTTGATGAAGTTTCCTCACAGGGTGACAGTGGCATTCAAAAAACGGCTGCGGTTACTGGCTTGTGGACGTTCAATAATAAAGCAAAGTTAACGTCATCATATCGATATAATGACCAAGATTATCATCAGTTAGATTCTTTTGATCTTGCCTTACATCAAGTCAGTATTGATGGGACCTATAAATGGCAGGAAAAAGATTTAGGGCTACGTTATGACGGTGCTAAAGCTAAGTTAGCAGGCGAGACATATTTAACCTTTCAACAAGCCAGTATTTACTTGGGAACTTTTCTTCAACCCCAAACATTTTTACGCACTAGCCTTAAAATAAAGCGTAAAGACTTTGCCGTAATAACTCACCGAAATGCCAACACTTTTGCTGTAAGTACTGAATTATTTCACTTTATCAATGACGGTCGCACTATGCTGATGCTAGGGCTTAGCGCAGATAAAGAAACGGCAACAGACTCACAGTTTAATTATGGTGGCTATGGGGTTAACACTAAGTTATCTCAAAAATTTGAATTATTTGGCTTAGCTCACAAAGCAACTATCGGTTGGCGTTTTCAATCGAAAGATTTTCAAGCAGTCAGCAATAATGATATCCCTAGTCAGCGTGAATCAAAAGCAGATGAACATAGGCATATATTTCACGGACAGTGGCAGTTAAACGTTAACGAACATTTAGTGGTTATTGGCAACGTTGAATATGGCGACTACCGTTCAGAGCTTGATAGCCAAACATACACTCAAACCCTTTCGACTTTAGCGATTAAAGCGCAATTTTAACGGCTTACTATCGCGCCGACACCATAAATAGGGTCCTTACCGCGAGGACCCAAATCTATTGTTGATTCATTGAGCTTTTCTAATAATTGATTTCTATTGACGCCAATTTTTGCAATTAAACAGGCTAAAGCTGCGGTTACGTAAGGTGCGGCAATCGATGTGCCTGACTCCCGCCCCACCCGCTGACCACTTTGTGCCGTTAAGACATTAACCCCTAAGGCAGAGTAATCGACATAATCACCGCGATTTGACCAACGGTAAGGTTGTTGAAATTGGTCAATAGCACTCACCGCAATAACATCTTTATAAGCCGCTGGAAACATCGGAGGAGCCGCCGGACCTTCATTACCGGCTGCAGCAATAATTAAAGCGCCCTTTGCCATGGCCGAAGTAAGCACAGCCTGCAAAATTTTATTATCTGGGCCCGCTAAACTCATATTGATCACTTTTACGTCTTGTTCTATTAGCCAATTTATTCCCGCTATCATCGCTGACAAAGTTGCACCCTGAACATAATCTGACTGCTGGTAAAATACTTCTGCCGAGTAAATTTGACCCTGTGGTAAAAGCGGTACCAACTGCACGGTCTTGCCAACCAATAAACTTGCGATCACGGTACCGTGTTGAACTGAGGCAGCTAATTCAGCAGGCAAAAAAGACTTTGCGGTAATACTTGCCTGCTTAAAAGCATCATGGTTGGTGTCTATTGCACTATCAACTAGACCAACTTTTACCTTTAGCTGACAAGCATTAAATGGGCTTTTAGTTTTTAGCTTTTCACCGACTACTTTTTTATTCGTAAGCTGACGGGCTTGACTTTGTGTTTGATAAATATGATTTCTAGCTAAACTCAGTGACGCTTTGGCAGAAAGTATATTTATTAAGGCTTTCTTTGAGTCGAGAGCTTGTGGCACATTAAAACGTAACAATGTCATGCCCAAACCAGAATAACGAGATTCATTAATTATCACCGCACCCTGGCCAATTAAGCGTGCCTTATTAAGGTCGTCGGCTAAGAGTATCCATTGTCCCTTCACGGCTCGCCATCCCTGTTCTACCTCAACATCAAACCAAAGGTGTTTTCCTGTTACTGTTTCTATTGATAATGAATCAGATAAAGCCGTAAGTGGCTCAGTCGTCAATTTATCAACATTGGGTAAGCTACTTAACGCAAATGGCGCTAGTTTACGCGGTACTTTTATTTGCTGGCTAATATCGCCTAAATTGCGTTCTACTAGGGTTATATTTCCTAAAACATCACCGCTAGTGAGTTGTTGTGCCGGTAGCGATGTACTAAGAATTGAAATAAATATGGCGGTAAGTGGTAAGGTTTTCATGTTAGTCTTCAGCCTAAAAAATAAGTGTGTCGTTAATAAAACGTTTCAACTAAAAATAAATTTCCTTTTATGGAATAAATATTTTTTAGATACGTCTACTTAGTAGAGAGGAGTAAAAAATGAATAAACCTATAGAAAATATACTACCAATGCTAAGACGCTTTGCCTACTCTTTAACGGGTAATCCTGCTGATGCAGATGATTTAGTACAAACCACGCTAGAGAAAATACTCAATAAAGGTGTGCCTAGTGGAGTAGACGAAACTAGGTGGGCATTTAAGGTTTGTCGCAATGTTTGGATTGACGAATATCGGTCACGAAAAGTTAGGCAGAATGCGGTACTCAAACCAGAGCTTCAAGAGCCACAAACTGCTAATGAACACCAACAATTTGACAACAAAGAAACGCTGGCACACGTTAATAAAGCAATGAGTACCTTGCCTGACGATCAACGGGCAATTTTATCTTTAGTGGCCGTTCAAGGCATGTCATATAAAGAAGTGGCTTCTTCTATGGAGATCCCTGTTGGTACGGTGATGAGTCGGCTATCTCGTGCACGTGTTGCACTAATGGATATGATGAAACCCTATCAGATAGGAGCAGGTTATGAAAATAGACAATGAAATATTGAGTGCATTTTTAGACGCCGAACTGAGCGAAGAAGCAATGGAAGAGGTCCGTTGTGCGCTAGAGACTGACGACGATTTAGTGATGCGTTTGGCTGACTTATCACAAGTTGATCACTGGGTTGACGAAAATGCTGCCATTATTGATAGCACTACAATGCCTGATAGTATCTTACTCTTAGCACAAGCCTTAGATAAAAAAACAGCAGAAAATAAAGAAGACCAGACGCCTGAAAATGTTGTTAGCTTGTCACGCTGGAAAAGTGTTAACCAACGCATTAAAAAACATTACGCCTTAGCGGCAGGTATTTCGATGATATTTGGCGTAGGAACAATAACCCTAATGCAGTCAGAGCAAACAACTGCGATTACTGCAGAGATATCACAAGTGTTAGATAAGGCAAAAAGTGGTGAAATGTCGTCAACAGACCAAGGTGATAAGGTCATGGCTAATTTAAGTTTCACTAATCATGCGGGTAATTTTTGTCGACAGTTTCAGCACATTAATTTACAAGCGGCCAGTATCAACATTGCCTGTAAAGAAAATCAGCAGTGGCAGCTTAAAATCACCAAAAACGTAGCGTTTTCCCAAGATATGGAAAATTACCGTGTTGCCAGTAACGAGGCACAACTAGACAGCGCTATAGATGAGATGATCAAAGGACAAGCAATGGATAGCGCTCAAGAACAACGAGCAATAAACAATAACTGGCAAACAAATAAACAATAACTGGCAAACAAATAAACAATAACCGAGGTACATTATGAAATCATTTATTCCCTTTTTATTCGTAACTTTATTAATATCAGCTTGTGCTTCTCAACCTGACTACCGCCCTTCAACTAAAGGGTCATCAGGTTATAGTGAGCAAAAAATTACCAGTGATAGGTATCGTGTACAATTTAAAATCATCTCTAACAGTGTCGCTGATGCATCTGATTATGCGCTATTAAGATCCGCGGAGCTCACTCAAAAGCAAGGTTTTGATTGGTTTGTCGTGACCAATAAAGAAACTTTTGTTGAGTCTCAAAAAGTAGAGGTTGCCTCTGCATTTGGTTTATCGCATCAACAGCGCATTGAACGCCGTTGTGGCCTATTCAACTGTGAAACCTACCAACGCCCACATAGTGAAATAGGAATTGCCTTTAATAGCGGCAATAACCGTAAAGAAGTGCATAGTATTTTAGAGATTCGAATGGGCAAAGGCATTATGCCTAATGAATCGACTTATAGCGCCGTTGATGTGATTGAAAACTTGTCACAAAAACTGGATAAGCATTAGATAAAAACATGTGATAATAGCTAATGTAAACGCTAGCAATAATCACATAACTTGAGGTAGCTGTTAATCTACTTATTAAACCCGGTAACATGCATGTTACCGGGTTTTTCTATAACTAAAGGGTAAATATTCAAGGCCCCATCACTGTAAACAGCATAAGACACCTCTTTTGAATGAATTAATACCCATAAAAATCAAGTACTTACCTAAAAATTAAAAAAATAGCACTCATATTAATTTTAAATTAATGTGACCTGCAAAAGAATCGAATGCTAGAATACACAATAATTCAAATTAATCGGATCAGTTATGAAATATGTTGTATTGGTTATAATTATTGCCTTGGTAATTTTCTTTATTTCAAAAAGTTCAAATGATAAAAAAGCCGCAGTTGAAAATATAGCGATAGCTAACCAGTTCTTAGCTACAAATAAAACCCTTGAAAATGTTGTTGAAACAGCTTCAGGTTTGCAATATCTAGTATTGGAAAAAGGTGATGGATTAAAGCACCCAAGTGCCAGTTCAAAAGTGAAAGTGCATTATCATGGCTCTTTACTCGATGGCAGTGTATTTGACAGCTCAGTTGATCGCGGTGAACCCATTAGTTTTGGCTTAAACCAAGTGATACCTGGCTGGACTGAAGGTCTTCAATTAATGGTTGTTGGTGATAAATTTAAGTTTTTTATTCCATCAAGCTTAGGCTATGGCAATAAATCTGCAGGAAAAATAACCCCCGGTTCGTTACTTATTTTTGAAGTGACACTACTCGACATTCAGTAAATAAAATATCTAAAACAGCAATAATAGAAATATCATTGCTGTTTTATTTAGTCAGATGATTAGGTCTTGCCAGCATATAATAGCCACTATATTTTGTATTGATAACAGCGAACATACGGCTGTTAACTACTCACCTTTGCACTGTAAACAGAATAGAACAATGCTAATAGCAAGCAAATAACAGCAGGAATTAATAAAGCATTAAACTTAAACATACTGAAAAAATAAGCACCCAATCCTCCACCAACAATAAATCCCGTTATTATCAGTAGAAATAATACCGCCTTTCTTTTATCAAAGAGTTCGCCTCGAAGTCTTGAACCTAACATAAGACCAAGATCGGTAAATAACCCAGTTACATGTGTTGTTCGAACAACAGCGCCACTATAGGTTGTCACTAGTGCATTTTGAAGCCCACATGCAGCCGAAGCTAAATAATGGCCAAATAGTGATCCCTTGGATAAGAAATACATTGATGCGAAAATAATGATTGCCTCCAAGATAAGCAGTCGACTGTAATTACGACCCAACTTTAACGAAGCACTATTTAGGAAATAGCCTGATATGGCAGAGCCTACTATGAAGCTAAGCAGAATTAAAACCAAATGAAGCGTATCAGAAAAACTTGAGTTTAAAACACCTACGCCAAGCAGTGTTGCTGTTCCAGATAAGTGTGAAATAGATTGGTGATTAAATCCTAAAAGTCCAACAGCGTTAATAAAGCCCGCAACCAGTGCTAAAACAAACGAGCCATACTCTACCCACCGAGGTAATTTTGATATCACGATAATCCTTTAATCACAAATGCCACGTTAAGCGCCGATTTGAGTGACTTATAGTTTTTGTGTAAGTGCGGCACTTATAGCGATAGTAAATAACAATATTAAAGCAGCAAGTCCTTTAATTACACCTTTTATACGTTTATATGAGAATTCATTATTCCTTTTATCGTAATGATCGATAATTTCAATCAAAAGATATAAAGCACCTAACAAAAGAGCAGCAAAAGAAAAATATACTGCATTACCTTGAAAGGTAACTTCACCTCTTCCCAGGGGGAGATAAAGAGTACCGCTATAGACACCATAACTGCCATAGCAAAGTAAAAAAATAATAAGTATTTTTTTAGCTACCCGCTGTGGTAAAGGGATATCATTTGGAACATAGTTTTCACTATTTTCTGACTGCTTTTCCCCACGACGCATACATTAGATCCTTGATAAGTTCGCTTATAAACTAAATATATATTTTATCGCAAAATAAATAATACTCATGTGCGTTAACATTAAAATCTAGTTCATCTTTAAATAACAGGGATTTTCAAATCAAAACACCCCATACAAAATCCCACGCTATTTATCGTTTAGTATCGCAGGCAATCGTGTCTTAATTATAATCTTTCTGGAAAATTACAAAAAATACCATCGATATTTAATTCTTTTACTTTGGCAATGTCATCATAGTCATTAACCGTATAAACATAAACTTGTAACCCTTTTTGATGTGCGTCATCAACAAAGTCCTGATTGATAAAATCTAGACTTAAGTTGATGGATTGAGCATTAAGTTCAACGGCACAATCAGCATAAGAAAGAGGAACGCCTTCAAGCAAAACACCGATGGGTATTTGAGGATACAAATGTTTAAATTTATTTAATTCATGATGATCAAATGAAGAAACCATAAAATCAAGCTCAGACCAGCCCTTTTCTTTTATGTATTTATCTATTACCTGATACGTTGCAATTGCGGTACTTCTTCCCTTTAATTCTATATTTACTATCACGCTTTTATCAACAAGATCTAAGACTTCTTCAAGTGTTGGTATCAGTTCACCTTTTCCCGCGTCTAGTTGTCTTAGCTCAACAAAGGTTTTATCTTCAGTATAGCCTATACCATTAGTTGTTCTGTCTACTTTATCGTCATGTATAACAACAAGTTCACCTGTTTTACATACATATACATCTAATTCGATCGCATCAACATTTAACGCTAATGCTTTTTTAAAAGACCTTAGCGTGTTTTCAGGTTCATGACCCATTGCGCCACGATGTCCTATTTTTAGTATCTTTTTATCCAAAATTTATTTCTCTTTATTTTCTATAGTAAAATAATTAACACGACAATATCAATACGCATAGCGCTCATTAACACCCAACTGCTATAAAAACAGTTCTAGCACTTTAGAAGGCCTACCTAGCTTTTTAATGCATTTTTTAAAGGTGTTAAATGAGACTCATAATTGCGCCATTGTTCAAGACCACTTTGATAAATAGGTTGTCGAACTTGCTCAGAGCTAGGCGTGCGAACAGCGCGTTTATTTGTATGAAAATCAATACAAGCCTGCTCAAAAGGAAGTCCACAATAGTCTAATATCCGCCGAACTTGGCTTTCCAGATCAGCAACCACATCTTCATACTGCACACGTAAAATCTTACCGGGTAATTCTTTGTCCCAATGGTCCATCAACTCAACATAACTACGATAATAATGTCCAATGTCTTCAAGATCATAGGAAAACTGCTGCCCCTCACCAAACAATTGTTTGAAACCACTAAAACAACAGGACAAAGCATCGCGTCTCGCATCGATAATTTTCGCGTTAGGCAAGATCAGATTGATAAGCGCAATATGCCGGAAATTGTTTGGCATTTTATCGATAAAGAACATTGCTCCTTGGCGATGATGCCGAGTCTCTTCAATATACAGCTCGCCCATTTTAGTGAGGTCAGCAGCAGTAATATTGCTTAGAATACTCGGGTATTTGGGGGTGTCACGCGTGGCTTGTCGACCATTTAAGCGATGTGCTAGACCGATAATGTTGGCCAATTCCATTGTCCCATCGACCTGTGAGTGTGAAGAGAGAATTTGTTCTAAAAGTGTCGAGCCCGCTCTGGGTAGTCCAACAATAAATATAGGATCTGCAGCAGAGCAACCGGTTTGTTTATGGCGATTGAAAAACGCAGCGTCAAAATTATTTTTCTGAAATTCAAACGATAACTCGAGAGATTTGCTGTCAAATTTGTCTTGCTCGCTCTTGAGTTTGTTGCCGCGATGGTAAAAAGAGAAGGCTTCGTCAAAGAGCTCACTGTCTTCTAAGTCTTTGCCAAGCGCAAAGCAAAAATGAATTTTATCATTTATCGATGTAGTGGCACTTGCTTCTTGAACCCTCATTTGCTGACGTTCATCAGAGGTAAATCGGTAAGTTTTTAAATTGGCCAAACTCCAGAAAGCATCACCAAAGTCAGGTTTGAGATCGTAGCTTTTACGGTAAGCTTGAATCGCGTCTTCAACACGCCCCATCGTTTTTAATGCATGCCCAAGAGTTAAATAGATAGAATAATTAGCTGCGTTGCTATCCAATACACTTTCAAAGGTGCTTATAGCTGCTTCAAAATCTCCAGTGGCTTGTTGCGCATTGCCGAGACCAATTTTAAACGTTGCATTTTCCGGGTCTGAATCTAATAGAATTTTTGCTTGCTCAAGTGCCTTATTAAATTTTTGTCGTTTATGCAGAACATGAACATAGTCAAGGCGTGCTCTTTTGTAATTTGGTTCAAATTCAAGGCAGCTGGCTAATAAGAACTCCGCGTCATCAAGAATTTGAAACTTTGTTCCTAACTCAGCCAATAAGCGCATAGCTTCTGGTTGATGGGGATTGTCTTTGAGAAAATGACGACAGAGCCATTCAGCACGATGTAATTGCTTTTGATATATTAAGCTAGAAACAGAAACTAATGCTGGCGGCAAACTGGAGAGCCAATCAGCACGTTTTTTTGCTTCCTGATGCATCGGATAACCAGGTTGGTCTGCTAAAGCGCGCCAACTTCCAAACAAAGCTGGATTTAAGGCGACTGCTTTTTCAAAGGATGCTATCGCTTGGCTAGTGTTCGCCATTGCTTTGTGAGTATAACCTTGCTCTTGATGCGCCCGGCCATGGTCCGGTTGTTTTATAAGAATTTGATCAAGACTTGCCATAGCCAGATTATATTTTTGTTGTTTACGCTGACAGACTGCAAGACAATAAACACCTTCAATATGTCCTGGATTTTCCGCAAGCATATCTTCTAGGTTCTTAGCTGCTTGGCTTAAGTGGCCTTTTTGAATCAAAAGTTGACACTGTTTAATAACTTGGTCTGGTTGGAGGTTTTTCAATTGATTTGGCAAAATAATGTCTCGGTAAATATCAAGAGATGGTTGATATTGTCTATAAATATACAAAAAAAATGGGTCGACGTTATTAAACGCCGACCCTATCTTATCTTAAAATACTTTAAAATAATGTAAAATGCTAATAATCATAGCTTATTCTAAAGCCAACTGTTCGGGGTCTCGTTGGTGAAACCCTAAAGACATTATCAGCTGAACCCGCAGCAACTTGTCCAAGAGAATCGGTAGCATTGTCAATAAAGAGTGTTGCTTTCCAGTCATCTTTTCCAATAGAGGCAGATAGGTTAACTTGATTATAAGACGGTAACTCGACACGATCAGCAGCAACTAAGCTATTAAAACGTGAGTCTGTCCATTTGAATACGCCTTGAAAAACAGCAGCAAAGTCGCCGATATTTTGATAGTAACGCGCGCCAACCACACCTTCATTTTCTGGTGCGTAAGGGAGATTAGACCCTACTGGTGTGATATTAACTAAGGTGTTTGGAATATCAGTCAACTCTGAATCAATGTAACTAAATGAGCCAAAAAGGTCGACATTATCGGTCGCAGCCCAGTTAAGTTCAAATTCAACACCATTGATATCAGCAGAGCCAACATTATCAAAGAATGAGCTATTAGCGATACTAAGATCAAGAACGCCTTGCTGCATGTCACTGAAATCAACATTGTATATCGCGCCATTAAAACGCAAAGTATTATTAAGCCAAGTTGTTTTCCAGCCTAATTCAACACTGACAACATCATCGGTATCAAAAGTAGCGGGAATACCACCAGTGCCAACTGCACGATTGAATCCACCGCCTCTAAAACCTTCAGAATACGTAGCATAAAACATCGCGTCAGCATTCATTTCCCAGCGTATATTGGCTTTGTAAATGGTTCCCGATATCGTTGCAGGCGTTAAACCAGCCAGTCTTGAATCGACATTTGTTCCGGCATCTGCCTCTGGTCCAGATGCTCTTTGACCGTAAGGAGATTGTCCCATTAAGCCCATTTCAATATTATAGTGACGTGCACCAACTGTTACGGTTACCTCTTCAGTAACGTCGTAAGCAAGCTCACCAAATACAGACATTTCTTCACGGTCTGATTGATAATCATTGAAATAAGTTACGCCCGGCGGTCGAGCACTGCCATCGGTGTTAGTGAAAGCACCCGGTATTGGAAAGTTTGGTGAAAATCCAGCGGCAATAGAACCCGCATAAGTAAAGTCAGTTAACGTATTAAGTTGCTGATCATCATAGAAAACACCACCAATCGCTCTAAAACGGTCTTCCGCATTGGTTGCAACACGAATTTCGTGCACAACGCGTTCTGTTTCAAACTGCTCAGAAGTAGTCATCACAGGACTAAAGCATTCATCATAACCTGGGTAACTACAAATGTAGTAAGGAACATATGGTCCTATTTCTATATAAGCAGTATAGTCAGTATTACCTTGGAACGTGCGGTTGGTGAACGAGCCGTTATAAATAACTTCAAGGCCGCCAAGCATACCATTCAATGTCCACTGTGTTAGGTCAACTTTATCATCACCAGCCGTCGGCGAAAAAGTGGCTGTATTTAAGTCGTCTTCAGTGCTGATAGAGGGATCATATTCAAAAGAACCTTCAGTATCTAGCTGTTGGTTTGTGTGCTGTACTAACAAATCCCATTCGTCATTGATTTGCCATAAGCCACTAATTCTAACGCCACGGTGTGTCGCTTCATTGTAATCATCTTTTGCAAGTGTAGAGTTACTGACTACTTGTCGAGATGAAGGAACGCTGCCACCCAGTCCTGGATTAGTTAATGGTAATTGCGTTGTAGACAGCGCATTATCAATAAATCCACCATCAGTAGAATTATAAGCTGCAATTCGTATGGCAAACTCATCTTCTATAATAGGAAGATTGACATAACCTTCAGTTTTATTACTGATGCCACCGCTCTTGGTCGATGACATACCTACCTCGCCACCGGCTCTAAATTCGTTCAATTCCGGTTTGTTGGTAATAAGGCGAACGGTACCTGCTTGTGAACTAGCGCCAAACAATGTGCCTTGAGGACCTTTTAACACTTCGATACGTTGCAGATCAACCGCATATAAATCTATATTACGACCTGGAGTAGTGATTGGAGTTTCATCAAGGTAAAAAGCAACGCTTGGCTCGCCCCCTATGCCTGCAAGTCTAACATCAGCACGACCGGCGGATACACCACGGATATAGGTTTCTTGCTTACCAGGACCTTGACCTTCAGAGCTAACACCCGGTAGTAATGCAATATAATCTTCAAAGCTGTCAATACCCAGTTGCTGAAGTTGTGCTCCACTAATGGCTTGAACAGCAAGCGGCACTGCTTGTTGGTTTTCTGAACGGCGAGTTGAAGTAACCGTTATAGTTTCAATCTGGCGCTCAGTCTCAACTTTTTTGTCTTCTGCTTTACTCTTTTCTTGAGCTTGAACGGCACTACTACTCAATGCAAGAGCGATTGCCATGGTCAATACGGTTTTAACTGGTCGGTTTTTATGATACATAAGTACCCTCGTTGATTATTTTCTGTGACTTAGCAGATACTAAGTAAATTAATAGATCAATATCGAAGCAAAACGCTTATCAAGTGACAGCCTTTTGCTTCTTTGTGACAAACCGTCAAAAGTTTTCGCAAACAGCTGTGTCGTTAAAATAGCCTGTAATATAACTTAATGATTAATATCACAGAAATTTTTGAGTTGTAGCATACTACAATATCGGAAAGATTACTGAATATAGCTAAAATAAACAGTAAACTTCGGTGAAAAGATGGTATTTTGAAGAAGTAACGTTTAGAACGACTCACGGGGTTTATTTAAGCTTGTGGCGATAAACTCTTAAAGGGTTAAAGAGTTTATCGCACTAAATACCTTACTTGACGACACTTTCCCCTGACTTTGCCGCTTTATATTCCGCATGCATAAATGCCCAAACAGATATAATACCCACAGCTGAAATCAATATAAGCATATTCATAAAGCTAGACCAACCACCCGCACTATCAGCTAACCTGCCGCCGATAAAAGCAAATGTTGCACTGGCCGCAAAACCAAAAGCATCAATAAAACTCACCAACTTTGCACTGTGGGGTCCACCATATTCGATAGAGAATATTGACATAGGTAGGTAATAAGCGGGAGAAATTGAAAAGGCGAATAAGAAAATTGCGCTCAAAGCGACAATGTAATTCACTTCAACACTCAAATCAAACCAAGATAAATACTTCAGGGTCAGGATACTCAATAAACTCACAGTCATCGCTATCGTTAATACGGTGCGAATACCTTTCTTTGAAAATCGGTCGTAAAATGCTATCGAAGCTAACAATCCAGCCAAAGAACCTACGGGGAAAATAGTAGAAGCCATTGCTGCTTGTGAAGGAGATAATTGATAGGTTTCCATAAGATAAACGGCAACAAAGTCTAAAAAGGCCATCATACAAGTAAGCATCATTAGCATTAGCACCACGAGCCAAACTCTTGGACTTTTAATAAATGCCAACATACCTGCACCCATACTCGTATCTTGAAGTGGGTGGTTATATTTGTTATCAACAGCCTGCTTTGCTGCTTTGGCTAGCGCTATACCTTCGGCACTGGTATCAGTATGATCACTTTCAATTTCTCTAAAAAAGTTGGGGTTTTCTGGTTTTTCTTGTAGAAAAAAATAACAACCAATAAAAACAACCAGTCCAAAAGCCGCAGCGATGAAAGCGACTGAACGCCAATCCATAAAGCTTAATAACCAACCAAAGAATAAAGTCGCTAACACAACACTAAATCTAGAGCTGGTAGAAATAATACTCCAAACTCGCCCGTAATGATGAGGGTGATACCATTCGCCAACCAGTTTGGTCATCGCTGGCCAACCTGAAGATTTTGTACAGTACAATAGGAATGAAAAAACAGTAAAAGCCATTACATTAGGAGAGAGTCCAAAAGCAATAACAAAGAGCGCCGTTAGAAAAATGCCAATCAAAAAAGTAAAGCGCCCACCTATAATATCAGCAAGGGGCCCCCAAATGAGCTTGCCAACCAATGCACCTAAAGTACCATAAGCAGCAAAATCACCCAGATTAGTTTTTGTTAAGGCTAAGGTTTCATCGGCAAGCAAGGCAGGACTAAGAATAGTGACCATTTGACGACAAATCATCATGGCGGCATAGCCAAGATACATGGCGATAATAATATTTAATTGCTTTGGGGGTCGGTTAGACATAATTTCTCTATGAACAGTTGTAATATAGTTAATGGTACTCCTATAAAACAATGGCTCTGTTGGGTTAATGATTATGGATTCGATGATACTATGTTATTCAGTAGTTTACGTCAAACACGCCAAAAAAATTAGCCTTATATCAAACTGACAATAATTACAGATGCACTACTTTCAAGTAAAGTGACGATATTTTATTCAAGAATATTTTGAGTTTAAATTAAAAAGATAATTGTTACAGCCTCTATCGTTTATAACAACAGAGTTATTAGCCATGATCGATATTCTCTCGTTAAGCAGAAAATACAATCAAATTCAGCTGTGAATCTTTGAACATTTTTACGAAGTTATTAATGCAATATAATTCAAGGGAAAACTATATAAACGATGTGAATAATGACTTGTAGTAATGAGAGATATTTTAATTAACTGAATACGAAGTTTAGAAAAAGGGTGCCCGGTGTACTGAACGCCATTGAACGTCAGCCAATTCTTCTTGGCGGTATATCAGCTTACCAAAAACATCGAACATCCGCGATAAAATACTTTTTACCAACCGGCGCTAACAAAGGTTTTCCACTGTCGCCACTTGCATACCGCGTGACAAGCCTTGGGTAGGTGTTAAGACTATACATCGTACCTGCTTAGCATTTCGTTGTTCTAATACTTCAATAACCACTTGTCTATATCAGCTGATTCACTTTTACTTAAATCAATACTAAGTATTGAGTAGAACCGCGGTAATTTCCCCTCAAAAATATCCGTAAATTACACTGCCGCGTATTGCCGTTATATTGCCAATATTTATTTCATTCTCAGATGGTTTCATGAAAAGGTACACATATTGTTGGTGTCCACCGCCAACCAACAATTTCAAGCATATCTTGACTATGTTTGATGATATACTTTTTATGCTCAAATAACTTTTCATTTGATAACCTGTTACTTAACTTTACCGCTAGTTCAACATCATGGCCATCAATAGTAATGATGTATGCACATAAATAATTATAACTATAAGGCCAGAAACATTAATACTCTGTTCTATAACGTCCCCATAACCAAAATGATTAGGGAATATCATGCTCAACGATATTGACCGCTAAAGCGTTTGAGTTTTTAACCTAAGGGCATTGACGATGACGGATACTGAGCTAAGGCTCATTGCTGCACTGGCTATCATTGGGCTGAGTAATAAACCAAACCAAGGATATAAAATACCAGCAGCAACTGACACACCGAGAAAATTATAAATAAAGGCGAAAAATAAATTCTGACGGATATTCTTCATGGTGTTTTGGCTAAGTAAACGGGCCTTGGTGATACCACGCAAATCGCCTTTAACCAGTACTATTCTTGCGCTATTCATGGCAACATCGGTACCTGTTCCCATTGCAATGCCCACGTCAGCCTTGGCAAGTGCTGGTGCATCATTAATACCGTCACCTGCCATTGCGACAATATGTCCTTGTTTTTGCAATTTTTTAAGATAATTAAGTTTGTCTTCTGGAGTAGCATCCGCCTCCACGTCATCAAGGCCTAGGGTTTTAGCGACAACCTTAGCTGTGGTCGCGTTATCGCCAGTTAATACCACTATTTTCAAGCCAGCTTGATGGAGTTGTTCTATTGCTTCAACTGTGGTTTTTTTGATAGCGTCACCAATACCTATAACACCTCCCAACAGGCCGTCTATGGTAACAAAGATAACGGTCTGTCCATTTTCTCTCATTGACATTGTCTGAGAACGCAACGAAGAAACGTCTATTCTTTGTTCTTCTATTAAGCGGTTATTCCCAATTAATATAGATTTACCGTCGATTGTCGCGCTGACGCCTTGTCCGGTAATTGATTTAAAATCATTGATCGGTTTGAGCTCTAATTTCTCCTGTTTTGCATGTGCTACGATAGCCGTAGCCAATGGATGTTCACTTGACGTTTCTAAACTTGCTGCAAATAGCAATACATCGTTTTCCGTCAAACCTTCTTTTTCGGCTTCATCGCTTACCAATATGTATTGCACTGTTGGCCGCCCTTCTGTCAGCGTACCGGTTTTGTCGACAACTAAGGTATCCACTTTCTCCATCAGTTCTAATGCTTCGGCGTCTTTAATCAATATGCCTTCTTGTGCCCCTCGGCCAATGCCAACCATAATCGACATCGGCGTTGCCAATCCCAAGGCACAGGGACAAGCGATAATGAGCACAGATACCCCAACAATTAAAGCATTTGACAATGCAGGTGCAGGTCCAACTATCGCCCAAACAGTAAAAGCAGCGACGGCAACCAAGATAACTGCAGGGACAAACCATTTAGACACTTTATCTGCTAGTTTTTGGATGGGAGCGCGCGAGCGACCGGCCTCATTCACTAACTCAATCATTCTTGCCAGTAAGGTATTACTGCCTACTTTTTCGGCTTTAAGTAGGAATGAACCTGTGGTATTTAGCGTTCCTGCCGTCACTTTACTCGCTGTTGTTTTGTTTACCGGTGCAGGTTCGCCAGTGATCATAGATTCGTCAACATGAGAGTGACCTTCGATAATTTCACCATCTACTGGGATCTTCCCCCCCGGTTTCACCCGTAATTGGTCATCTTCTTTAACCTCATCAAGCGCGACTTGTTCTTCACTGCCATCTGAATTAACACGCAAAGCCTTATTGGGCGCCAATTGCAATAAAGATTTAATAGCACTGTTCGTTTTTGAACGAGCACGCAGCTCAAGCACCTGCCCCATTAATACCAAGGTAATAATCACCGCTGCTGCTTCAAAGTAAAGCGGTGCTCTACCTGCTATTTTAAAGGCTTCAGGCAGTTGTGAGGAAAATAATAAAGTAAACCAACTAAATACAAAAGCGGTAGAGGTACCTAACCCAATTAGGCTGAACATATTGAGCTGCCAACTTTTGAATGACTCAAATGCACGCACAAAGAACGGCCATCCCCCCCACAATACAACAGGCGTTGCTAAAGTTGCCTGTAGCCAGTTACCCACATTTACACCCGGAATAAGGTCTCCCATAGTGATGATAAGCAAAGGTAAACTCAAGCTCAAACTCCACCAGAAGCGTCGTGTCATATCTTTGAGTTCTGTATCGTCATCATTGTCAACAGGGGTTATCGTTTCTAGCGCCATGCCACATTTGGGGCACAAGCCAGGGTTGTTTTGACTGATTTCTGGATGCATTGGACAGGTAAAAAATACATTTTTATTTTCGCTACTTTTATTATTACTTGCGGCATTTGTCTCTTTCTGTATTTTGGCTGTGCCGCACACCGGATAATTACGATCGCTCTTACCTGTATGGGCATAATGCTCAGGATCGGCATTGAATTTATCAGCACAAGACGAACTACAAAAATAGTAAACAGTTCCTTCCCACTCGACTGTCTTTTCACTATTACTTGTAGCATCATTCGCAACTTTCATTCCACAAACCGGATCATGATTCATTTTTTCTCCTTTATCGATATCGCTGTAATTCGAAAATACAATATCCCTAATAATGCTGATAAACCCGAGGCAACTAAAATCGATGTTTTTGCATTATGTAGATGTTCTGGTTGGCCATCAAAACCAAGCGAAGCAATGAAAGTGGACATAGTGAAGCCTATTCCTGCGATCAGTGATGCCCCAATAACATGTTTAAAGGTGATGTCATTGGGTAAACAACCTATGCGGTAACGCAGGCCAAGCCAACATGCACCAGAAATCCCGAGGACTTTACCAACTACTAACCCTAAGATAATGCCCAGCCCTACAGGTTGTGTCAGGCTATCTATAAAAGAATTTTCACTAAAGACAACCCCTGCATTTATTAACGCAAATAGTGGTAAGATAAATATCGCCACAGGTAAATGAAGGGTATTTTCCCAACGACGCAAAGGTGTATTAGCGTGCTCCGATAACTCACTTATTGCTAACACTTTTTTGTGATCGTTCTTACTGGCCAGAACATCGATATCCTCAGTATTTTTTTGTATCGAACTAATAATTGATTTGGCATTACCCAGCAACTTTTCCGTTGCTAATTTGGGTTTTGCTGGCACTGTAAATGCAATGACAACACCAGCTACCGTCGCATGCACACCAGACTGCAGCATAGCCCACCAAGTCGCAATGCCGGCAATAATATAGAATAACGGCTGACGAACGCCTGCGTAGTTAGCTAAAATCAACATGACAGTCAGTGCGATGGTCACTAACAAGTAAACCATTGATATTTGTTGAGTATAAAACAAGGCAATAACAACTATCGCTCCCACATCATCAACAATGGCAAAGCCAACGATAAAAACGATCAAACTTATAGGAATATACTTTCTGACAAGGCTCAGTACACCCAAGGCAAATGCTGTATCGGTTGCCATGGGAATGGCCCAACCAATTTGTGAGTCGAGCGACCAATTAAAAATAGAATAAATGACCGCAGGTGCTATCATGCCCCCCATCGCACATAAAATCAGCATGCGCCTGTGTTCAGGGCTTGCAAGTTCTCCAGCCAAAACTTCCCGTTTTATCTCAAGCCCCAGCAAAAGGAAAAAAATCACCATCAATCCATCATTAATAATGTGCTTGAACGAAGCTCGCAGCTCAAAATCACCAATAAAAAAACCTATAGGCGTATTTACCAGTTGCTGATAAGCCAAGGCGTAAGCTGAATTTGCCCACCAAAGTGCAGTGATTGTGGCTATTAATAAAAAGACACCGGCGGTGGCCTGGGCGCGCATAAAATTAGAAAAAGGCTCGTGAAATAATTCAAGGCATCGTTGCAATGGGTTTCTATTATCTTGAGAAGATTTGATATGTTTAACCCCTTATTAATAAGTGTTATTTAATGCTAACGAAAGACATTGCTTATCCTGAGTTAAGGTTTATTAGTATTCACTACTAAGGCTGCTTGATACACGTTGTAATAACCCTTTTACCTCTTTAGCTAATTCGTGTATTTCTGGCTTATCCGACACTTTTAATAAGGCTTCTGGATCAATAAAAGCAACCGTTATACTGCTATCTATTTCTTCTCGTACCACCACGTTACAGGGCAGCAATAACCCTATATCAGCATCGGCTTCAATGGCACGAAGTGCCAATGGTGGATTACATGCACCAAGAATACGATAAGGTCTGTGATCAACCTTTAACTTCTCTTTTAGCGTTACTTTGATGTCTATATCACTAAGTACACCAAAACCCTCTTTTTTGAGTGATTCAACAACATGATTAAGCGCTATATCAAAAGGTATTTGTAATTGCACACTGAATCCATACATGGGTAACTCCTAAATATTGGCTGAACCAATATCGATAATAAAAAACAGCCTTATTGGTAAAGGCTAAGTAATAGTTACTTTATCCTTGTATTTATAATTATTCTGTACGTTAACGTACTTAATGAAAAGTTTTTGGCGACTATGTAGTCGTTAGAATAAAGTAGTAGTAAAACAAAATAAGCGCTCTATTCTCAATATCACTCACAGTATCAACCGATAGATTTCATGTAAATAACCGGAAGAATATTCGACAGTGCATAGGTGAACGGTAGGTGGAGTGAGATATTTATCTCATTAAGCAATATCATCAAAAAGTCTTACTATGTAAGATAATTTAACAGGAGCCACCCCCGCAAAACACTTTGACATGCTGTTGTTTTACAGCGGCATACACTGCCCCATTTACGCAAAGTATTTAAAAGAGCTTGAAAAGCATTCAAGCGAATTCGCTAGTCGCGGCGTAAATATTATTGCTGTAAGTACAGACACCAAAGAGCGCGTGATAAAAATGGCAGAAAAAATAAATGCCAGTGGCGTAAAGGTGGCTTATGGAATGAGCTTGCAAAATGCGCGAGACTGGGTCTTTATCTTAGTGAATCACTGGGAGAAATATCTGTTGGTATTAATGAGCCCAAGATATTCAGTGAGCCAGCTTTGTATTTAATAAAGCCGGATTCAACGCTCTATTATGAAACTATTCAATCCATGCCATTTGCCCGACCCTCGACATCAGAGATGTTAGCGGCAATTGATTATGCAATTAAAGAGGATTATCCGGCGAGTACTGAGGTTCAGTTGCTTTAGCTCAGCTTGAACGTTATCTCATGCCACTGATATGTTATACCAAATCTATTAAGTTCTTCCCCACTCAGTTAGAATTGAATGGTTTGAGCCAAATTAATAGCACTGGAAGCAACAGAAGATCGGCAAACAAAGCGATTATCATCGCTGAAGCGGTCAGTAAAGAAAAATAGATAGTAGGTACAAAGTTAGAAAACATTAATAATGAAAAACCAATCACAATGGTCATAGAAGTATAAAAAATAGCGTAGCCAATACTGTTATGAGTTAAGTGTATTGCCTTTAAATAATCATGCTCTAGTTCGAATTCTTTTTTATAGCGGTGAATATAATGAACGGTATCATCAACAGCAATACCCATGGCTATAGCAGCGATAGTAATCGTCATCATATCAAGCGGGATACCTACCCAACCCATTATGCCAAAAATAAATGATACACTCACAATATTTGTCAACATGGCAATCAAAGCGAGTTTAATCGATCTAAATAATATCAAAAACATGATACTCAAAACAAACACAACCAAACCTAATGTTTTTATTTGAGAATCAAAGAGTGTTTGTAACATATTGTTATAAAGCAACATCATGCCAGAAAGGTGTACGTTGTCAGGTTCAATATCAGCCTCTACCGCTAACTCCTGACTAATTTTCTTGAGTAAAGCATCTCGCCGTAAGTCTTTATTAGAATCCATAATTCGAGTGGTCAATCGAACTTGACTGTTTTCTAAATCGAGATAAGGCGTAATGGTAACATCACGAAATTCCTTTGGCATTTTAGTATAAAGCAGCGCAAGCTCTAAATTATCAAGCGATTCCCCCTCATTTATATTTCGGCCAAGCTTTAATATACTGGCAAAAGAAAGCACTTTTCCGGTGTGTTCTAGTGAATTCAAGTAGTTATGAGCCGCTTCTATTCGCTTCATCTTAAACTCCGTAAACCAATAGGCGTGATCGTCTTCTTCGCTTTTGAATTCATTTTCGAACTCATCAAAAAGCGTACCTGGTTCAGGTTGGGCGTCTGATGGTTCGTTTTCTCCCTCTTTATCACTCTTTTCATTCTCAGGGAAATCAATGATGATGTCCAACGGTGTCGTGCCGCCTAACGATGTGTCAATCACTTTCATGCCCTGATATATTTCAGAGTCGCTTTTAAAATAATTAATGAAGCTATTCTCTACAATCAACCGATTTGCGCCAGTAGCGTTGAACACAAGCAATGCAATACTAGATACAATAATGGTAACTCGATATTTTTCAGCCATATTGCCAAGTTGACCGATCAACTTAATGTGCTTTTCAAAGCCCAAGTAAACGGGTTCTTTTTTTAATAAAGACATTGTTGCAGGGAATACTAGAAAGACAATGACGAAAGAAACAATCATGCCCGCACTGATCATCCAACCAAAATTCATGATGGGTAAGATATTGCTAATCGCCAGCGAACTAAATCCAGTAATCGTTGTGCATACTACAAAAAGACATGGTAAAAACATCGACAAGGTTGCCTCAAGCACTATTTCTTTGTGGGTAGAACTTTCCTTTTTTCTGATTAATTCACGATAGCGAACACAAAGGTGGATAGCTAGAGACATAGTCATTATGAGCTGTATAGATATGAAATTTGAAGAAATAACAGTGACTTCCCAGCCGAAGTAACCCAGTAGTCCTGCTGTAACAACGATTGACAGGGCAGAAATTAATATTGGAATAACGACATATCTCATTTGGCGGAAAACAATAAACAAAACAAGAATCAATAGTCCGATCAGGGTGCTGCCATATAGCTTTAAATCATCGCGAATAAAACTAATCATGTCATCCGCGACCATATTAATTCCACCAAGAAAAACAACCGCTTTTTCTTGGTGTTTGCTTAGAGTTTTTCGTATTTGGCTAATCGTTTGATGGTTCTTTTCACGAAAGTTTTCTCGGTGATTTACAAGCTCAATTTCTAAACGATCGAGTGTCGCTTGGTTAACTTCACTCATTTCAGTTAAGCCATGAGATAATTTTTGCTCTAATAGCTGGTTACGTTGTTTAAGTAGCTCGAAATAGGATTCATCTTGCTTATAAAATATTTGTATGGCTGTCGTCTTGAAATCATCACTGACTAAGTTCTGCTGATAGATAGGACTTGATAAGAACTCATTCTTAACCTTAGTCCTATTTTTTTCGATATTGATTGATTTTAATGTTTGAACATTTTTTAGCAGCTCAGAAAATGGTTGGCTGAACGTCTGTAGTAATGGAACATTGAGTATTGACGTAACGCTTTCAACTAAATCAAGTTGTTTGATTTCACTGGTAAGTTGCTCAATATCTTTCAGTACTATTTTATCCAGTAATTGACCTTCCTTGGGAGTATAGGTAACGATTAAAAAGTCTGGATTATAGTAGTTTCTTGTAATTTTTCGGCTATAGGCCAGATCTTTATCATCTTTGAGCAGCAAGGTTTCAGCTGAAGCATCTATCTTAATATTAAATGCTTGGCTGCCTATAATTACAGCAATGAGTAAAACAACGAACAAGACTAGATAGGGATACTCTATAACCATACGGCTATAAAATTTATTAATCATGGCGACTAATTTTACACTATCGTTTTGATTCATTATTTTGCCTTAGTTTTTCAAGGAATTCATCGATGGAGTAAGCATTTAATATCTCTTTAAATTGAGAACGTTGAGTCTGAACAATGCTTACACCATCCACCTTGATATCATAGGCTAGCCATAGATTGTCTTTTTTAAGGTAAAATTTATACAACAACTTGATTCTATCTTTAGAATCAAGAATATAAGTTGTGACAGCAATTCGTGTTGTCTTATAATGCTCTGCTTTTTCGACAATAATTTCTTGTTGAGAAAAAGCAAACATTGTCTTTAAATACAAGGAACTAATACGCTCGATAAATAGACCGAGATACTCTTTTTTCTGTTTGGGATTGAGTTCTTTCC
The DNA here is from genome assembly GCF_014077245.1 of Colwellia sp. BRX8-9. Taxonomy (NCBI): domain Bacteria; kingdom Pseudomonadati; phylum Pseudomonadota; class Gammaproteobacteria; order Alteromonadales; family Colwelliaceae; genus Colwellia; species Colwellia sp. BRX8-9. Next base: position 244,552 of record NZ_JACGVN010000001.1, read on the forward strand.
ATGCGCTCCCGCCGATACTCAATTTAGCCATAAGCTCAAAGTCAATTAAGCCATTGGCGATTGAAAATATTTTGTTTGATTTAACACTTTTTAATTGTGTAGGATCAACCAAAATGGCGACTATGTTGTCGGTTGCGGACTTTACTTGCTCAAATACTTGTCGTTCATCATGAACTCCAGCGTTGGCTACTGAAAGACTAATAAATATCAAAATGGTTCGTGAAACTATTGCCTTTACTAACTTCATCGAGACCTCTGTTATTAATATATCCTACGGTTTATTTCATTATGGCTGCAATGAGCATACTGTTTATTTGAATCTGGAGTTAGCCGATTTCAGCGCATTATTGAGTGAGTTCCACGCACTATCCATGCCTGCTTTTAGATCCTCCCATGCATCGTCTCCGGCTTCCTGAAGTTCGGCAAGCTTGCTGTTGGCCGCTTCTTGCATCATTCGCAATTCCTCGATTTGCTTGTAGTACTCAAGTTGTGCATCAGCTTCAGCTTTATCTGCTTTTGCCTTGAGCTTATCTATCTCTGCTACCAACTCGTCCAATTGTGCTTGCAGTTTTTTTTGGTAAGCTACTTTCATGTTCATTGCTTATCTCCTTGGTTGCTTAATATTGTGAATGAATAATTAGTGCCAAGTACATGCATACCGCCAACTAATACCGTCATTTTTGGAGCGGTCAGCCCCATTTATTGTGTACGATCTAACATTAACTCTTCTTGCCTAACGACATACTCTTGTTTTTAATCAGAGTCTCATCACAAACAGATGGGGGATTGAGTTTATAACTTCCCTAAAAATAATGCAGTTATAATAGATTAGGCCAAAATACCATTGCTTTCTGTACGTTGGCGCACATTATGCCATTTTAAGTGGGTTTAATATGCTAAGCACTCCATACGAGATGGGCTGATTTCCTATGCTATTTTTTATGTGATTTATAATTATCAGCAAGCTTAATTTATAGCCGGGTACATCTTATATTCCCCCCCACAAAAGGAAACTGACATGGCCAATACAATTTTAAAATCAGAAGCTTCTGAAACAAAAAATTATTTAGGCGGTAACAAACCTTCAGAGTTTTATCACTACCTAGCAGATATAAAATATCTTTTTAAAGCAACCAACACACTAACTGGTGATAAGTTATTGAAAATCATAAACTAGCAGCGTGAGAAAAAAACCACTTCCTACTCTTTTAAAGTCGATTGATAAGCCATTTTTTTGCTTTACCTCTTCTATTGATTTTTAGTCTAGCCGTACAGCACTATCATGCTTTATGGCTAGACGAGTTGCTTCTGGTACAACTTAGCCACTCTAATGTAATGGCAGTGGAACATAACCAGCCTTCTTTGCGACCGCTTGACCTGCTTTCGAACGGGCATAATCAAGAAAGGCCTGTATCGCTGGTTTGGCATTGCGGCCAGGAGGGATATTGATAATAATACTGAGCCTGCGTGCAAGTGGATAACGTCCACTTTGAATCGCTCTAATCGAGGGAGAAACTGCTTCATCATCCCTATGTGTAGCTATTGCCAATGCACGGATACCAGTTGAGTGACGCGCACTGCTGGCGAAACCAATAGCGGCCGGGTTGTCGGTCAGAGCCCACTCCACGGCTGCGGGACCAGCCAAAGCTTGGAAGTTGGCACGGAAGTCGCCGTCACACAATGCGACGTGTTTGAATAAGAGGTAGGCACCACTGCTTGCTGTCAAACCCAGTGCTGTAATCGGATCCTTACTGTATTCTCCTTTCACACCCAACTGGCCCCAGTTTTCAAAGGGCTGATCGGCACCACAGCGCAAGCTAGCAGAGTAGATAGCGTCAAGCTGTGGGATAGATATTTGCCGTAACGAGTTGAGTGAATTGACATATAAAACCACCCCGTCCATGGCCACAGGAAATAGCGTGGGCGCATAACCGAAGCGATCCATAAATCGCTCCTCCTCTTGCCGGCTCATAGGCATATCGATGAGCACAGAATCGGCGCTACCGTTGATTAACGCTTCAACACCCACCGAACTGCCTCCATCGGCGACGGTGATGGCAACACGGGGGTTGCGGTAGCTGAAGTCGTCTGCCCACAGGCTGATTAAATTCGCTAAGGGGACAGAGCCGGTGACCACGACACGCCCGCCTAGCGGTAGCTTAGATTCCGATGCTGGATCGGCATAACTCGGTGTTAGGGAAGTCCAGAGCAGCACAGGAAGTAGCAATGACCGAAACAGACGCGCGGTCGAACGGCAATGAAAACTAGATGACAAAACAATGTTGTTGAACATGGTGATTCTTCCTATTAGGGGCTGTGAATATCTTCGCCAAATATTGCACTAGACATCCAAGTCTTTTATATTTCATTTTAAATAATGAAATTTCATTATTGTTCGAAAATACAACGCAGAGATTTTTACTTTCCGAGTTGAGCGTTAGGTAGTTTACCTATTTGAACCGATCTCATTTTCTGATTTCTCCCAGGCATCATTGAGAGCCTTATAAGCATCTAAAAAACCTTTTTTCATATGCTTCCAGGCTTTATCAGTACTACTTTTCAGGCTGCCATACCATTGGGCTACCTGATTCCGCTGCTTGCGTAGCGCCTTGAGACTATCACGAGCTTTTTTGCGCGTATCCTTATCCATTTTGTCCCAACGTTCATCAACATCTGCCTCCAACGCGTCAATGCGCTTATCCAGTTTATCCAATGCCGCTTTTGTTTTGTAAATCGCCTCGCTCTTTCGCTCAGCGGTATACGCGTCAAGCGTCTGAAGTAAATATTGTGCTTCTTGCTTAACCTCTTCTATTGACGTTTTGTCAGTCGACGTTATCGCATAGCACTGCGATGTGATTCCGAGGATGCTAATCAACACCATTGAACGGATAGTAAATTTCATTTGTTATCTCCTTTCGTTATACTTGCTATAATCATGTTGTTTACTTAAGATTTGATCCTGTTGACTTAAGCGTTGCCAAGCGTAGTAAGGGAAGTAAAAGCCCCTACTCGACAGACAAAGAAGATGAAGAAAAATCATTGAGATCTATCAATTCAGCCAGCGGTTAGGTTAAATTTAATGGCTCTATTCATAATTTTTTTATCATAATTCGCGTAAGTATTTTAGATCGTTCTTGGTCGTATCTACTATTTCTGCAAACTTTCCATTGACCATTAATTTTGCCATAGATTGTGCAAAGCTTTTCACTTGTTGAAAGTTAAGTGAAGGCGGCATTGCTAGGGCATTGGGATCAGTAAAAATATTGATTATCGCAGGACCCTTATGTTTGAAACCGTTTGACAATGCACTAATTCCACCTCTTTAGATTCCTTAGCCTCCCATGCAGCAACCGATACCATTCAACTCTGCTTCCATAGAAGCAGCATAGGCTCCAGCTTCCTCGTGCCTGACGTGGCTCCATTGTAATCTACCATCCCTTCGCACAGCATCATTGACTGGGTTAAGACTGTCACCAGTCACCGCGTAAATTTTTCTTAACACCAGCTTCTACCAGCATTTCTACAAAATGTTCTGATACGTTTTTTGACATAATTCCTCCTGTTTTTGATTTTACCTAGGCCATCGTAAACAGCTATTTTTTAATTGTTTTTGTATAGCTGTGACCGAATTCTATCTTCGACTGTATTCATAAACCATTTTCATACGAGTAAAAAAGCAAGCAGTTTTCAACTTTAATACTTAGCAAAAGACGAGTTAAAATAACCTCTGCCACACCTGAAATGCGATGACAACAATAGAGGTCATAAAACCAAAGAGTGAGATCCAACGAGGAAAATATATTTTCTGTTTACTATCACGGTTTTCTCTCCCTTTAATACGCCAAAGAGAGAGATTAACGATGGCAAAAATGATCAAGATAATAAAACTGGTAGATTCTGCTAAGGTTTTTAGCGGGAAAAAAACGGATAAAACAAGTACAATGAGGGTTATGAGAGCGGTTGCACGAAGCGGTGTCTGGGTTTTAGCGTTGATCTTTCCTAAAAAAGTTGGTGCTTTATCTTTTTTAGATAAACCGTAAATAACACGTGAAGCCATAATAATCTGTGCTAATGCGCCATTGATAATTAAAATGCTGACAATTCCCAGTATTTTCATAGAAAAATCGCCGTGACCACGCAAAATTTCTGCAACAGGGGTGTTGCTACTTGAGATCATCTGAGGCGATACGGTTAATACGGCAATGGTAGATACCACTATGTATATAAGAGTTGTTAAGACAATACTCACTAAGATGGCAATAGGCAGGTTTTTTCTGACATCTTTGACCTCTTCAGCCATATTGACCATATCTTCAAAACCGATAAAAGCATAAAAGCCTAAAAAGGCGCCTGAAAATACACCCAACCAAACGGTACTACTTGTTGGGATAAAGAGCTCTGTCCATCTACTTGGTAAGGCTTGTAAACTGTCTCCACCAACAAAGACAATATAGACTAATGCACCTATTTGTATGACACTTATAACGGCAACAAAAGCGACGGACTTTCCAATCCCCCATCCTGCAATAATTCCCATACCAAGCACTAAAAAAAGTATCGTAAGTGTTTGCGATACAGCGATAAAGTCTTGTATAAAACCAGCCGTAGCAACGGTTATAGTGGCAGCTGAAACAATCCCTGTTAAGATAACCAGCCAACCAACAAGCGTTGAGAAATTTTTACTTGAAAATCCTTCCTGAGTGTAGCGCGCTTCTCCTGCACTAAAAGGAAACCGTGATGATAACTCAGCAAAAGAGGTGGCACTAATAAATGCCAATCCCCCTGAAAGTAAAAAAGCCAACGGCATAAAGAGTCCAGCTTCATCAGCGATCTCTCCAAGCAAGGCAAAAAAACCTCCACCGATCATAGTGCCTAGTCCATAAAGGATCAGCATGGGCAGTGATATGGAACGATTGAGTTTTGTTTCTGACATTTATACGCCTCTTAGTGTGTAAAGTATGTAGAGCGTGATGAGATAAATAATCAAAACGGCTATGGAGTCCATGCCCATTCGGAGAAAGGTTTGAGATTTTCTTACAATAAGTCCAATAACATAAATAGCCGTGACAACGATGCCTGAGACAAGCGCAAATTTTGCAGAGTCGTTCACGCTATTGAGTATGGCGCCATTGAGGTAAAACATATCTGCAGGTAAAAGTAAAAATATCATAATAAGATTACTGCCAAAGATATTGGATATGGCCATGCTCTGAGCACCCAGACGTACTGCAGCAATACTCGCACTAAGTTCAGGTAAAGAGGTACTGCTTGCGAGTAAGGTTACACCGATAAAGCTTGAGCCTAACCCTGATTGTGTGGCGATAGCTTCCGCTATTTGCACGAGTACGACACCTGAAACAAGAATCGCTAAACTGGCAAAACCACTATATAAATAGAGTTTTTTTGTAGCATGTGAGTTTTTAGCTCGTTTATCCTTTGGGTTTGCTTTTTGTTTTATATCTTCATGGAAATTTGCAACATTCCAACTATTATTCTTGCCGTAGTCTAAAAATATAAAGATTGCTAGTATGTATAAAATAGCTAATAAAATAGGGCTTGCTCCTATATGCCCAAACACAACAGTATCACCCAGCATCGTTGCTACTAAAACCAAAGATAGCAGCAAGATCAATACGACCCCCTGAAGTAAGTTGATGGACTTTTGAGCCGCAACACTCAACGTTGCCGTGCCAATAATGAATATATCGGCGATAGCAAGTACAGCAGTCTGCATCGTCATACCGCCAAACATAGCATTTAAAACAAGTTCCCCGTTACCATGCAAAGCACCTGCAGTGTTAGTGACTATTTCTGGGAGTTGTGTTGCAAGGGCTAGAAATATAAATCCCATACTCGCTTTATCCCAATTTTTACGATCAGAGATGATGTCTGCATACGCAGTTAAGCGTGTTCCAGAAATCCATACTGTTACTCCGGCTAATAAAAATAATATTATGTTTAGCCAGATAGGAAATGTTTGAAAATTCAGCATAGAATCAATACTGTTAGTAGCTGCTTGGGCGTCGTTTTTTCAGCACCTTTTTTAGGTTTTGTAAATGCCAAAATACCAAGCGCGGTTGCACTAACTAATGTCAGACTATAATGGGATGTTTTATATACATGGTCATTCATAGGCCTTCCGATATTTATTCTTTGCAGACGTAACTCTTTATTTGGCAATCTCAAAGGCGATTGCGCTAACCGATAACATTACAATTAATATCAAACCAACATCCAACACGTTAGGAAGTTTGCAGTAATAAAGAAAGTCATCAATTTTCCCAAGGACTTTTAGCACGAGTAGGTTCGACTGTGATGTGACTTTTACTTGTGGCTCAAAAACCTTTACCGCTAGCTTTCCACTCTCGACCGCTGCCTCGATGCTCCAAACATCTGCCGTCGTTTTGGTGTGAGCACCAGCAAGAACAAGGTTAGATATTGTGGTCTTTTGCTTCGGCATATATTGCTGGGTATTTGTCGAGTTCACCCATTTTGGTTGAGACGATTTTATTCCTTCAGAAGAAAATTCCCACTCATGCCAAACTTTGATCTTTACAATGGAAAAATCTGTCCAACTTTTACCGCCGTTTGCTTTTTTCACCAAATCTTCCAAGGCATGACTCTGTTTTAATTGAAATAACACTTCATCAAGGAATTGTTCTTCAGTGCATTGTTCCAAACAAAGACCATGTACTGGACCTGGAACCTTTGATACGCAAGCCGTGACTGTCCACAGTGATTTAATATCTTCCCCTAGAGCACTAAGCTGTCCCCAAGCTTGTTCCTGAGAAAAAAGAGTCAGGTTAAAGGCGGAATCTGAAATAACAAGTGCGCATCTTTTTCGAGGCCAAAGCATTTTTTCTTTGAAGCCGATTCTAAATGATACCTGAGTGTGAGGCCCCTGCTTTACTAAGGATTGAAAAAGATTAAGTTCCGGTTTATCTTCAAGTAGAGGGGTTCGCGCCAATATATCTGCCGCACTAAAGGGATTCAGTGCAAGCACATAGATATCGGCCTGAACGGTTTCACCATTGACTAATTCTGCTGCTGTAATCTTGTCTTCTTCAAAACTCAAACGATGAAGTGGAGTCTGCCAGAAGAACTCAACCTGGTTTTGCATTAGGTGATTGATCCACTTATCAAACCAAACCTCACTGCTGGGCCCGTTCAAAAGTAACCATCCTGTGCGCGCCGTGTGATCCCACGGTCCACCTTCACTATCTCCTGAATGACGATACGAATATTTAGTGACCAATTGCTTACGGAAAAAATGAGCGACATGATGGAAAGAAACATTACACCAATCAGAGCCCACCCAAGGGCCAAAGGTGGAGCTCCACGTGTTAAGTGTCGAAGCAGATAAATAGGGCCGCCAAGCTTCTTTAGCATTGATAGTACTGTATTTATGGCTACTGCGGTTATTTGAGCACCAGGCCTTTAGTATAAGCCAACCCCACAGCCATTTTTCTTTGGTCGTCATACTAAAAAGGTTTTCCACATCGACATTGTTGGGATTAGAATCGCCAAAATGAGCCGTTCCTGAGTTTGGCGCCAATCCGAATACTACTGGCCGTGAAAGGATATTTTCATAGAGACTGGAGCACTCATCAAAGGGGATTTCCTTGATGAGTTCGAAAAAATTGTTATACCAAGGACCCATTCCATGCCAAGAGTATTCAGAAGGCATGCCTTCATCTTCTTTCCTTCTGGCACTTCTAAAAAAGCCACCAGCATCAGAATTCGCCTCAAACACCTTGACATTATAGCCAAGCTTTGAAAATTCATGCGCTACCGTCAGTCCAGAAATTCCGCCACCAAAAACAGCAACACTTTTCGTTTTTGTGGCTGATTCTGTGGATTTAGACATAGATTCTGATACCATTTAACACCTCTAATATTATTGTCAGTCGCTTCTACCGCGCTACTATAACTGTGGTTTTTGGGTGTCATTTCTCTCATCATCCACCCAATAACCGAGACGGCCATAATGATTGTAGATATACATTTCCGCCTTACGATCCACTTGCATTGCTTCGTTATACGCCGGAGCATCCTTCACATCCTGTCGTGTCAGATTGACAGACGCCTTAGCATCCACCCAGCTAACATCCTCAATCCAATGTGGAGGAATGAGCACTTGATGACCTAGCCACCAGTTACTTGTATTCACTATCATGTATCGAATGGCCCAAGTATCTTCATCGATAAGCAGGCCCTCTATGTGGCCGATGTCACCATCGGTAGCATGAATGTGGTAGTTGATTATCGCTTGACAACTACGAAGATGAATATCATCATCTTGGTGCTGTTCAGCTCTAGAAGCCTTCGTCGCTTCTGGATCTTCGTCATGGGGTGGCAAAATAAAGCCATCGTGTCTAGTTAACATCATACTCGGATACATACCCTCGCCCCACATCCCATAACCTCCCCAATAATATGGATAGCCGTAGTACTCAAATAACTGGATCTCTTGCTGTCGAGAGACTGGCTTTTGGGTATTGATGTCAGGGCTGTTCTCTACTTGGTCTTTTGTGATCGAAACCGGTAGGAGCTTGTCCGCCCAGTTCGCTATGCCTATCGAGATAGGTGATATAAGGACTTCTCTACTCGAAAGCCAAGTGCCTGTGTCAACAACCAGATAGCGAGCGCACCAAGTTTTGTCATCGAAATAAAAATCTGTGACATGACCAATGTTGCCATCTGTCGCTTGGATAGTGTAGCCTTCTAGATTTTTAATAGTTCGTAACATGAGGTATTTCTCCTTCAAATAAAATAGTTAAACAGGGTTAGATATAAAGATATTAATATGCCGATCTGACAACTCAGCTGATAGGCTTGCGAACATTAACATTAGAACAATTGATATTTAGATTTACTTTAACGACTAGTTCTCCAATGTTTTTTCGGAGATAGCCTAACCGATTACAATACTAGAATTGGTCACTATTAGAAGAACTCAATGGGTAGTTGTTTGAGTGCTGATAGCACTTGAAGAGAACCGTATATATTTTAAATACTAGGTTAATCACCTATTTTTAATTATCAGTCTCTTTTTTAAACATCTACGCGCTGCCAATCTCCCTGTTATTCTGAGTTATTGTCTTATCTGTAAAGAGGTAATCTTTTAATTTTTTATCAAAGGTTGGATCTTGCCTTCTGATCAATTCTTGGAGCATTGCGGCATGCTCTTTTTCTTCATCTCGATTATGTACAAGAATTACTTTTAATTTTTCATTGTTAAAAGCATCAACTGTTAGTTCACTTGTTGGTTCGTGATAGCCTTCGTTTAACATTATTATCTACTCCATGAATTGTGGTTGTTGTTATAAACATCCAACGATCACATTCAAATACACATTACTGAAATATTACTTCACTGCGTCTATATTCTTTGATGATAGTGAATTAGGTGCATCGTCCAATGTCTAATTATCAATGAATATATATGCAATGTCTGTTCGCTGTCGAACTTAGTAAGTTTTGGCATTCCATAACAAGACGCTGTTTAATACCAAACGGATTAATTACTCCAATTAACTAAGCCCAGTCAAAATGCCTTGTCCGTTAGCAGTTTGCAGTGCAAGAAAGCATTAACATCTCAACCCTGTATAGTTGGCAAAAGCAATTTAATACCTCGGGTTTAAATGTGTCAAAAGTGAGTTCATCAGATAAGTGGTCAAGTGAGGAAAAGTTTTCAATTGTATTGGAAAAAGCCACACTATTGGAAGTTGAGTTAAGTGAGTATTGTCGAGTGAAAGGTTGGTATCCGGAGACAGACTTGAGGTGTCACACTCTATGTTCAAGTAAAGTGACGAGATTTTTATTCAAGAGAAAAAATCTAAACCATATAGATGATGACTTATAATAATGGGGAGGATTTTAACTAACTAGGAAGTACAGAAAAAAAGGTGGTACCCGGAGACGGACTTGAACCGTCACACTCTATGTTCAAGTAAAGTGACGAGATTTTTATTCAAGAGAAAAAATCTAAACGATGTAGATGATGACTTGCAATAATGGGGAGGATTTTAACTAACTAGGAAGTTCAGAAAAAAGGTGGTACCCGGAGACGGACTTGAACCGTCACACTCTATGTTCAAGTAAAGTGACGAGATTTTTATTCAAGAGAAAAAATCTAAACGATGTAGATAATGACTTGCAATAATGGAGAGGATTTTAACTAACTAGGAAGTACAGAAAAAAAGGTGGTACCCGGAGACGGACTTGAACCGTCACACTCTATGAGCGAGGGATTTTAAATCCCTTGTGTCTACCAATTCCACCACCCGGGCATCGGATAATTCTTTTTAAAGTAGAGATTGGCTCCCTACTAACTCTTAATTACTAAGAGATTTTTACTATCTAGCTTATCTAACTAAACGCTAAATATTGGAGCGGCTAACGAGACTCGAACTCGTGACATTCACGTTGGCAACGTGATGCTCTACCAGCTGAGCTACAGCCGCTTCGTAGATTAAGTAATATATCATTACTTAAGGTTTTCTTTTCTTTAATAAAATTTGGAGCGGCTAACGAGACTCGAACTCGTGACATTCACGTTGGCAACGTGATGCTCTACCAGCTGAGCTACAGCCGCTTCATAACTTGCTATTACAAACAAGGTTTAAATTTTATCTGCATGCGCCAACATACACCATCTTAACTACCCACTTTACTCTGTTAAAAACAAAGTGGTACCCGGAGACGGACTTGAACCGTCACACTCTATGAGCGAGGGATTTTAAATCCCTTGTGTCTACCAATTCCACCACCCGGGCATCGGATAATTATTTTTTATAGTAGTGATTGGTTCCCTACTTCTTAGTATTTAAACTAAGTCCTTCATACATCCAACACTTATAAATAAGTAATGGAGGCGGGTCCCGGAGTCGAACCGAGGTCCACGGATTTGCAATCCGCTGCATAGCCATTCTGCCAACCCGCCGAATCCTTTGAATAGATAACGATTTAAAAAAAATCATTATAAATCAAACTTGGAGCGGCTAACGAGACTCGAACTCGTGACATTCACGTTGGCAACGTGATGCTCTACCAGCTGAGCTACAGCCGCTTCATCTGCTGACTCCCTGTCAACTTGGGACGCATTCTACATTGAAATTATTTGGAGTCAACAGTTTAATTTCAATTTTGTTTTGACTGCTCAAAAAGCGGCTAATTTGACGTTTTTTTAACTAAATATATCATTTTCTAGCTATTTTGTTTCGCTAACTCTGGCCAAGCTACTTTAAAATATGCCAGCATTGACCAAAAAGTAAGCACTGTGGCTATCGCATAAAAGCTGTAAGCGATAAACATTAATATTTCATGTGGAAAATTAAACAAAATTAACGGAATATCATAATCAGGTTGCCAAATTAATCCCATAATACCTAGCATTTGCGCAGCTGTTTTATATTTTCCCATTTGAGAAACAGCAATTTCATCGCGTTTACCGCGTGAAGACATAAATTCGCGCAAGGCACTAATAAAAATTTCACGAGCAATCATTAATATTGCTGAAATTGAAATCCACCACAGTTGATAATCTTGAATAAGTAGCACTAAAGCAGCAACAACCATTAATTTATCAGCTACTGGGTCGATAAAAGCGCCAAATGCTGAAGATTGGTTTAATTTACGTGCTAGATAGCCATCAAGAGCATCACTAATAGCAGCAAGCCAGAATACGGCAAATGCGCCGAAATGATTCCATGAGACTGGTAAATAAAATACCACTAAAAAAACAGGTATTAATACTATCCGAAACATGGTGATTTGATTTGGAATGGTCCACATAAATTTATTTTACTACTAAAGCAACAAGCGTTACCGCATTCTACACATTACAGGCAGAGACGTAAATTTTTATCAAAAAATAGCAATAATAAGTGTAGACAACAAAGGTGGGTTTATTACAGGAAGACGTTTAACTTATTTATCATGTAAGGCGTTATATATTGTATCGGCTAAAACAGCACTAATACCAGGCACCTTTTCAAGTATTGACCTATCGGCTTGCATAACTTCTTGGAGCCCACCTAAATATTTTAATAAGGCTTGACGTTTTTTCGCGCCAATTCCTTCAATAGATTCAAGTGTCGATTTTTTGCTGGCTTTTTGACGCTTGGCTCGATGTCCTGTAATGGCAAAACGATGTGATTCATCACGAATATGCTGTACTAAGTGTAAAGCTGGTGAGGTGGATGGTAATGAAATTAGCTGATGACTACCTGCTAAGATTAGCGTTTCAAGTCCAGGCTTACGCCCTTCTCCTTTAGCGACACCAACTAATAGTGGGATTTTTTCTAAAGCGGTATCTATTTGCCATTGAGCAAAAAATGCTTCTGCTTTTGATAATTGTCCTTTACCGCCATCAATAAAAACAATGTCAGGCATATTTTCCATGGTGTTCACCTTGCCATAACGTTTGTTAAGCGCAAACGCCATCGCCGCATAATCATCACCCGGTGTAATGCCATAAACATTATAACGACGATAATCACTCTTTAAAGGCCCTTCTTGATTGAACACCACATTAGATGCCACGGTTTGTTGCCCCATGGTATGACTAATATCAAAACACTCAATTCGGTTAATGCCATTATCAAGTTCAAAAACTTCATTTAATGCCGAAAAACGCGCTTGCATTGACGCTTTATGACTATTCTTAGTGACTAATGCATTTTGCGCATTGGTACAGGCCAACTTTAAATATTGGGCACGTTCGCTGCGAACACTCGTTGATATTTTAACATTGCGCTCGGCTTGCTCACTCAAAAGCTTAGTAAGCTCTTCAATGTGTTCAAAACTTTCACTGATCACTATTTCTTTAGGTATCGCAGCACTTTTCAAGTCTTGCCCTAAGTAATGCTGGCTTATAAAGGCTTGGTAAACGTCTGCTTGTTCAGTTTCGGCAGGAATACTAGGGAAATAGCTTTTGCTACCCAGTATCTTTTGATCACGTATAAATAAAACGTGTACACAAACCTGTGATTTCTCAATATAGATACCGATAACATCAAGTTCAGCGACAATACCACTGACAAACTGTTGCTTTTGAACTTGTCGTAACGTAGCGATTTGATCTCGGTACTTAGCCGCAGCCTCAAAGTCTAATGTGTGGCTAGCTTGTTCCATTTCAACCACTAAACTGTCAATAACCGTTGAGCTTTTTCCTCGTAAAAATAGTTTAGCTAAGTCAACTTGTTGCTGGTAATCAACCGCTGATATTTTATCGACACAGGGTGCAGAACAACGATTTAATTGATACTGCAAACAAGGACGACTGCGCGCACGATAATAACTATCTTCGCATTGACGAACCGGAAATAACTTTTGCATTAAACGAAGGCTTTCCCAAACAGCACCAACAGTTGGATATGGACCAAAGTATTCACCTTTAACTTTTTTACCGCCTCGGTGAACGCCTAGCTTAGGATGTTTATGGTCTGTTATTAGTAAATAGGGGTAAGACTTATCATCTCGTAATAAAATATTATATTTAGGGAGATATTTTTTAATGTAGTTGTTTTCAAGAATTAACGCTTCGCCCTCAGTATGAGTAACAGTGACGTCAATCGCCATAATATGGCTGACTAATACTTTGGTTTTGGTGCTGCCGACATCTTTACGAAAGTAACTGGCAAGGCGTTTTCTAAGCTGTTTAGCTTTTCCTACATAGATAACCGTTTGGTGTTTATCGTACATCCGATAAACACCCGCTTGCTCAGAAACGGAAGAAAGAAAAGCTTGGTGATCAAAAAGAGATTGAGAAATTGACAAGTTTTATAATGTTTCTGTTTTGATCATACCATGACGAATAGCGAGATGAGTAAGTTCTACATCATTACCAACGTTCAACTTTTCAAACATTCTATATCGGTAACTATTAATCGTTTTAGTACTTAAAATGAGTTGTTCTGAAATATGGGGGACTTTTTCGCCACGGGTGATCATCAACATAATTTGAAGTTCACGTTCAGACAAGGTATTGAATGGATTTTCTTCATTCGATTTAAACTGACTTAATGCCATTTGTTGAGCAATATCTGGTGTTATATAACGCTGACCACTGTTTACTGCTCGAATAGCGTTAACCATTTCATCAGCACCAGCACCTTTAGTTAAATAACCTGCAGCGCCAATTTGCATGACCTTGGTAGGAATAGGGTCTTCTGAATACACAGTTAACACGATAACTTTTATGTCAGGTGAATAACGAATTATTTTTTTAGTCGCTTCTAAACCACCTATCCCCGGCATGTTCATGTCCATTAACACAACATCGGGTTGACTTTTACGACAAAATTGTACGGCTTCTTCTCCGGTTTCGGCCTCGCCTATGACTTTAAGTCCTTTTACGTCGTCTAGAATTCTACGTATTCCCGTACGAACTAACTCATGATCATCGACCAATAAAACATTTATCAACGGAGGTTCACCTTAATTTACAATTTTTATTATCTTGGAGAATACTGTAAGAAATATTCCTTATATGATTAGAGCATATAGGGTATTAGCAAGCAGTACAATTGAATTCAACCATCTTACATTGAAAAAGTGCAGCATAGTTATAGCACTGCTTTATTAACCTACTGTTAGGCTAAATTTTAACTAAAGATCATGCTTCTTTAACCAATTATTTAACAAACCAATTTGACCATTTTTATAAGCAGCATAAGTCAATCTAACCGCATTACTTAAAATGACGCTGTCCGTCCATTTCGTCTGCTCGGCTATGAGTTCGTAACAATTTTGTGCTTCTGGAGACAAATAGCCACGCATTTCTTTTTTGCCATTCTCTTTTTGTCGTTCGCGATAGCGCTTTTGTTTCTCTGCGTTACTAAATGCTTTTTTATTCTCTTTCATCAGTTAGTTACCAAATTATCTAAAATAAAAACAAGGTTATGCGTAACCAAATAATATATAAAAAAGTGATAATAATCTAACTTTATATTAATAAAACTCAAATAAAGCACTGCTCGGAGTTGTTTAGTGTACAGGTGTTCGCTAAAGTAGCGAATAATTTAATTACTGAAAATAAAGTGACCTCATGTTAGATCAAAATTCATACTCTAAAGAAGACTTAGTAAAAGCAGGAACTGGCGAAATGTTTGGCGAAGGAAATAGTCAATTACCTTCAGACAATATGTTGATGATGGACCGAATTATTTCTATCACTGAAGATGGTGGTGAATATGGTAAAGGTGAGATTATTGCTGAACTTGATATTAGCCCAGACCTTTGGTTTTTTGATTGTCACTTTAAAGGCGACCCTGTTATGCCTGGTTGTTTAGGCTTAGATGCTATGTGGCAACTCGTTGGTTTCTTCCTTGGTTGGTCAGGTGGTCCAGGTCGCGGTAGAGCGTTGGGTGTAGGTGAAGTTAAATTTACAGGTCAAATTTTACCGACCAACAAAAAAGTAACTTATAAAATCACTTTAAAGCGTGTTATCAAGCGCAAATTGTTTATGGGTATTGCTGATGGTGAAGTATTAGTTGATGGCAAGGTTATCTATACCGCTAAAGATTTAAAAGTAGGCTTATTTACTGACACTACTTCATTTTAGTCTTGTTTTATCTAAGACTTATCTAAGACTCATATAATAATACCTTACGTTATATATGTTAAAGCCTACTTTTAGACAGTAGGCTTTTTTATTTTATTAATTTCCTGCCTTTATTTGCGATATTCTGCTAAATTAACCTTATTAAACTTATCACGCTATTCTTAAAATTATCCTTATGATCAAGTTACCCTCAAGTGTTTATAACAGTACCAAATTAGTCTTTATCCTAATGATTTCGCTGGTGTTAGTTTTTATTCTTAACAGTGTATGGCAGTTCATCAGTCATATCGATGATCTTTCTTTTAGTGAAGATTCTCCTTTAGTAACAAGTAATTTTAGCTACGCTATTGACCGTGACAATAGTTTAAATATCAAAACTCTCATTAAAAGCAAAGAGGCAGAAGCGCGATTCACTCCCTCGTTAGCTAATGACATTCCTTACGCATTAGGTCTTCAATCCTATTGGGTGAAAATTAATATTAGTAACAATACTCCAACCCCCCAAAGTGTTGTATTGCATGCCGATAACAGTCGTTTGGCTTTTTTTGATGTTTATAAAGTCAATGCTATTTTGGGAAGTACGACACAAATAGCTCAACAAAAACAGACGCCTGAGCAAGAAACCTTATTGGATGTATTTCCACATGTAGCTTTTGATCTCCTTGCAAAGAGTACGGCACAAGTTATTGTGCATGTAAAAAGTAATGGCGCACCAAATATCCCGTTAATACTTTATAGCAAAGACAATTTTGATAAACGTGCTGATTATGTGCAAATGACTTTTGGGATTTTTATTGGCATTATGCTTTTAATGGCAGCCTATAACTTTGTGCTATTTTTTGCGACAAAAGATAAAGTTTACTTGGTATATATTGGCTATTTATTATCTGCTTTTATTGTTATAGCTGGAGTAACGGGGTATGGATATCTAATTTTCTCAAAAAACATTCAATATATAATCCATGAGTACTCGTTATTTTTAGATTATTTTATGATATTTTTCTTGTTACTTTTCTCATTATATTTCTTACGTTATGACCAAATAAAAGGGAATTTTTATAAAGTGGGCCTAACATCTTGCCTACTGTTAATGGTTGTCGCTTTTTATTCATTGACCTTAGATCAAATTGCACAAACCAAACTGTTTTTTTCAATTCAACCGATATTTATTTTATATGCACTATTTATCATTTTTAGAAGACTGTCTAAAGATTTTGCCTGGGCACGATTTTATTTCATTTCATGGGTACCTTTTTTAGCTGGTGCGGCAATTCAACCACTCGTGTTATTAAATTATGTTGATTCGACATTCATTACACGTAATGCATTTCTATTTGCGGTGATGATTGAAATTACTTTTATGGCTTTTGCACTCGCTGAGCGGATGCGCAGGAATGAGCAAGATAGAATTCATGATATTAGTTACCATGATTTTACCAGATTACCCCGTAAGTCGATGCTTGAAAACGCGATGAACGAAATGAAAATTTCGGGTAAAAACGATTTTTGTGTATTAATAATTAAACCAGAACATATCGAACAAATATCACTTTATATTGATGATAAAGCTAACGCGGCTTTATTTAAACGCCTAAGTCGTCGCTTAAGCTCATTGTTTATTCATAATGATGCTATCGTAAAATTATCTTCTAACCACGAAAAAATTTGTTTTTTAGAAAATAACTGCCTGGCTATAATCGTTAATAACGAGAAAAATCAGCAAGACTTGCCTGTTTTGATCAAATCAATACAACAGCTTACCTCTGAGACATTTCAAATAGATGACCTTAAGTTACCCTTGTCAGCAGTAATTGGTGTCGCTAACCACCCAGAACATGGCAGTGCTAACTACTTATTGATTAATCATGCCCAGTTAGCGGTAAACGATGCGCAACTTGTCTATGGACGTTGGGCTTATTATCAAAGCGAAAAATCAGATCACACCAGTTACTTGCTCAAACTTGCCACCGATTTAAAAGAAGCAATAGAGAATGACACATTAGCTATATACCATCAGCCACAAATCGATCTTAAAACCTTACGTGTATGCAGTAGCGAGTGTCTAATTCGTTGGGAACATCCTCGTGAAGGTTTCATCTCACCTGACATTTTTATTCCTTTAGCCGAAGATTTAGGCCTTATTAATCAACTAACGTTATGGGTTATTAAGCGCGCTTTAGCACAGCATCAACAAATTTTAGTCAATAATAATCATATGGTCTCAATTAATATTAGTGGTAAAGATATTGCTCATGAGCACTTTTTTACTAATGCTCTAAGTATTATTGAAGAAAGTGGCATAGCCGCTGAGAAAATAATTTTAGAGTTAACTGAATCGGCGTCAATTAGCCATAACAAGCAATCTCTTGAGTTAATCCAAAAATTAGGCGATTTAGGTTTTACTATCAGTATTGATGACTTTGGCACAGGATATTCTTCCATGGCGCAAATTAGCCATCTTCCTTTTCAAGAGCTCAAAGTTGACCGACTATTTGTTGAGAATGTTAATGATGATCACAAACGTAAAACCATTGCTGAAGCTACGGTTAAAATGGCAAAGGGTTTAGGTTTAGAAGTTGTTGCTGAAGGTATTAATAGCCAAGAAGATGAAGACACATTGCGTAGTTTTGGCTGCGATATTGGCCAAGGCTACTATTACGCAAAACCAATGCCCATTGATGATTACCTTGACTGGCTGGCTTCACAAAACAATGGTCGAACACAAAAACGTGTCGACCTTGATGGTGAGTTCATTCCAGCTGATAAAATCTAGAATAATCTATTTTCTAAAGTTTTACCGTTAGTTAATTGTGAATATTGCCATTTGTGTTGATGACAAAGCTTTAATATTTGTAAATCTAACGGTTCGCTTTCAGGAGAAATGATACCAGTAGTGATTAAAAACTCATTGTTTTGCGTCTGTTCAATATGCTGTACATCGGCAACGCCAGCCATTAAAGGTAAGAAGTTATCGTACGCCTTCCTCATTCTAATCGTTAAGAAACCTTGCTGATCTTCGCTTTGCAAGTTTTGATGTTGTTTTAATTTTCCCTTCTCTATATATAAGACTTGGCTACATAACCGCTCTAGTTCACTCAAATCATGAGAACTTAAAATAAAGGTAATTTCTGATGATAATGAAGCAACGAGCTGACGAACTTCTCGTGCATTTATCGGGTCAAGTCCCGCTGTCGCTTCATCCAACATAACTATTTCTGGCGAGCCAATTAACGTTTGGGCAATAGCAACACGTTTACGCATGCCATGTGATAACTCATCAGGCTTGGCTTTTAGCGTGTCAGCTAAGCCAACAAGCTCTAACGTTCTTTGTGCTTCTTTTTGTGCATTCTTGCGAGTTAGACCTTGCAGTTGGGCATAAAAGGTTAATTGATGTGCAATAGAAAAACGTGGGTCAAACTGAGCATCTTGTGGTAAAGCCGCTAATCTGCCGAATAGGTTGGCGTCTCCAGCCCTTAATCCTGCAATAGTGATAGTGCCGCTACTGGGCAACAGATAACCACATAAAAGGCTAAATAAAGTTGTTTTACCAGCACCATTGGGTCCAACTAAAGCAATGGGTTGCCCTTTTTCTATACTGAATGATACGTTGTCTAAAGCTAGATGATCGCCAAATGATTTTGAAAGATTATCAACTTGAATTAATGGCGCAGATTGGCTATTGAGTAAACTCATATTGATGCCCTCTTTAGTAGTTTATCCGCAACAAATAACAAGACAATTGTTTGTAATATAGGAATTAAATAATGGTAAAAATCGAGTCCATCTAATGAAACTACACTGCTAATTTGTGTACCCGGAAAAATAAAGTTAAGAAAAAGTCCACTGTCTAATTGAAATTGAATAAAACCTATCAATAGTGCTCCTATGGTATAAAACAAAATACCAGCAACAATACTCATTTTTGCTGAGGATAAAATACTATTAAAAAATGACATCAGAGCAATGAAAGGTAAAATTATAATTGCTAATTCAATAAACAAAACTGCAGCTTGTTTTAATGCCGGTAAAAACAAAGCATTATCACGAACTGTGGCTAAAATAACACATGCCACTAACGTTAGTAATATAAGACTAACAAGTGTAAGGAATTGACCTAAAAATCGTCCTAGCAGTATTTCACTGCGTGAGGCTCTTAAAGTAATAAAACGAAGCGTTCCGCGAGCACGGTCGGAACAAGTTTGATCACTACTGACTAAAAAAGTGAATATTGGAAATGAATAAACCGCGACTAGCCAATAAATAGAAAATTCAGCAACGGGCCATTTCAACAAAGCACTTACTCCCAATGAACCAAATAAAGTACTTGCTGCCACCTTAAATCCATCGGAAAAAACCAGTTCAGTGGCTGAGCTGATCACATAAGTCAAAAGTATGAACCAAACAGCACAAAATGCCGTTAAGGCGATTAAGCCATTTTTAGTATTAAAAATACGCTTCAATTCAAATTGCGTGAGAATAGATAGTCTATGGATGTTCAACAAATTAACGCCTGCTAGTGATTATTTTTCAATACCATAAAGGCACAGCTAACAAAATGCGAGTGTTATTTTGTTTCAAACAGTGGCAATAACATCAGCGCTCGACATTGAGTTTACAAATAAAAAAGCCAATCAAAATTGATTGGCTTTACTAATACACTTAAAGAAGAGGGAAAATAAACTTAAGCTCTACGAGTAACGACTGACTCACTCAGTTGTGCCAACAAGACTTCTGTATCAGACCAGCCAATACAAGCATCGGTAATACTTTGACCATATGTCGCCACTTCTCCGTCAATCAGGTCTTGGCGACCTTCTACTAAGTGACTTTCAACCATGACACCGAATATATTGTCATTCCCGCCACTAATTTGCTGACAAACATCATCGCAAACGAGCATTTGATTTTTAAACTTTTTACTGCTATTAGCATGACTAAAATCAATCATGATCTTGGTATTAAGTGAAGACTTCTCTAATTGCTCAGTCACAACTTTTACACTGTCTGCGTCAAAATTTGTCGATTTACCGCCTCGTAAAATAATATGACAATCTTTATTACCCGTTGTTTGAACAATAGCAGAATGACCATATTTAGTGACCGACAAAAAATGATGAGAAGCACTTGCTGCGCCAATTGCATCTATTGCCACTTTAATGGTGCCATCTGTACCATTTTTAAATCCGACTGGACAAGATAAGCCTGAGGCGAGTTCTCGATGAACTTGGCTTTCAGTAGTACGAGCCCCGATTGCTCCCCAACACATAAAATCAGCCATATACTGTGGTGTTATCATGTCTAAAAACTCACCCGCTGTCGGCATCCCCATATCATTGAGGTCGAGTAATAATTTACGGCCAATTCGAAGGCCGTCATTAAGCTTAAAGGTGTTATCCATGTAAGGGTCATTAATTAAGCCCTTCCAACCCACCGTTGTTCTTGGCTTTTCGAAATAAACTCGCATAACAATTTCAAGCGTGTCTTCATACTTTTTGCGCAGTTTAACTAGTCGCTGGCCATATTCTAATGCTGCATCGGTGTCATGTATTGAACAAGGACCAATGACAACGAGCAAGCGATCATCTTTATTATTAAAAATGTTACTAATGGCTTTACGTGCAGAAAATACCGACTTAGATGCTTCTTGAGAAGCTGGAAATCGCTCAATAAGTGCGATTGGAGGTAATAATTCTTTTATTTTACTGATGCGAACGTCGTCGGTTTGGTAGAACATAGTCATTTCTCTTTACTTCAATGCTAAAAAGTACAGTTATTGCACCGCTTAGAATTTATTTTCATTGTGTATGTCTAACTCGCTGGCTAGACTCCTAGATGGGTAACCCATCAACAACTTAGCAGTGTTAATCGGACAATACCAATAGAAAATGCCTTAAAAACAATATATCGATAATGTTGGCAACAATGGTGATTTTTCGACAATAATCAACGCGACTTTAGTCAATATATTTTACCTCTGCACTTGAAAAACAAATATTTTGCCACACATACACCATATTAATAATTAATTTACTTTTCTTATGTGGCGTACTTTTTCGATAACCCTGTTTTTATTTGTCTTAGCTGCCACGGCTAATGCTTTACCTATTGAAAATTCAGCTAATAGCGATTTAACTTTTTCTAGTATATCGACCATTGGAAAAAGTCACTCGCACCCGACATCAAACTTTTCGGTATTAATAGATAATATTGCCCCCGATGATGTGGTTAACTTACCGCGCTTAAATTTAATTTCCGCCTCTTTATTTATTAATGAAATACAAACCACGCCAAACTATCTTCTCGTTACTGAGTTTTTTACGCTAAAACTCTCTGCAAGTTTATTTAAAAATCTTGCAAACCCTCCTGCTAAACTTAATTGGTATGAACAACTCAGTCATCGTTCAAACTCTAATCGACTTGCTGGTTGGAAAGATGGCAATACGCTATACACAGCTCGCCTGACTTATCATTCATAGATTCATCATCTAACCATTATTAACTTATTTTTCCTTTTTCCCGTCACTGCTTTAACAGTGACCCTTGTTGCAGGCGCTTTTCTAAAATTTAGAGAGTAAATGTAGCAAAATTTCGAGATTTTATGATGAATTCACCTAGAAAAAAGCCATATCGTTACTTTACATGGCAAAACCTATTAATTATTTTCACCTTAGTTTTTTTATTAGTAAATGCCCTACCCAACATATATAAAGATAAAGTCACAATTGTCCTCTCACCTATTAATGCGAACGTGCAACAACTAACGACTAGTGAGCTTAAAGGTTTATTGAATAAGAACAACTTAACCGTTGATAAAATTCATACTATTGATAAGACAACGTCAATAACACTCAGTAATACAGCCGACATAGCGTCAGTTAACACACGTTTATCTAATGAGTTTAATCATTATCGGGTTGAGACCTCGGTGATAAGTGGCGTACCCTCATGGTTGCAATCATTCGACGCTAAGCCAATAAAATTAGGCTTAGATTTAAGTGGTGGAGTATTATTTGTACTTGATGTCGACACAAAACAAGCTTTATTTGACCGACTTAAAAACATCGCATTAGCAATAAAAACCCTTGCTATGGAAGAACGTATTCGAGGCGTTAGTGTTGTTCAACATAAGATTGATCTTACTAGTGATGCGGACAATCAAAACCTTTCGGTGAATTTTTCTAACGCTGACAAAAGTAAAATGGCTATACTTTTCACTCAAATAAAAGCAGCCTACCCTGATTTATCTCAACAAAAAAATCAAAATGACCAAGTGATCTTGTCATACTCCTCGCAAAAAAAAGCTCAATTTCGCCAAGAAACTATGCAGCAAACATTAAAAACGATGCGTGGAAGAATAGCTGAGTTGGGAATAACCGAAGCGGTTACACTTCAACAAGGTAAAAACCATATTCGTATTGAATTGCCTGGTGTTCATGATCCCGAGGAAGCAAAACGTATTATAGGTGCCACGGCATCACTTGATTTTTATCAGCTTGCCGAAAACTCAAATGCAGCAGGTATATTACGCATGGCGGACGAACATGGCAGAACGTTTACCTTAAACAGTCAGGTAGTTTTTTCAGGTAGTAATATCGAAAATGCTCGCGCAGGACAAGATCAAATGAGCATGCCTTTAGTCAACCTCACCTTAGATGCCTTAGGTGGTAAGAAGATGTCGCAATTTTCTAAGCAAAATATTGGTAATGCTATGGTGACGGTGTTTTCTGAGTTCTATCGAGATGCTGGTGATCAAATGGTCAAAAAAAGTAAAATAATTAATGTTGCCACCATTCAACAACACTTAGGTTCACAGTTTAGTATTACCAACATGCCCAGCCAACATGCGGCACAAGAACTGTCATTATTATTGCGAGCAGGTTCGCTAACAGCGCCAGTAACTATAGTAAAACAGCGCACCATTGAAGCGACACTCGGCGAAAATAATATCAAAAATGGTATAAAAGCACTGAGTATAGGCATGGGGTTTACTTTGTTATTCATGGTTTTTTGGTATAGAACTTTGGGGCTTATCGCTAATGTAGCGTTAACATTAAACTTAATAAGCTTACTAGGGTTGATGTCGTTACTCCCTGGGGCAGTACTAACACTTCCGGGTATTGCTGGTTTAGTATTGACGGTTGGTATGGCTGTAGATACCAATGTACTTATCTTTGAGCGGATAAAAGAAGAGTTAAAGCGTGGACATAAAGTGCTCTCAGCTGTTGAGCAAGGCTATAAAAGTGCATTTTCAACAATTCTTGATGCCAATGTAACCACCATGATCACTGGTATTATTTTATACACCATAGGCAACGGCCCAGTAAAAGGTTTTGCCCTTATTTTGTGTTTAGGTATTTTAACCAGTATGTTCACCGGCGTTTTTGTTTCTAAAAGTTTAACAAACCTTGTCATTCGAAAAAATAAAGCTCAATTATTAGGTGTTAATGTATGAAAAATTTTAAAATAAATAGCACGTCTAAATTAAGTGTTTTTCGCCTAGTGGGTTGTTTTATAGCTATGATTTTTGTTGTTATAGCGCTAGTAGGACTATTAAATAAAGGTTTAGCACTTGGTTTAGATTTTACCGGTGGTTACTTAACTGAATTTTCAACCGAGAAATCACTCAGTCAACAGGATATGAATAACTTACTCAGTAACTATCTTCCAGAAAGCTTTAAACTGACCTCTGCAGAGCAAGGGACTCATTGGAGTGTTCAACAAGCAGATAATAACGTCAGTTTACAAGATAAGGCATGGCTATCTGATTTTGCTGACAAAAATCAACTAAACATTAGCCCTCAAGATGCTATTTACATTGGCAGCCAAGTCGGAGAAGACTTAATTAACCAAGGTGGCTTAGCACTATTAACCGCAATCATTGTTATCTTAATGTATTTGTCTTTTAGATTTGAATGGCGTTTAGCTGCGGGGGCTGTTATTGCCCTTTTTCATGATGTACTTATTGTACTCGGGCTTTTTGCATGGTTTGGTATCCCCTTTGATTTAACAATATTAGCGAGTTTATTAGCTATTGTAGGTTACTCGTTAAATGACTCTATTATTGTCGGTGACAAAATCAGAGAAATAATGAAATCTACCCATGACACCACAATAGATGAAGTGATCAATCAAGCCATTAAATCAACCTTAGTGCGAACGATGATCACCTCAGGAACAACCTTAGTGACTATTATGGCTGTATGGGGTTTTGCCGGGGAGTCTTTAGCGGGGTTTTCTATTGCGCTATTTTCAGGGATTTTAGTGGGCACTTTCTCTTCTATTGTAATTGCGGCAACAGTGCCACAATTACTCGGGCTAACCGCTGATTATTATCAACAAAAAGAGCTAGAGGTTTGTCCTTTACCCTAATGTAAACGGTTTGAGAGGAAATTGGCAACACTAGGATATTTACACTTAAGTCCATATCCTAGTGTTAAACGTTACTGTCTTTAAAGTTGGTTACTGTTCAAAAATTGAAGCCAGTCTAACTTTATAAAGATTATTGGTTGACCCATAAAACTCTATAGTCTGTTCAAATACAAAACCAAGCTTTTTTAATAATACGTTAGAGGGAGTATTTTCTAGTGAGGTGATCGCGACAACATTTGCTGCATAATTATTGTCATAAGCAACTTTTAATACGGCTAATGAGGCTTCTCGAGCAAAGCCTTGCGAACAATATTCAGGTAACAAGGCATAACCTAAGTCAGGGAATTCCAATTCAGTCCGCTTTAACAAACCACAGAGTCCAATCGGTGTATTATCACTTTTCAAAGCGACTAAATTTAACCCAAAACCCTGTTCGCTATAGCTTGCTAGTGGACCATTAACTAAGTAGGCAATTGCATCTTTAGTCTCTCTAACCCCTTTATCACCAATGTTTTTAATAAAAGCATCATCATTCAATAATTGCAGAACAAATTCATGGTCCTGCTCATTCAGGTGCCTAATGGTTAACCTTTGTGTTGTGCATAGCAGCATGTAAATTCCAAACTTTTAACGCGTAAAGCCTAAGCTTTATTTTTTAATAAAATACTGTCTAAGATTTATTTTCTAAGGCAGTGTTCAATCTATCAAAGCCTCGAGCAAGGTCGGCAATTAAGTCATCAACATCCTCTAAACCTATATGCAGGCGAATTAATGGATATTCATAATTCCACTTTGTCGCTGTTCGCAAACGCCCAACATTGGTATTACCCAAAATTAAACTTTCAAAACCGCCCCACGAATAGCCCATTTTAAAATGTTCCATACCATCAAGTAAGGCATTAAGTGATTGCTTATCACCGCGGGTTAACACAAATGAAAACAAACCGTTAGCACCAGTAAAGTCACGCTTAAAATATTCATGGCCCGGACACGATTCGAATGCAGGATGAAGAATAACATCAACTTCTTCGCGTGTTGCTAACCAATTAGCCACTTTTAGCGCACTAATTTGATGTTGTTTTAAACGCACACCTAAGGTACGAATGCCACGCATTGCCAAATATAGATCATCGGGTGAAGTACATTGCCCCATCAGATAACTGTTTTCACGCAGTTGTGGCCAATACTCTTCAGTGGCTATTGCCGTACCTAACATCACATCTGAATGACCAACGATATATTTAGTCGCTGCTTGAATCGAAATATCGACACCATAATCAAAAGGTTGAAAATTAACCCCTGCAGCCCAAGTATTATCGAGCATAACCATACAGCCATGCTGGTGAGCAACTTCAGCTATACCGGGAACATCTTGAACTTCCATGGTAATAGAGCCAGGAGACTCTAAGAAAATAAGTCGGGTGTTTTCTTTAATAAGTCTGGCTATATCTCGGCCAATAGTTGGATCGTAATAAGTCGTTTCAACGCCAATATTGACCAATATTTTATCGCAAAAATCACGCGTGGGTTCATAAGCCGTATCGACCATAAGGATATGGTCACCGGTTTTAACAAACGAAAGAATAGCATTAGTGATCGCCGCAGTACCCGATGGATAAATGGCACAACCAGCGCCTCCTTCGAGATCAGTCATAGCATCGGCGAAAGCAAAAGCCGTTGAGGTGCCTCTTCTGCCATAGAAAAGTACTTGATTACCACGATTTGCTGTTGCGTGATTCATTTCTTTAACCGTATTAAAAACAACGGTTGATGCACGTTCTACTGGGGGATTAACAACGCCACGTGTCCATTTTGATTTTCGTCCCGCATTGACTATTTTGGTATCGTTGATCATGATCTTTCATCCTAAAACATAAAATTCATTTAGCCATCTAAATAGCTAACTCAATAAAGTCACCTTATGATCTTTCCAAGCATGATGCACGATTTATTTATATTAATTAAAACAGCAGAGGCTATTGAAACAAGTTCATTTGATCACTGGTTAATTTTTCGAAACTACTCCCGACAAAAGGTAAAATAGCATCAGCAACGGTCGCTAATTGCCGATCGATATAAAACTGGTAATCGAGTGGCGCGTTAACATAACCTTTTGCTTGCGGTCCAGAAGTCGTGATCAAGTACTCTATCCAACCACGTTGCTGATATTTTAGCGGTTGCTTATTTATCTTGTTTATATCATCGGCTAAACGTGCCGCTTTCACATGTGGAGGCACGTTTTTAACGTAATGATCTAACTGCCTACGAATGCGTTTACGATACACCAGTAAATGATCTAATTGCCCTGCTGATGTTTGAGTAACAATATTGCGTACATAGTCAGCAAAAGGTTCGCCATTAAATATTTTTAAATACAACTCTCGTTGAAAAGTTTTAGCCAGTTCAGTCCAATCGGTGCGGACGCTTTCTAAGCCTTTAAAAATCAATTCTGATGAGCCATTCTTTTCTACAATGCCAGCATAACGCTTCTTAGTACCGACATCTTGCCCTCTGATGGTTGGCATCAAAAATTGGCTAAAATGTGTTTCAAACTCAATTTCAAGTTGGCTTTCTATCGCAAATTCTTTTTTAAGCGTTGCTTGCCACCTAAGATTAATTTTATCTTGTAAGGTTTTACCCAGCTTTTGACATTGCTGGTGACTAAAATCATCGTCAACACTGACAAAAATAGAATCGGTATCACCATAAATAACTTGATAACCATCATCTTCTAGCCACATTTTAGTGGTGATTAATAATTCATGGCTTCGTTTAGTGATTGAGCCCGATAAACGTGGATCAAAAAATCGACATCCCGTAGAGCCTAAGACCCCGTAAAACGAATTCATAATAATTTTTATCGCTTGCGACAATGCCGCATTTTTATCTTTTTTAGCGATATCACGCTCTAACCACAACTCATTAATAATTTCAGGTAAAAAATGCTTATCTCTAGAGAAATAAGCACCATCAAAACCTTTGATACTAGTTTCAGGTGATTGTAAACCTTCAATTAGGCCCATAGGATCAATATTAAAACTTCGAATAATAGAGGGGTAAAGACTTTTAAAATCAAGTACTAAAACATTTTTATATAAACCCGGAATAGAGTCCATCACATAACCACCAGGAGAAATTAGCCCTTGCAAGCCATCGCCCATATTGGGCGCAATATAACCACTACGGTGTAATTTAGGTAAATATAAATTGGTAAACGCTGCCACAGAGCCGCCAATACGGTCTATAGATAAACCAGTTAGTTTGGCGCGCAAACGCGTGAATTCTAGTAATAGAGATTGTTCAAAGATCAGGGTAACTAAATGGCAATCTTCAAGGTTATAAGCGGCTAAAGCTAGCTTGTCATTGGTAAAGTTGTCGTTAATCTCTTGCATTCTATTGTCAACATCATCAACCTTCTTCCCTTTACCTAATAAGGCATTGGCAACAAAATCAAGGGAAAAACTTGGAAAGTTATAAGTCGCGTTTTTTAGTAAATCAATACCATCAAGGACCACTCTGCCAGCGACATCAATAAATTTTTGCTCATTTTGACTACCGCCTGCCGAACGTGTTCGCCAGCGAGGTGACTTATCATTGCGGCCGATATTAAAAGGGATATTATAAATATCACAGCGTTTTTGTAGCAAATTAAAATCAAAGTTAATCACGTTCCAACCAATAAAAATGTCGGGGTCGTGGATTTTTATCCAAGCGATCAGCTCAGCGAGCAACGCTTGTTCATTGTCAAGCCAAACGATGTGCTCTGCGATTTCTGTCGCCTCAGCGTCAGATAACTTGGACTGCGTTATTTTTGCTAAAAACTTGTTTTGATCACCGATCATCAAAACACATTTTATCGGCTTACCATCAGACATTTTATGAGAATGTAAGCCAATAGAATAAAGCTCCCCTGCCATTGAACACTCAATATCAAGTGATACCATAGTTAAAGCAATATCATCAAGTAACTGAGTCTTATCCGTTGCACGGCATTTGTCACTATAAAAGGTAGCAAAGTTAGTCTGTGAAAACTGTTTGGCAGATTCGGTTACCGATGAAGCTGTTAACCGAGGGATAAATTCAATACCAGCGGTAATAAAGCGCTCCATTAAAAAGCGTTCATCAGGGCGAAAATCGTCTTCATAGCATTTTATTTGGGCTTGTTTTAAAACATCGCGTGCGCGATAGAATTCACGCATCGTTGAAAAATAAAAGCCACTGACGAGTTGTTGATTAAAGGTTTTAAGCGCAAGCGGGGTAACTTTAGCCGTTACTATTCGCTGCTCCGACAGGAGACTTTGCGCGAGTAGTTGCTGCGTTTGTTCAACAAAAAATAATGCCTGTTGATTTTGCACAATAACATTAACAGCACCTTGAAGGGTTTTAACCCATAAAGACAATTCGATACCTTGTTTGGTATCATAGGCTTGACGGGTTAATAAAAAGCCATAATTCAAGCTAGGCGTTAATTTTTCTACAGTTAATGACATTAATTATTTTAATTCGTTGCGGATAACGATAAACTGTTAATACATACAGCAGTATATACTCATCCTATTTGAAGATACAGGATTCAGCCTATTTAACTGGAATGAGTATATAACCTAATGAACCCTAAATGGCTAACAGCATGCTAAGCGATAAAATTAAAGTAGCAATTCGCACATCGTATAAAACCATTGGTGAAAATTTAGAAAACTTTCATCCAAGAAAACAGCAAACTTTTTTGATTGCCGAAATAGCTAAAACTCTTGCGGGAGAATACGATAAAGCGCGAAAAATTATTACCATAGAAGCCGGCACCGGTACGGGTAAATCCTTGGCTTATTCATTAGGCGCTATTCCGTTAGCGATGTCACGTCAAAAAAAGGTCTGTATTTCTACTGCAACAGTTGCGCTACAAGAACAATTAGTGGATAAAGATTTACCCTTCTTAAAAAAACATTCAGGCTTAGATTTTAATTTCACCTTAGTCAAAGGTCGCCAACGCTATGTTTGTCGGCAAAAATTAGCGCTGGCTGTCAGTCAAGACGATTCACCTCAGGCCGGTTTCACCTTTGCGCAAAAACCTAATGCCATGGATATAAAGCTATTACATCATTTACATAAAGCGTTAACGGATAATAAATGGCAAGGCGATCTAGATTCTTGGGCTGACCCTATCCCTCATCATTTATGGCAACAAATTCAATGTGACAAACACAGTTGTTTAAAACATTTAGCCGATCACACCCATTGCCCTTTTCATAAAGCTCGAGAAACCATGGAGTCTGCCGATGTGTTGGTCATTAACCATAGTTTATTACTGGCTGATTTAGAGCTTGGTGGAGGTGTTATTTTACCCTCGCCAGAAGACACTTTTTACATTATTGACGAAGCACATCATCTGCCTAAAGTAACCCGTGATCATTCAAGTGCGAATGTTGCCATTAAAGGTGCCATTGATTGGCTAACTAAGTTAAAAGAAACCGGCGATAAGATGGCAAAATTAATAAAGTCGACTTCGGCCATTTCACCCTCGTTAAAGTTAGGGGACGATTGCCAAGATTTATTAATGGAAATGCAAAAAGTAGCGAGCTTTATCGAAAACAATCAGGCGTTATATTTCAATGAAAAAGCTAAAGAAAATAGCCGTTTCTCTCGTGATGACGAGGCGGCATTATATCGTTTTGAAAACGGAATCGTTCCACCGAACTTAAAAAACTCAGCTAAAGATTTAGCAGAGCTCAGTAAAAAATGTTTAGGACATTGCAACAAGCTATATAACTTATTGATGGAGTCAGTGAAAGACGGGGAGTGTAAAATGTTTGTTGCCGAGCCCTTACTTGCAGAAGCTGGTTTTATGATCCAACGGTTAGAAAATTTCAACTCACTATGGAAAATGTATGCCAAAACAGACAGTGAGAAAGGCGCTCCAATGGCAAGGTGGTTCGAAAAACTGACAGGGAAACGTAGTGACTTTTTAGTGTCGGCTTCCCCTATTGAAGTTGGCTTTACCCTTGAAGATATTCTCTGGTCAAAATGTGAAGGGGCGGTATTATGTTCAGCCACTATTTTAGCATTGAATTCGTTTGAGCATTTTCGACGCCAGGTCGGTTTACAAATTAATGATGGCACCCAATATCAAAAAGTCGACTCTCCGTTTGATTATCAAAACAATGCGCAACTTGTTATCGCTAAAATGAAAAATGAGCCAAGTAGCCCTCAGTTCACCGATGAATTAATTAATGAGTTACCGGCGTTAATTAAGCAAGAAAAAGCCTGTTTAGTGCTATTTTCTTCGTATTGGCAAATGGAGCAAGTAGCTAAATCCTTACGAGAGCAGCACAAAATGGAGATTCTAGTTCAGGGTGAGCAGTCACGTCAGCATATTATAGAGGCCCATAGAAAACGCTGTGATGAAGATAAAACCAGTATAATTTTTGGCACACAAAGTTTTTCTGAGGGTCTAGATTTACCCGGTAAATATTTAACGAATTTGATTATTACCAAATTACCCTTCTCTGTTCCAACATCACCCGTTGAAGAAGCACAAGCTGAATACATTACCGCTAAAGGCGGCAATCCTTTTATGTCGATTTCAGTGCCAGAAACATCCAAAAAACTGATTCAAGCGACAGGAAGATTACTGCGAAATGAGAAAGATACCGGTATCATTACTTTAATGGATAAACGTTTAGTGACCAAGCGCTATGGTAAGCAATTACTTGATTCTTTACCGCCCTATCAAATTATTTCAAAAGGATAAGCTTTGACTAACCTCACTAAGCGTGCAAAAGCGTCAAACTCAACTAATCGTCGATTATCTAAGAGTCGCGCATTAAAAGATGTTAAGCCTCGCCCTGCCCCAGCAGATCGAGTGTTAGTACTTTTCAATAAACCCTTTGATGTACTGTCACAATTTACTGACGATCAGCAGCGTAAAACCTTAAAAGATTTTATTCCGATTAAAGACGTTTATGCCGCTGGGCGTTTAGACCGCGACAGTGAAGGCTTATTGTTGCTGACCAATGACGGGAAATTGCAGCACAAACTGGCTAACCCAACCGAAAAAACTGAAAAAACCTATTGGGCACAAGTCGAGGGTGTACCACAGCAAGCTGATTTACAAAAACTTCGAAAGGGTGTAGAACTAAAAGATGGCCAAACGTTACCAGCGAAAGTAAAAGTGATCAATGAACCAGACCTTTGGCCACGTAATCCGCCGATACGCGATCGAGCGAATATTCCCACGACATGGCTCAGTATCGCGATTACCGAAGGAAAGAACCGGCAGGTCCGCAGAATGACCGCGGCTATTAATTTTCCAACGCTACGACTTATCCGTTACAGCATTGGTCAATACAGCCTTGACGGTATCGAAAATGGCCATTACCAACAACTTAAAAGTGAATAAGAATATGACACTAGCGGTTAACACTGCCGGTAATGACCATGGCGAAGATCAATTTAAGCCCAATGCTACCGTGGCAGCTATTATTGTTCATCAAAATAAGTTTTTATTGGTTGAAGAAATTGAAAAAGGTAAAAAAGTCTTTAACCAACCTGCTGGACACTTAGAGGCGAATGAGAACTTAATTAGTGCCATTGAACGAGAAGTTCTTGAAGAAACAGGCTTAGCACTTTCGCCGAATTATGTTTCAGGTATTTATTATTTTTATCGCCCGGATATTAATCTTTATTACCTTCGATTTTGTTTTGTTATCGAACTTGATGAATTTCTACAAAGTATCCCTCAAGATGATGAGATTATTGCCACCCATTGGCTGTCATTTGATGAAATAAAAGCAAAATCTGCACAATTACGCAGCACGCTGGTCTTGGAATGTATTGAGGATTACTTAGCTGTTTTGAAAAATGGAAAAAAAATATCATTATCTTCATTAAAATCCAATCTTTAATCTATGCCCCTAAATCCTGACATGCTATAATTTTTCGCCTTTTTCTCTAGATTTGTAGTTTTAATGTCATCACAAGTATCATCGAGCGCTGAAAACCAAAACACCGCGCCTATAAGTAAAGCACCACA
This sequence comes from Colwellia sp. BRX8-9, assembly GCF_014077245.1. Taxonomy (NCBI): domain Bacteria; kingdom Pseudomonadati; phylum Pseudomonadota; class Gammaproteobacteria; order Alteromonadales; family Colwelliaceae; genus Colwellia; species Colwellia sp. BRX8-9. Next base: position 277,518 of record NZ_JACGVN010000001.1, read on the forward strand.
CGACACCAAAGTAATTGTTGGTATGTCTGGCGGTGTTGACTCCTCTGTTTCTGCACACTTATTGATTGAACAAGGTTATCAAGTTGAAGGCCTGTTCATGAAAAATTGGGAAGAAGACGATACCGATGAATACTGTGCAGCGGCACAAGACCTCGAAGATGCACAACTTGTTTGTGACAAACTCGGTATAAAGTTACACACCATTAATTTCGCAACAGAATACTGGGATAATGTTTTTGAGTATTTCTTAGCTGAATATAAAGCAGGTCGCACGCCGAACCCTGATATTATGTGTAACAAAGAAATCAAATTTAAGGCCTTCTTAGAGTTTGCTTGTGAAGACTTAGATGCCGACTATATTGCCACCGGACACTATGTTCAGCGTGAGTTTATTGATGGTCAGTGGGCTATGTTACGCGGTTTAGACAGTAATAAAGATCAAAGTTACTTTTTATATACGCTAAGCGATGAGCAAGTGGGACGGACATTATTCCCTGTGGGTAATATCGAAAAGCCTGCAGTACGCGCCATTGCCGAACAGGCTGACTTAATCACTCATAATAAAAAAGACAGTACGGGTATTTGTTTTATTGGTGAGCGTAAATTCAAAGATTTTTTAGGTCAATATTTACCCGCGCAGCCAGGAAAAATTGAATCCGCTGAAGGCGATGTCATTGGTGAGCACGACGGTTTAATGTACCACACGCTAGGTCAGCGCAAAGGCCTTCGCATAGGCGGTTTAGCTAATGCCGGAGAAGAGCCTTGGTACGTTGTTGAAAAAGATTTATTGCGCAATGTTTTAATTGTTGGTCAAGGTCATAACCACCCTCGTCTATTTTCTAAAGGTTTAATCGGTAATCAATTGCATTTAGTGAACCGCAAACCTCTTGATACGCCAATAAAATGTACCGTTAAAACCCGCTATCGCCAAGATGATGTCCCTTGTCATCTATCTCCGATGAGCGATGGTGAATATTTAGTCATGTTTGATGAAGCACAAAGTTCAGTAACACCAGGACAATCTGTAGTTTTTTATCAAGATAATATTTGTCTTGGCGGCGGTATCATCAACACACTTATCCGTTAAGTTATAACGAAAATTAGTTGAGCAGTTAATAGTTATGAACAGTATAAATGAACAAACCCTAACACTTGCCGCGGTTTGTCAAGTCGCTTATTGGGTACAAAAAATATCTCGTAGTGGGCAAATAGACGAAGACGAACTCGCCTTATTACTTAATAGTGTCATGATCACATCGCCTAAAAACACCATGGAAGTTTACGGTGGTGAAATGAGTCATTTAAAAATAGGATTAACAACACTAGTTAACCATTTAGGCAATAAATCAACTAACAAAGATCCTGAGATCACCCGTTATGTGGTGAGCTTACTGGGTTTAGAGCGTCGTTTAAGTAAATATAGCGATAAAATGAATGCGCTCGGTGAACGAATTAGCCAAAGCCAACGTCAATTAGTACATTATGGCATTACCAGTGAAACACTCGTTTCGAGCTTAGCGTCAATTTATAGCGATTTGATCAGCCCGCTCGGAACACCTATCCAGGTAGCAGGCGAACCCGCTATATTAAAGCAATCAGTCAATCAACATAAGATACGTGCCTTGTTATTAGCCGGTATTCGCTCAAGTGTTTTATGGCGACAGGTCGGTGGACAACGCCGAAGTATTTTATTTTCACGTTCAAAATTGGTTGAATGTGCCGAGCAGCTGCTCAAAGCTTGTTAAACAAATTCAAAATTAGTTTTTAACCTTACTTTAAATATTAGGAAAACCCTATGGAACTTTCAGCGTTAAGTGCAATATCTCCAGTAGATGGTCGTTATGGCAGCAAAGTTAAGTCATTACGCCCTATATTCAGTGAATTTGGTTTAATAAAATACCGTGTTACCGTTGAAGTTCGTTGGTTACAAAAACTTGCAGCAACGACAGAAATTGCAGAAGTTCCGGCTTTTAGTAATGACGCTACGGCAACATTAAATGCGATTGTTGATAACTTCAGTGAAGTAGACGCACAGCGTATTAAAGACATTGAAGCGACCACTAATCATGATGTAAAAGCGGTTGAGTATTTCTTAAAAGAAAAAATTGCTGATCATGCTGAATTAAACGCAGTCACTGAGTTTATTCATTTTGCTTGTACATCTGAAGATATTAACAACCTTTCGCACGGTTTAATGTTAAATGACTGTCGTACCGACGTTTTATTACCAGAAATGGATAAAATATTAGCGGCAATTAAAGCACTAGCAATTGAATACAAAACCATTCCAATGATGTGTCGTACTCACGGTCAACCTGCTTCTCCAAGTACTTTGGGTAAAGAAATGGCCAACGTTTATATTCGTCTTAAACGTCAACGTGCCCAAATTGCTGATGTTGAATTATTAGGTAAGATTAATGGTGCTGTTGGCAATTACAATGCACACCTATCAGCTTACCCTGAAGTTAATTGGCATGAATTTGCTAATGAATTTGTTACTTCATTAGGTTTATCGTTTAATCCCTTTACGACTCAAATTGAACCACATGATTACATTGCCGAATTATTTGATGCCATTGCCCGCTTTAACACCATCTTAATCGATTTTGATCGTGATATTTGGGGTTACATCGCGATGGGTCACTTTAAGCAAAAAACCATTGCAGGTGAAATTGGTTCATCAACAATGCCACATAAAGTTAATCCAATTGACTTTGAAAATTCTGAAGGTAACTTAGGCATTGCTAATGCATTATTTACCCACTTGGCGCAAAAATTACCGATTTCTCGCTGGCAACGTGACTTAACTGATTCAACGGTTTTACGTAACTTAGGTGTTGGTTTTGCTCATGCGATGATAGCTTACGGCGCTACATTAAAAGGTATTAGTAAGTTACAAGTAAATGAAGCAAATCTAGCTGCTGAATTAGACAGCAACTGGGAAGTTTTAGCTGAACCCGTACAAACAGTAATGCGTCGTTATGGTATCGAAAAGCCATACGAAAAATTAAAAGAGCTAACTCGCGGTAAACGCGTTAATGGCGACTCAATGCGCGCTTTCATTATGACGCTTGAATTACCTGATGCGGCTAAAGCACAGTTATGTGAAATGACACCCGCGAGTTACATAGGTCGCGCAGTAGAGTTTATTAACGAATTAGACTAGTTTTATCTAAACGTATGCTAATAAAAAGGAACCTCGCGGTTCCTTTTTATGTTCAGGATGAACGGTATAACGTGATGGCATGGATGCCAATGAACGTATATGTTCAGGATAAACGGAAACCTATATGTCTTGGCTTTTTAGCAACGCCCTGATTTATTATGGTATTAGTGCATTTATGCACGCCAATTAACAGTAGTAAAATAGAGAGTAACACGTAATGCAAAAAATCCATTGGGGCGAATTAACGCCTGAGCAGTTTTTAAAAGAATATTGGCAAAAAAAACCGTTATTAATAAAAGGTGCGTTCAAAGACTTCACCGACCCAATTGATGCCAACGAACTTGCTGGCCTCGCGATGGAAAGCGAAATTGAATCGCGTATTATTGCCTGTAATAATGGTGACTGGCAAGTAGAGCAAGGTCCTTTTGATTCATTCGATAAGTTTGGCGAACAGAACTGGACGCTACTGGTGCAGGCGGTAAATAATTGGTCTCGCGATACCCAATCATTGCTAGCAGCTGTTAATTTTATTCCACAATGGCGTATTGATGATGTAATGGTTAGCTTTTCAACACCCAATGGCGGTGTTGGTGCTCATTTAGACCAGTACGATGTCTTTATTGTGCAAGGTGAAGGAAAGCGTCGCTGGCAAGTTGGTGCGCCTGATAGTTCACTAAAACAGCTATTACCTCACCCTGATTTAAAACAAGTCTCTAGTTTTGTTGCTGTTATCGACGAAATAACCGAAGCAGGTGATTTACTTTATATTCCACCAAATCATCCACACAATGGCGTGTCATTAGAGAACTCGATGAATTTTTCTATTGGTTTTCAAGCACCGAACAATCAGGAATTATGGTCTGGTTTTGCTGATAAATTAATAGATGAAAACCTTGGAGAAGCACGTTTTCCTGATAATGAACGTACACTAACCAGTCATCCCGAACAACTTGAACAAATGGATATCGAAAAGTTAAAGGCGTTCATGAAAGCACAACTTGATGACGATAAGTTATTTACTCCTTTTATCGGCAAATATCTTACACAGAACCACCATGCCTTAGAAATATTAATGCCGGTCACGCCTATCGACAGCGAACAACTTTCCGATATTCTGGCTGAAGCAGAAAACACCTTAGTGCCTGTTTCCGGGATAAAAAGCTTAATTGTTCCTTTTCAACATCAGGAACAAGCGCCCAACGAAACAAGTTTTTTATATATTAATGGTGAAAGCTTTTTAATTGATAAAGAAACAATCACATTAGCGACATACCTAACAAAACAGCAAACTTTGACCACTCAAACAGTAAAAAGTTTACTAACAAATTTGAAAAATGAACAATTATTGACTAGTGTTCTAAATATGGGCTTTTGGTATATTGAATAACAACACGTGGAATAGTTATAATGTCGTTCAGTGTCAGTAGAGTAAATTGGGAACAAGCGGCATCACTATTAAGAGATGTCCGCGAAAAAGTTTTTATTTGTGAATGGCGTATTCCACGAAAAATAGAGTTTGACCGAAAAGATCACTATGCATTTCATGTCTTAGTTTGTGATGATATTACTCAAGAGCCCGTTGCAACGGGCCGTATATTATCTACGGGTGAAATTTCTCGCATCGCAGTATTGATGTCTTTTAGAAAAAGAAACATCGACAGAGATGTTGTCAAAGGTTTACTGGCTATTGCTAAAGATCTCAAACTTGATGAAGTATTTATTTATAGTCCACTTGATGATGTTGAATATTTTAGAAAATTTAACTTTATCAGTGCTGGCGCAGTATTTATGGAAGCAGGTATGCCAAGACAGCGTATGACCTGTGCTGTTGAGAATATAAAAAAATCTACCCGCTTCGCTTTTAATCACTAGTTTATTAATTCCTACTCTCCTAATAAGCCACTCTTCTTATCCTTTTGCCACTATTATTAAATTTTGTGCTTTATTCTATACATTTACCCTAACATAGTGACCGTTATATTTTGATCTGACGGCTAGCGCAACATTAGGCTAAGTGGTATTGTGCGCATCGAAACAATACAACTCTTATTACAGAAGTAAAAAGAATATTAACAAAACTTTTTACGTGGAGATTTAGAAGTGGCAATTTTTGATTTAGTAGATTTCGACAATCATGAACAAGTTGTTTATTGCAGCGATGATGCAACAGGCTTAAAAGCTATCATAGCAGTACACAGTACTGCACTTGGACCGGCAGCAGGTGGCTGTCGTTTTTGGGATTATGTAAATGATGAAGCAGCATTAAAAGATGTTTTACGTTTATCAAAAGGCATGACCTACAAAAATGCTATGGCTGGGTTAAAACTTGGCGGTGGTAAAGGGGTTATTATTGGTAACCCTAGACACTTAAAGTCAGACGATTTATTCAAAGCTTATGGCAAAGCCGTTAATAATCTAGGTGGCCGTTATTACACCGCTGAAGATGTAAATATTACTACTGGTGATATGGCTATTGTTAATCAAGTTACCGACTATGTTTCGGGTCTTGAAGGAAAAAGTGGTAATCCAGGCCCCTTCACTGCGCTAGGTACATTTTTAGGTATTAAAGCAGCGGTTAAGTTTAAATTAGGATCTGATGATTTAACCGGTATTAAAGTGGCTGTTCAAGGGCTTGGTAGTGTTGGTTATTCACTTTGTGAGCGACTTCATGCTGCGGGTGCGAAATTAATCGTCACTGATATTAACCAAGAAATTTTAGATAAAGCCGTTGCCGAGTTAGATGCGACAGTTGTTAGCTTAGACGATATTTACAAACAAGATGTTGAAGTATTTTCACCTTGTGCGTTAGGCGCGTCGATTAATGACGATAGCATTGCAGAACTTAAAGCGGTGATCATTGCCGGCTGTGCTAATAACCAACTTGCAGAAAGTCGCCATGACCAAGTCCTTTTAGACAAGGGTATTTTGTATGCTCCTGACTACGTCATTAACGCTGGGGGAATTATAAATGTTGCCCTTGAAATTTATCCTGAACCTTATTGTGCTGATAAGGCGACAAGTTTGGTCGAAAATATTTATCACACACTAATGAATGTTTTTGTAACTGCGAACGAGAAAAACTTACCAACAGGTAAAGTAGCTGATGAAATGGCGAGAGCTATAATAGCGAACGCTGGAAAATAATTTTTCCGTATAAACTAAAAAGCCGCACTATATAAATAAAGTGCGGCTTTTTTTTCGCTATAAATTGTTGGCATCAACTCACACCAACAATGTTATCAACTTATAGACTAATTAACGGGTAATGTTGGTACCTGAATACCTGACATTTCTAGCATTACTCTAACTACCTGGCAGCTGTAACCAAATTCATTGTCATACCATACATACAATACAGCGCGATCGCCATCAACAATCGTTGCTTGAGAGTCAACAACTCCAGCGTATCGAGAGCCAACCAAGTCAGTAGAGACGATTTCAGTTGAAGCCGTATAATCTACTTGATTTTGTAACTTAGAATTTAACGAAATATTACGTAAGTAATCGTTTAACGCTTCTTTATCAGTTGATTTTTTCAAATTCAAATTCATGATAGCCATTGAAACGTTTGGTGTTGGTACGCGAATCGCGTTACCCGTTAACAAACCTTTCAATTCAGGTAATGCTTTAGCAACCGCTTTAGCAGCACCCGTTGTGCTAATAACCATATTTAATGGTGCACTACGACCGCGGCGAGGAGCTGGATGGTAGTTATCAATTAAATTTTGATCGTTCGTATATGAATGAACCGTTTCAACGTGGCCATTCTTAATACCGAACTCATCGTTAATGGCTTTTAACACTGGTGTAATAGCGTTAGTGGTACAACTCGCTGCAGAAACAATTTTGTCATCCGCTAAAATCATATCTTGATTCACGCCATAAACGATATTTTTAATATCACCTTTAGCGGGTGCTGTTAACAATACCTTAGCAACACCTTTTGATTGCAAATGTTGCCCTAGACCTTCTTCGTCACTCCATACACCGGTGTTATCAACAACTAAAGCGTCATTAATACCATATTGGGTATAGTCGATTTCGCTAGGATTTTTTGCGTAAATAACTTGAATAAATGCGCCATTAGCTTTAATGACACTATTTTCTTCATCGATAGTAATACTACCGTTAAAAGCACCATGCACTGAATCACGACGTAATAGGCTGGCACGTTTTGCTAAATCACCTTTACCACTTGGGCGAATAACAATAGCACGTAGATTTAATGTTGAGCAGGGTCCTGCGCGTTCAATTAACAGACGCGCTAATAAGCGACCGATACGACCAAAACCATAAAGAACAACATCTTTAGACTTTTGTGGGTCAGTATTTTTATTAATTGATACTAATTCTTTTTCTAAAAACTGCTCAATTGACAGACCATTAGCTTTACCTAGAAATAAATAACGGTAGGCCAATTTACCGACATCAATACGTGCTGGTGCTAAATCCATGTGTCTTAATGCATCAATAAAAGGAAAGCTTTCACGTAAACGTAATTTACTGTCTTCATGTAGCGCAACAGATTTATGTGCTTTAATGATATCAATTGCAGAAGCATTAACTAATGGACGACCATAAATAGATACTTCGAGACCTTTGTTTCTGAAAAGTTGCCCTATAATAGGTTGCATATTTTCAGCAAATGTTTGGCGTTCTTGCCAGCTAGCTTGGTATTGTTCCTCAAGATGAGAAGTCATTGCGTAAACCTTTTTATTTCAGTCAATTGAACGATGAGTTATTATTAATATTAGCACTAATAACAATAATAATTAATTGCGGCACTATTGTAATCGAACCTGAAAACTTTCGCCACTAGTTACAGATAATATCACGCTCAAATATGGGACAAAAATGAAGACAATAATAGCCTACTTCTCTCTAATTTTTTTATTAACCGCTTGTGATAGCAAGCCAAACTTTGCTGAACTTTGTGAAAGTAATTCTGAAATCTGTAATGAATTTCAAGAAGACTCATGGTGTAAACGAGAACGTATTACGGTGGGTTTTTCTAATTTAGAGGAAAAATTGGCTAGTTCAGATCTACATAAATATCATCAACTCATTGCTTACGAAGATTATGCACAATGTATGGTTCATGCCTCAAAAATTGAGCATATTAAATTAAAACATAAACAAACGATGAGAGTTGATAACGCAATTCAAGCACAGAATCGTATCAAAGAGATATCAAAAGAAACAATAACCTCAGATCACCCTCACCTGCTCTACTATCACTGGTCGAGATATATCAACGAAGAATCTTTAAATAAATTTTTAGCACAAGAAGGGACAAAAGCCCTTGAAAATTCAAGGTCGCAATATAACTTAGCGACGCATTATACAAAAACAGATCCTAAAAAGACCTTAACGTTACTTTATCGAGCTTTGCAATTATACCAACCAGATCAGAAAATAAATGCAGAAATCTTTCAGTCAATAGCAACGATATTTATAGAAAAGCAAGATGTTAAAAAAGCTTATCTTTGGTTAAGAATTTTACGTTTACATTCGCCAGAAAATAAAGAAGTGACTGAAAAGTCTTTAAATAATTATGTTGTAGGTTATAAATTAAATAAAACATTATTAGATAAAATTGCCAATATAACCTTAGATAAAATTGAAGCGGGAACCTTTGAATCACCAAAGGTTTAGGTTTAATCAAGAGATTAAACCTTGTCTTTTTAAAGTGCGCTAAACTGTAAACTTAATGAATTAACACAATAGCGTTTACCGGTGGGTTGTGGGCCGTCATCAAATACATGACCCAGATGAGAGTCACACGTACTGCAAGTGATTTCTGTACGCATCATTCCAAGGCTGTCATCTTCAATGTAGGCGACATTTGGGCTAATAGCGGCAGAAAAGCTTGGCCAACCGCAACCCGATTGAAATTTATCTGTTGAAGAAAAGAGCTCCTTTTCACAACAGGCACAATGATAAACACCGGCTAGCCAATGATCGTTATACTCGCCACTGAACGGTTGCTCTGTGGCAGCCAAGCGACATACTCGAAAAGCCTCGGGTGTTAACTTATCTTGATAAGGGTCTTTAGACATATATTTTCACCTTTTTATTTTGAATGACCAAATTCGATCATTTCGCGCTCAGGGTGTGACCATTCAACATGAAATTTCTTTCCTGGCGCTTGATCAACACGTTCAAAAGTATGTGCACCAAAAAAATCTCTTTGTGCCTGTAATAAATTTGCAGGAAGAACCGCAGTACGCATCGCATCATAATAGGTCAACGATGAACTTATTGCACTGGTTGAAATTCCCATTAAAGCGGTTTCTGCAACAGTTTTACGCCAATTTAATTGATGAGCATTTAATTGCTCCACAAAGAATGCATCTAGCATTAAATTTTCTAACTTCGCATTACGTTTAAAAGCATCGGTAATAGATTGTAAAAATGCTGCACGAATAATACAACCCGCTCGCCATATTTTTGCAATACTGGCAAAATCTAGCTCCCAATCATGCTCTTGCTCCGCTTGCTTCATTAATTGAAAACCTTGGGCGTAAGCACAAATTTTCGCACAGTAAATCGCATCATGTAAACGAGCAATAAACGCTGTTTTTTCTTGTGCATTTAAGGTCTTAGCTTCAGGGCCGTTAAGCAGACTTGAACTCTGCACTCTTAAATCTTTAAATGAAGAGATGGAACGTGCGTATACCGCTTGGGCAATAGTGGGAGCTGGTGTGCCTAATTCTAAACTGCTCATCGCAGTCCACAAACCTGTACCTTTCTGCCCCGCTTTATCGAGAATCAAATCCACTAGCGGGATGTTATCTTCGGTCACCTTATGGCGAAGTACTTCGACAGATATTTCCATTAAATAACTGTCTAGAGGACCTTGGTTCCATTGTTCAAAAATATCAGCAATCTCATCTGTTGATAAATTTAAACCCGCACGTAAAGTATGATAAGCCTCACAGATAATCTGCATATCCGCATATTCAATACCATTATGAACCATTTTTACATAATGACCCGCACCGGCTGGGCCAATATAGGCGGCACAAGGTTCACCTTTCTTAATGGTTTCTCCTGGCTTAGTCCGCTCTAAAGGTTTACCTGTTTCGGCGTCAACCTTAGCTGATATGGCTTCCCAGATAGGTTTGATGCGAGTCCATGCATAAGGAGAGCCACTGGGCATTAAAGCAGGTCCAAATCGAGCGCCGACTTCACCGCCAGAGACAGCTGAAGAAAATAAAATAAAATTACTCTTATACTTTTTCTCACGAGCAACGGTATCAACCCACAGACTATTACCTGTATCAATAATAATATCGTCGGGTTGAATACCAGCGCCAATCAAACTCTCAGAGACTTGATCAACAGGAGCACCAGCAGGTACAGAAAGTACAATAAGATGGGGAGTTTTTAATCGCGATAATAATTCTGTATATGATGAGCAACCGTGAACACGTTGCTTATTTTCACCATTTTCCAATTTGTCTTGGGCAATAACGCCAAGCACTTTTTCATTATCTAAATCAAAAGCAGCAATACTGTAACCGTTGTCGGCTAAGTTTAGCACCAAATTTTTACCCATTACACCAAGGCCAATAAAGCCGATGTCACACAAACTATTGTCTTGTGTCATAGTAGAAAGTCCATAAATACTGAGAAATACAATGGCATTTATTCTACCATGAACAAAACTAAGCCACTAGCAATTAAAGCCGACCCAATTCGTAATAAAACGTCTTTTTTATCAATAAAAGGCCAAATACGACAAGTATCGCTTGTATAAATCTCAAAATGATGTAATTTTACTACATTATTTTCATTTGGAATTTTAACATGACTATTAAAGTTGGCATCAATGGTTTTGGCCGTATCGGTCGTTTTGTATTTAGAGCTGCTGCGCAGAGAAGCGACATTGAAATTGTCGGTATTAATGATTTAATCGACATTGACTACATGGCTTACATGCTTAAGTATGACTCAACACATGGTCGTTTTAACGGTACGGTAGAAGTTAAAGATGGTCAGTTGATTGTTAATGATAAAGTTATTCGCGTTAGCGCTATCCGTAACCCCGAAGAACTTAAATGGGATGAAATAGATGTTGATGTTGTTGTTGAATCAACCGGTTTATTTCTAACTGATGAGACAGCACGAAAGCATTTGATCGCCGGAGCTAAAAAAGTTGTACTTTCTGCCCCTTCAAAAGATGACACCCCAATGTTTGTCTGTGGTGTAAACCTCAATGAGTATAAAGGCGAAGATATTGTATCAAACGCCTCATGTACTACTAATTGCCTAGCACCTATTGCTAAGGTTCTTAATGATAATTGGGGAATTGAAAGTGGTTTAATGACGACGGTTCATGCAACTACAGCAACACAAAAAACTGTTGATAGCCCTTCAGCTAAAGATTGGCGTGGTGGCCGTGGTGCAGGACAAAATATAATCCCTTCATCTACGGGTGCTGCAAAAGCGGTTGGTAAAGTTATCCCTGAATTAAATGGCAAACTCACTGGTATGGCCTTTCGTGTACCAACACCAAATGTATCTGTTGTAGATCTGACTGTTAATTTAAAAAGTAGCGCAACCTATCAAGAAATTTGCGATGCGATGAAATCAGCAGCTCATGGTGATTTGCAAGGCATATTAGGCTATACCGAAGATCAAGTAGTTTCTAATGATTTCATTGGCGAAACGTGTACGTCAGTCTTTGATGCGGGTGCGGGTATAGCACTAACCGATAAGTTTGTAAAAATCGTTTCTTGGTACGACAATGAAATTGGTTATTCAAACAAGGTACTTGATTTAGTGGCTTACGTCAGCGCTTATAAAAATTAATCATCTTTAGAATAAAAGTTATATCAAAAAAGCCAAATATCTTTATTTGGCTTTTTTATTGAGATAAATGTTAGTCAAAGCCCCTTACTTGAACAACCTTGACTAGTGGATTTACGGCTCTCACCTGTAGCATCCCTATAAAGATGTTATTTAGCTATCGACTGCCTTTACTTGCTTATAAAAGGATATATGAGGATTGATGTCAGGCGGACAAGAAGTCGTATATATAAAAAAGGCTGGAGCACTATCAATAGCGCTTCAGCCTTTTTGGTATTCACTTTACGCGTTATTTTACATGAGCAAGTGCTTGTTTAGCTAATTCAGTAATTTTAGCCCAATCTTTATTTTTAATTATTTCGTCGGTAACCAACCAAGAGCCACCACAACAAGCAACGTTTGATAAGGCTAAATAGTCCTTAACATTACTTAAATTGATACCACCTGTTGGACAAAAGCGAATGTCAGGGAATGGTCCGCCCATAGATTGAATCGCTTTAACACCACCAGAAGCTTCTGCGGGGAAAAACTTCAAATGATCATAACCAAAGTCAATTCCGTCCATCATTTCTGAAATTGATGAAATTCCTGGTATTAGAGCAATATTACCTTCATTACCCGCTTTTAATAAATCTTTTGTTAAGCCAGGACTTATTGCAAACTTAGCCCCTGCTTCTTGACAGCGTTGTAGCATTTCACGATTTGTTACTGTACCTGCGCCAACACAAGCTTCAGGTAACTCTTGCGCGATAATTTTAATCACATCAAGTGCCGCTGGTGTGCGCAAAGTTACTTCTAAGACTTTTATGCCTGCAGCGAGTAAGGCTTTAGCAATAGGTAAGGCATCTTCAACATCTTTAATAACAAGAACAGGCACAATAGGCCCCATAGCGAAAATTTCTTTTGGCGATAACTGCCAATTATTTGTTATGGTCATGATTTAGATGTGTCCTTTCATTGAAGATAATTGTTGACGAATATAGGCAGACGCCCCTATCAAACCGGGTTGATTTTCGGTGATCACATACGTCGGAATATTATTAATAAAACTAGATAGTCGGCCTTTTGTATCAAAACGCTGCCTAAAATTGCTGTTTTTGATGAAATCTATAAAACGAGGCACAATGCCACCGGCAATATATACACCACCAAAACAACCTAACGTTAAGGCTAAGTTACCGGCAAAGCTGCCTAAAGTATTACAAAATTGATGTAAGGCTTTTTCACATATTGGACATGAGCCATCTATCGCTTTAGCGGAGATTTGTTCAGCTGATAAATTACTCTTGGGCAAGTTATCAATTGACAAAAAGGCTTGATAAATTTGCTCTAAGCCTCTGCCACAAAGTAATTGCTCATAGGATATTCTATGTTGTTTAGTTTCAAGTAAATAACTTAATATTTTAATTTCATCAGCATCAACAGGAGCAAAGTCGACATGGCCTCCTTCTCCCCCTAAACAACACCAACCGTCTATGGTCGGTACTAAATTAGCAACACCTAGTCCGGTACCAGGGCCACAAATAGAAATAGGTTTGTCAGCAATTGCGACCCCTTCTCCAATTTGCACTTTCTGTGCTTGTGTTAGCAAAGGTACTGCATGAGCTATTGCGGTATAGTCATTTATTAAAAATAACTGACTAATATTCAATGCTTTTTTCAAGGACGATTGAGAAAATGTCCATGGCAAGTTAGTCATGGTAATTTGATCTGTTTCAACCGGACAAGCAATGGCTAAACACGCATTGATTGTTTTACCCGCAGCGTTATGTAACGCTAAATAAACGCTAATAACATCGGCTAAGCTATCATATTGGTCGCACTGATAAGTTTTAATATCTGAGGTTTGACCATCGTCATTAACGAGGCCAAACCTGATATTAGTACCGCCAATGTCAGCGACTAAGTTAAGTATTGACTCACTCACGAAGCTTTACCATCAATATCAGTTTCATCAAATAATGAACAAGCACCGGTTTCAGCGGTACTTAAATTACGACGCATAAAACCAAAAAGCTCTCGGCCCATGCCTTGATGATGACCATTGACTTGAAAAATAGCGTTGTCACGTTGGGCAAGCTCTGCTTCGTCAACCAATAAGGTTAATTCTCCAGTTTCGCCGTCAACTAAAATCATATCACCGGTTTTCACTTTCGCGATCAAACCGCCATCTAGGGCTTCTGGGCATAAATGAATAGCAGCAGGTACTTTACCTGAGGCGCCAGACATACGGCCATCAGTTACCATAGCGACCTTAAAACCTTTGTCTTGAAGAACGCCAAGTGGTGGTGTTAGTTTATGTAATTCAGGCATACCGCGCGCTTTAGGTCCCTGAAATCTAACAACAGCAACAAAATCTTTTTCTAATTCACCCGCATCAAATGCCGCTTGTAATTCATGTTGATCTTCAAAAACGACGGCAGGTGCTTTAATAACAAAACTACCTTCACGCAATGAAGATGTTTTAATGACAGAGACACCTAGGTTACCCTTAAGAACGCGTAAACCGCCAGTAGCTTTGAACGGGCTTGCAACGGTTGCAATAATACTATCGTCGAGAGATTTTTCAACACAGTCAACCCACTTAAGTTCACCGCTTTCGAGTACAGGTTTTTTAGTGTAGCGCGTTAAACCGCGGCCACAGATAGTTTCAACATCTTCAAAAACTAAACCGCCTTCAATCAATTCTCTAAAGAGTAGTGCCATACCACCGGCTTCTTGAAATTGATTTATATCTGCTTCGCCGTTCGGGTAGATACGTGTTAATAGTGGCACCGCTTCAGACAAATCATTAAAGTCTTGGAAGTTAATGATAATACCCGCTGCTTTTGCAAACGCAATAATATGCATGGTTAAGTTCGTTGAACCGCCCGTAGCAAGTAAGGCAACAATTGCATTAACAATTGAACGCTCATCAACCATTCTGCCAATCGGCATATAGTTGCCCGACTGTTGCGTTAAACGAGTTGCTTGACGTGCCGCTGCTTTTGTTAATTCTTCACGAAGCTGCGTATTCGGTGCGATAAATGAAGCGCCAGGTAAATGAAGTCCCATGACCTCAACAACCAATTGATTTGAGTTGGCTGTGCCAAAGAAAGTACAAGTACCCGCAGAGTGATAAGAGGCAGATTCAGCTTCAAGAAGCTCTTCTTCGTTAGCTTCACCTTTAGCATATTGCTGGCGAACACGTGCTTTTTCTTTGTTTGGTAAACCTGAAGGCATAGGGCCCGCAGGAATAAATACCGTGGGTAAATGGCCAAAAGTCATACTGGCAATCAACAAGCCCGGTACGATTTTATCACAGATGCCCATCATTAATGCGCCATCAAACATATTATGCGATAAGCCAACCGCTGCAGACATTGCAATAACATCTCGGCTCATTAGGCTTAAATCCATACCCGGTTGGCCTTGAGTAACACCGTCACACATAGCAGGTACACCGGCTGCAAATTGTGCAACACCACCCGCATCTCTCACTGCTGCTTTAATAATCGCAGGATAAGTTTCATAGGGCTGATGAGCAGATAACATATCATTATAAGCTGAAACAATAGCGATGTCTGAGTGATGTATGCCACGTAATGAGGCCTTGTCTTCTTTACCACAAGCAGCAAAACCATGAGCTAAGTTACCACACGACAAACCGGCACGATGTACTGTTTGCGAGCTTTCAGCTTCTATCTTAGCTAAATATTTAGCCCTACTGCCTTTACTACGCTCAATAATTTCATTGGTAATAGCGACGATTTTTTCATTCATTTTAATAGTCATATGTTACTCCGCCCAATACACTTGTGTATTGATATCTGGGTTTTGTAAAAATGCCCTTATTGGCATTTCTGTTTGATTGTTACTTGAAAGTGCTTTTTCTAAAACGACCTTTTTCCCGGCACCACAAACATGCAAAATAATATTTTTACTCTGCGCTAAATGAGCATAAGTAAAAGTTATACGGTCGTTAGGAGCTGTTTTGGGGACAACCTTCATTAGGGCATCTGAATTATCAAGCGCAAGTGCTGATGATATTTGCTCGCTACAAGGGAATAAAGAAGCCGTATGACCGTCTTCACCCATGCCAAGAATAAGCACATCTAAGGGCAATAACTGGCTTTTAGCATCAGTATTTAATTGCACTAGGGTTGATTGATCACATTCACCCTCTTTTTTAAGGTGAAAAAATTGTGCAGCGGCTGCTTTATTTTTTAACAGGTTTTCATGTACCAAACGGGTATTACTTGCCTCAGACTCAAACTCAACCCAACGTTCGTCCGCTAACGTGACGGTTACGTTTTGCCAATCAATATCTTTAGTCGATAAAGCCGTAAAAAAACCTTTGGGTGTAGACCCGCCAGAAACAGCCAAGCTTGCTTTACCTTTCTGACTCAAAGCGTTTGATAAAAGTTCAGCGACATTATTGGCTAAGGCATTATCTAAATCTGTTCGCTGAGCGAAATCGTTTAATTGGTACATAGTTATTTCCTGAAATTCACGTTATCTCTAAAATTTATTTATTCAACCCACTGGCGATCATCACGAGCGATCATAGAAAGAGAGGCAACGGGTCCCCAAGTTCCAGCAGGATAAGCTTTAGGTGCTTCATTACTTGTTTTCCAGGCTTCGATAATACTATCAGCCCAAGTCCAAGCAGCTTCGACTTCATCACGACTAACAAATAACGATTGATTACCGTTGATAACTTCTAGCATCAATCGTTCGTATGCATCGACAACACGCTGATTTTCATAAGTTTCTGAAAAACTCAAATCAAGCTTATTTTCTTGGATATGCATTTGTGAAGCAATACCTGGAATTTTATTCATCATCTGTAATTCAACGCCTTCGTCAGGCTGTAAACGAATCGTTAATTTATTTGCCGGTAGATCAGCATGGCTATCTTTAAAGATATTATGCGCTTGAGGTTTAAATTGCACCACTATCTCACTGTGCTTAGCAGGCATTCTTTTACCCGTACGAAGGTAAAAAGGCACGCCAGCCCAACGCCAATTATCAATTTCCGCTTTTATAGCAACAAAAGTTTCAGTATCACTTTTTTGATTGGCATCTTCTTCATTTAAGTAACCCGGCACTGGTAAACCATTTAAGTAACCATCGGCGTACTGACCGCGAACTGTTTTTTCTTTCACATTCAAGCGATTAATGGGCGCGAGAGCTTTAACTGCCTTTAACTTTTCAACACGAATACTTTCTGCACTTAAATCAGCAGGAGGCTCCATCGCTAAGAGTGATAAAATTTGTAATAAATGGTTTTGTATCATGTCGCGCATTTGCCCTGCGTCGTCATAAAAACCCCATCTCCCTTCAATTCCTACACTTTCAGCAACCGTTATCTGTACATGGTCAATACTATTACGGTCCCAGTTATTGGTAAAAAGTGAATTGGCAAAACGCAGTACTAATAGATTCAGTACGGTTTCTTTTCCTAGATAGTGATCGATACGATAAATTTGGTTTTCATTGAAATAACGAGAAACTTGATCGTTAATAACTTTTGATGATGCAAGGCAGTTGCCAATCGGTTTTTCCATCACAACACGGTCAGCGTCAGTAATAAGTTTAGCTGACTTTAAACCGTCGGTAATATCACCATAAATAGCAGGAGGCGTTGAAAAATAATAAACACGTGTATCATGGCCACCTTTTAACGTTGCAGCTAAGTTACTATAAGAGACAGTGTCTTTAAAATCTAACTGTTGATAAACCATACGGCTAATAAAACGAGCAAGTACTTCTTCGTTTAAGCCTTCTTTGACAAACTCAGTAAGATTCTCAATAACAAAAGCCGTAAATTCTTCTACCGAATGGTCTTGTCTGGCGACACCTAAAATTCGACTTTCTACATTTAATAAGCCAGCTTGGTCTAATTGATATAAAGCGGGTAATAATTTGCGACGAGACAAGTCACCAAGTGCACCAAAAATAACAATTTCACTGGCAGACTGAAGATCAGAACTTTTCATAAACAATATCTCTTTTTTTGGCTTTCTTTATTGAACACTGATAATAACTAAAATTACCTCATCAATAAACCTAGCACATATTGTAACTAAACTACATTTATCCATAATTTAACGGGTATATTGGCATCAGTAAAGAACTTTTTGTAATTAAATTACATTTTAGGTATTATGAATAAATAAAAGCTTTACGCGGCAATTTTACTCAAAGTTCATTGTTGGTTAGTGGTTATTCGTATGAAACATTAATTAAAGGTTTGCTAAAAATTGCCAATATGTTTTATATTAGCTGTAATTATGAAATAAATTTTCATTATTCTCGTCATTTAGACAGAAAATTAATTACAATTATTGTAAAAAGTAGGATTGACCGACATGAATATATTAGAAAAGATCGCCGACGAATTAGATACTTTCAGTAAATCTGAACGTAAGGTGGCAGAGGTAATATTGTCTTCTCCGGGTACCGTTATTCATGCCAGTATCGCTGCCTTAGCTAAACAAGCAAATATCAGTGAGCCTACTGTTAATAGGTTTTGTCGTCGTTTAGATACTAAAGGTTATCCCGATTTTAAACTTCATTTAGCCCAAAGTTTAGCCAACGGTACCCCTTATGTTAATAGGCATGTTGATGAAAACGATACGGCTGATGAATATACAGATAAAATTTTTGAATCAACCATGGCTAATCTTGAATTAGCCCGTAAAAGTTTAGATGCAAATGTGATCAACCGATCTGTTGATGTGTTAACACAAGCGAACAAAATATCATTTTTTGGCTTGGGCGCTTCCGCAGTTGTTGCTCATGATGCTTTAAATAAATTCTTTCGCTTTAATGTGCCAGTAGTTTATTTCGATGACATATTAATGCAACGTATGAGTGCTATAAATAGTCGCCAAGGTGATGTTGTTGTTGTAATTTCTCATACGGGGCGAACCAAGTCATTGGTTGAAGTCGCCAGTTTAGCAAAAGAAAATGATGCCATTGTTATCGGAATAACAACGGCGGGTAGTCCTCTGGCAAAAGAATGTAATATCGTTTTATCTGTTGATGTTGCTGAAGACACCGATTTATATATGCCTATGTCATCACGTATCGCTCAACTTGCATTGATTGATGTATTAGCAACAGGCTTTACCCTGAGACGTGGTACAAAATTTAGAGAAAACTTAAAGAAAGTTAAAGACAGTTTACGTAGCTCTCGTTTCGAGCGCAAAGACTAAACAGCATTATCGATGGCGACTAACACTGATTTGTTTATCGTCAAAATCAAACAATATTATAATAAGGATTAAGATGCCTAGAAGAACTAAAATTGTAGCGACCTTAGGGCCAGCCACTGACGACAGAGCCGTATTAAAAGAAGTATTAGCCGCTGGTGTAAATGTGGTTCGTTTAAACTTCTCTCATGGTATTCCACAAGATCATATTGACCGTGCCAACAATGTTCGCGAAATAGCTAAAGAATTGGGTATATATGTTGGTATCTTAGGTGATTTACAAGGCCCTAAAATACGCGTATCTACTTTTAAAAATGGTCCAATTAAATTAGCCATTGGTGATAAATTTGAACTTGACGCAGAATTGCCAAAAGGTGAAGGCTGCCAAGAGAAAGTGGGTATCGATTACAAAAAATTACCACAAGATGTCGTCCCTGGCGATATTCTTTTACTTGACGATGGTCGTGTGCAATTAAAAGTTTTAAGTACACAAGGGCAATCAGTTTTCACCGAAGTAACGGTGGGTGGACCTTTATCAAACAATAAAGGTATTAATCGTCAAGGCGGTGGCTTAACAGCACCAGCATTAACAGCTAAAGATAAAGAAGATATTAAATTAGCCGCAAAAATTAATGTCGACTTCTTAGCGGTATCTTTTCCTCGTGATGCTGCAGATATGCGTGAAGCACGTTTATTAGCGCAAGAAGCTGGTTGTGATGCACGCTTAGTATCTAAAATTGAACGTGCAGAAGCAGTAAATGATGATAAAGTGCTTGATGAAATTATTCTAGCCTCTGACGTTGTCATGGTTGCTCGTGGTGATTTAGGTGTTGAAATTGGCGATGCTGCTTTAGTCGGTAAGCAAAAACATATAATCGCTCGTAGTCGTCAGTTAAACCGTGTTGTTATTACCGCAACACAAATGATGGAGACCATGATTGAAAACCCTATGCCGACTCGTGCTGAAGTAATGGATGTTGCAAATGCCGTGCTTGATGGAACTGATGCAGTCATGCTCAGTGCTGAAACTGCCGCAGGTAAATACCCGGTAGAAACAGTAAAAGCGATGGCATCAGTATGTATTGGCGCTGAAGAGCATCGTTCAGTAAACATTTCAAACCACCGTAATGAACTCACTTTTTCTGAGATTTCAGAAACAATCGCAATGTCAGCAATGTATGCAGCTAATCACCTAGTGGGTGTTAAAGCTATTATATCATTGACTGAATCTGGACATACCAGCAAAATCATGTCGCGTATTACTTCAGGTTTGCCTATTTATTCTTTATCTCGTCATCAGAAAACATTAAATAAAACTGCTATTTATCGTGGTGTTTATCCTGTTGAATTTGACTCTACACATTTTCCTGATGAAGAATTATCTAATGCGGTACTCAATAAAGTCTTAACTAAAGCAGACTTAAAAGTTGACGACATAGTGATATTCACCCACGGTGATATGATGGAAACGGTTGGCGCAACGAATACGATGAAAGTGTTAACAGTAACAAAAAAACATCTCAGCTAATCAATTGCTATGACCCATTAAGGTAAAGCTTCAAGCAGTTACCTTAAGCTGGCAAGCAAAAAAGTTTAGATCCAAAAAGGTAGCTCAATAGCTACCTTTTTTTATGTGCAAAAGATAATCAAGGTAAATAATGACGGATGCAAAAAACTTCCTTAGAATAGATTTTACTAGATAAGGTTAAAAACTATTATGACGATAAAAAATATTGCGGTATTAACCAGTGGTGGCGATGCTCCCGGCATGAATGCGGCGATACGTGCGGTCGTACTTGCTGCGCATCACTATGCATTGCCCACGATTGGTTTTTTTTCTGGTTATAACGGTTTAATTGAAACGAGTTCGACATTGCTAACACCTGCAAGTGTTAATGGCATTATCCACCGAGGAGGAACTATTTTAAAAAGTGCTCGCTGCCCTGCCATGCTCACTGAGCAAGGTTTAAAATCAGCCGCGGCAACCCTTAGAAAAGAACAAATAGACGCCTTAATCGTTATTGGCGGCGATGGCTCTTTTAACGGCTTACTGGCGTTAAGTAAATATTGGTCAGGAGCTATTATAGGTATTCCAGGGACCATAGATAATGATATTGATGGTACAGATTTCACCATAGGCTTTTCTACTGCAGTCAATACAGGTATTGAAGCGATAGATAAAATACGTGACACGGCAGAAGCTTTTGAGCGCATTTTTATTGTTGAAGTCATGGGCAGGCGAAGTGGACACATCACTTTTAATGTCGGTATCGCCAGTGCAGCTGAGCAAATATTATCTTTTGAGAATTTTTCTCAAGCCGACGAGCAAGAAAAACTCAGTCATTTAGCTAAAGAAATCAAACAAGCACAGCACAATAGGCATGCCAGTTATATTATAGTTATTGCTGAGAACTTATGGCCCGGTGGCGCTGTGCAGCTCGCTAAGCAATTAAAACAGACCGCAAACATTGACTGTACTGCATGTATACTTGGCTATATTCAACGAGGTGGTTCACCGGTAGCTAAAGACCGAATTTTAGCAACAAAAATGGGGGTTGCTGCAGTACAAGCGCTAATAGCAGGAAAGAGTAACGTTATGATTGGCGAACGTAATAATCAATTACTCACAGTTCCTCTGGATGTTGCCGTTCAACATAAAGAAAAAGTCAGTGAAAGCTTAGTTTCAGCCCAAGAAAATATTCTCGCCTTAACAGCGCAGTAACTGCCTAAAAAAAAGCTTAAGCAACAGGCATAAGCTTTTAAGGTATCTATCAAATCGCTGAGCTGAAATAACTTAAATACCGAGTTCTTTACACCATTGACAAGCGGCAACAAACTCTTGCTGAATATACGTTTCGTCAAGTGAATACATTTCAATTAATTGCTTTATATTCTCACCATTACCCCTGATGTACTTAACCGTAAAATCAAGTAATTCGCCGAGTAAACCTGAGTGGTCAACTAGCGCGTTTTCAATTGGAATGGCGAGTGGCATTGTTTTAACGATTTCGTTAATCGGCATACGCAAAATAATTTCAATAGCACTTAATAAGCCGGTAATAAAAGCAAAATCACTGATCTCTTTAAAGGCACCTTCTTTGGCTAATGCCGTCATTAATTTTGCAGTAATGAGCGCCTGCTTAGAGATTTCATCGGTCTTGTCGGTGGTCAATTTAGATAAAGCGAGGATAGTCACAAACTGTTTAAGTTTATCTTCACCTAAATAGGCCGCGGCTTGTTTTAATGAAGTAATTTCAATACGAGTTGATGTTGCTACGTTATTAACCATTTTTAACAAGCCAACAGTTAAGTTAACATCATGACTGATAATCGTGGCAATGTTGTCAAAATCTAATGGTGAATGAAATGTTTCACTGATCAAATGCAGCATTTGTGTTTTGATTGGCGCAAGTGTTTGCCCCTCGACTATCTCAGGTTCGTGATAAAAGTACCCTTGATAGTAATCAAATCCTACTTCTGCTAAAGCTTGTAATTGAAAGTTAGTTTCAACTTTTTCTGCGGCAAGTTTAATGTTGTGATCTTTTAAACGCTCGATAACTTTATGTAGACGTTTCGGATTAACTTTATCGGTATCAACTTTAATAATTGATATATATGGAAATAAAACATCCCACTTTGCATCAAGATCATATTCAGTTAACGCAACTTTATAACCTTTATCAAAATAAAACTTAACAATTTTAAACAAGCGTTCCGTTGGTACTTTATGGCCAACAAGTTCGATAACAATAGATTTTTTATCAAACATCAGCGGATATTTATTAATCAGACATTTTTCAGTAAAATTAATAAAAGCAAGTTTTCCCATACTGATAGAGCGAATGTCACCTTGTAGGTGATTTTGAATAATTAATTTTGAGCTAGCAACATCTGAATCAATGTCAGGAAATTTGTTATCTGCGCTATCTCTAAAGAGCAGCTCATAACCAATCGTGACATGGTTTCTATCAAGTATCGCTTGTCTTGCTATATAAGTGTTATACATATATCAGAGCTAAAATTTTATTAATTATTATTAACTTAAACATACCCTATTTTTCTTTGAATTGTAAAGTAATTAAGCCGCTAAGCCGTTATTTTATTGTCAATATTATTAGAAGCATTTATACGCTACTCAAATAAACGAATGAAATGGGTAACCTATATACGGTTGATTAATTTCAGCTCTTTATTTAAGCCTAAATGGCGCGGTTAATAAAGCCTGCGCTAAAGGGATATCTTGATAGTGATTTTCACGAATATTATGAATAAATTTCAGGGTCTTAAAAGCATCAAACCAAACGACTAGCTGTTTATTAAACTGCTTTTCACTATTATTTATTTGTTTTTCAACAAAAGCTTCAAAACCTATTTGATTTAATGCGGTAACTATTGGCTCAGATAACGGTTCTAACCATGCGATTAAATCGCCACGATAGTGCCATAAATTTGCAAAAGCAGACAATACAGCTTTGAGCAATGTAAATACTTGAGGATGGTAATAACAATAATCGAGGTGACTTGCTTGTAAATCAAGAATTTTTTGCACTGCAGGTCCAGTACCAAACGGCACACGTTGAGACGTTCTGGCATCAAGGTTTACTGTTACCTCTTCAATAAATTCAACAGCACCTAACTTAGCTAATTTATTTATTAAATAAAAATCTTCTCCAGCACTGCGCTTTGGAAAACCACGAGCCTGAACATATACTTCCGCTTTAAACGCTAAAATACTCCCAATAGTAAAAAAGGCATAAGGTGAATCGGCATAATGTAAGCCCGCAACATAATAGCGCAAAGCGCTTTCATAAAGAAAATTAGCCTGATGAATGCTTTTATCTTCACTGCTATGCTTAAAGTTAAAACAGCAAACTACGGTATTTTTATCACGTGTATGTAAAGCGTTAAAATAATCATCGGGTAAGTATGCATCGGCATCACTAGAACAGATCCAAGTTTTTCTGATCCGGTTTACTGAAATTAAATAAGCACTGAGATCAGTGCCTATTTTACGTGCCAGCCCTACGCCTTGCTCTTTATCGATAGCACGGGTAAAACGGTCAACCACTAGCAGCCATGTTTGACTTTGTGCTACCTTAATTAGGGTTAGGTTATCGTATTGCCAGCAGTTATCACCACAAGAAAGTGCATATTGATAAAGTGCTTTTTGTTGATTTATCTCGTTATAATTAGCCACTGAATTATCTTCGCGTAAAGATTCAGTAACAGACTCGGCGATAAGTTCGGTAATAGGTTCGGCGATCGATTCGGTAATAGGTTCATTAATTACCAGCACCATAAGCACTGGAGATTTTGAAAGTGGTGAAGCTAAAAAGCGCTCAATAAAAGCGCTTGTTTCTTGATAAGCAGGAATAACCACAACATGGTCAACAGTAAACTCATCAGGTAACCCTGATTCATATTGAGTTAGTACCGCAACTTCACTTTCAGCATAGCGACTAAAATATTGGTTAAACACTTTTGACATCAGCTTACCCGTTAACCATTTATCGTTAAATAATTAATGCAGAGCCGCTCTAAAGGGAAGTTTTGCACAAATCTCAGCTTCTAATGTCAGTACTTCTTCTAAACGTATATTGACTTCGTCTTTATCAAAATATTCATAAGCGAGTTCGATAAATAAATTTTTATGCTTTTCTTCTGACTTTGCAATCGCGTCATATAAGACTTTGTCTTTGCCTTCAGGCAATGCTTGGGCAATAAGCGAAAAACGTTCGTATCCTCGTGCCTCAATCACACCAGCAACGATTAATCGGTCCATAAAAAACACTTCTGCACCATTACGAAAGGCTTTACGAATTTGGGTAATATAAGGGTCTTTGGTGTCAGCGCCGAGCTGAATGCCACGCGCATTAATTAATTTTAACACTTGTTTAAAATGAATGAGCTCTTCTATCGCTAAGTCAGCCATAGCTTTAACCATATTTTTTCTATCGGGATAATGAGAAATCATTGACATCGCCATACCTGACGCTTTTTTTTCTGCCGTTGCATGATCAAGTAAAAAGGCATTGAAATCAGCAAGAGCAACTTGCGCCCATTCTTTTGGCGTATGGTATTTAAGTTCAAACATAAAACTACTTATTATTGAAAGAGGAAATTTGCCCGCTATTTTATAGGAAAATAGCGGGCGAACAAACATAAATGTTCACTTGTTTGTCAAAGTCGCGTTATGACTTACTTACTTAACTTTTTCAATCGTAAGCTCACTAATACCAGTAATAATAACCAGTAAATACTGCCACTACTTGATTGCTCAGGATCGGTTTTCTTGGCAACTTCAGCATTAGGCACAACGGCAACACCACCTGGGTCGTCTATAATACCGTTAACCAAACCATCCGCATCGTTTGCACCGCCATCTTCAATCAATAAGCGTACACATTGATGCCCTTCAGTTAAACCTGTCTGGTATAAAGCACTCTGTGGCGGTGGACATACATCGTTATCTGCTGGACTAGACGCTAAGGTATTTTTGCTGTTTTCAACAAAGTTTTGCCAACCACTGTCACGATTAAATTTCCGGTAAAGCGCATTTTGTGGAATACCATCATTTAACGGAATAACCACAGCTGCAGAGGCACCAAAAGGAGTCACCTGATGAATTTCAAAGTCAAAGTAATCACTACG
The DNA here is from genome assembly GCF_014077245.1 of Colwellia sp. BRX8-9. Lineage (NCBI taxonomy): Bacteria > Pseudomonadati > Pseudomonadota > Gammaproteobacteria > Alteromonadales > Colwelliaceae > Colwellia > Colwellia sp. BRX8-9. The sequence continues at coordinate 303,348 of NZ_JACGVN010000001.1, forward strand.
ATGATCATAAGTGTCCGTTGCGACTAAACCGGTTGCATCCATCTCTTGTTGTGTCATTTGCACGCCATCTGAAAACTGCTGTAACGCATATTTACCTAAGCGTAACTTTAAGCCTGGCTCAGTTTCCATTAACTTAGTTTTACCGGCATTAACATGTAATGGCTGCAAATAAGCAATATCATTATTATCTAAGAATGCCGGAACACCATCGTTATCGTCATCAGCATAACCTTCAATATTATCTGCGATACCATCACTGTCCGTATCACTACCGTCGAGTCGAGCTAAAATGCTATTAACCGGAATACTAAGGCGATGAGTTTGTGACAATTCGCCACTGCCATTATCAGTAACACTGACTTCTACCGTAATTAATCCTCTTATTTCTTCAGGTAAAACAAAGTTGTCAGGTTGCAAATAAACCTTTAATTGACTGGCACTTATTTCGGCATTGATATACTCAGGCAGTAACCAATTAATAATGTGTGAATCATTTGGATTATCATCATTTATCTGTAGCTCTATGGTCACTTCACCTTGGTCTTTACTGATACTAGAAACCGCTATATTTTGCTGAGTCATACGCAATTGTGTTGTCGGTACTATATTATTTTCAGTAATAACTATGGTGTGGCTATTATTGACACCGGCATTTATTTCATTGCCAAAACTCAGCACAAGCTGTTCATCACTTTCTGCTTGAAAGTCTTTATTAATCAAGATATCAATAAAGCCTGACGTGCCCTCAGTAATAACAATTTTATTGTCTGTTATCTTATAATCAAGGGCATCTACATTACCAGAAATAGCAAAAGGTAATTCAATGGGATAAGCCGGCGCTTTGCCTGACAAGACAACTTCAACCCGAGCCGTAGCGCCCTCACCTATTGTTTGCGTCGCACTAAAGTTCACTAACGGATAAACATTAAGCACTTGTGGGGTGGTTGAAACATTACCAGCCTCATCAACCGCTCGCCATATAATATTGTACAACCCTGAGGTAATATATTTTTGTCCGCGCTCAAAACCCACCGGTGTTAATGCACAACAGTTAGCGCCATCACGACCATCTTCAACATAAACGTCGGTTAACTGTACCAATTGTGTTTGTGTTAGCGCAGTAAAGGTATGATCAGCATCAAGGTGAACTGCTTGTGGGACCGTTATCACTGGCGCATAATCGTCAATTAATGGATTGGTGTTGTTACGCTCTTCATCAACATTTGCCGTGCCGTCTGAATCTGTATCAATTAGTGCATCAGCATCGTTAAATGGGTTAAAACCATATTGAAGCTCAAAGACATCACTCATGCCGTCATTATCGTCATCAGGATCGGCATTATTACCTAAACCATCAACATCAAAATCTAGTGACTCTGTCGGGTTTAGCGGTAACTGGTCGAGATAATCAAAGACACCGTCGTTATCATCATCGATATCGTTAACATTGCCAATACCATCACCATCGGTATCAACACTTTCTATCGGATCGAGTGGGAAAGCATCGTCGATATCAAGCACACCGTCATTATCATCGTCACTATCGCTATTATTTCCAATGCCGTCATTATCACTGTCACGTGATTCATTCGGGTCAAAGGGAAATAAATCAACGTTATCTAGCACACCATCATTATCGTCGTCAGTATCAAGTACATCACCAATACCATCGCCATCAGTGTCAAATATTTCTCCTGGATCAAACGGAAAAGCATCATCAGTATCAAGAATACTATCGTTGTCATCATCGGCATCAGCGTTATCGCCTAGCCCATCTCCATCCGAGTCTTGCCATTCAGTTGCATCTAATGGATATAAATCATTACTATCAAGATAACTGTCATTATCGTCATCTGTATCTGCATTATTCCCTATGCCGTCATTATCGGTATCAAGCCTTTCATTAACATCTAATGGAAAAGCATCTAGGCTATCAACTAAACCATCGTTGTCATCGTCACTGTCGCTATTGTTACCAACAAGATCTCCGTCGGTATCTTGCCACTCGTTAGGATCTAAAGGAAAAGGGTCGTTAGCATCTGGTTCACTATCACCATCATCGTTGATATCAACATTATTACCTGTGCCATCACCGTCGGTATCTAAATATTCGCTCACATCTAATGGAAAGGCATCAGCATTATCAGCAAAACCGTCACCATCATCATCTGGATCAGCGTTGTTACCAATACCATCGCCGTCAGTATCTATGCTTTCAGCCGCATTTAACGGAAATAAATCAATGTTATCTACAACACCATCATTGTCGTCATCATTATCATTAGTTTCATTAGCTAGGCCATCGCCATCCGTATCTGTTCTTGCTAAAGGATCGGTTGGTCCGGGATCAACCGCATTGGCAATACCATCGCCATCAATATCTGGATCGCTATTATCGCCGATAAAATCGCCATCTAAATCATTCCATTCAGTTGCATCGAAAGGAAAAAGATCTATCGTATCAGGAATACCATCACCGACACCGGTAAAATCGTGCGTGTCATCATCAAGATCGGTATTATCAGCAACGCCATCACCATCGGTATCTGTGGTTGCTAAGGGTAACAGTGAGTTTGCCGGTGTTTCATTTACATCTAATATTCCATCGTTATCATCATCTGTATCAGTATTATTACCAACGCCGTCTCCATCAGTATCAAGCCACTCACTTGCATCTAATGGAAATCTATCGACGCCATCAGCTACATTGTCGCCATCATCATCGGTATCAGCAACATTACCTGTTCCATCACCGTCAGTATCAATATATTCACTAGGGTCTAATGGAAAGACATCATCTAAACCATCGATAATACCATTGCCGTTAATGTCATCTAAAACGCCATCATTATCATCGTCGGCATCAGAGTTATTACCTATACCATCAAAATCAGTATCTACTGACTCATTAACATTAAGCGGAAAAGGGTCACTGCTGTCTAAGACACCATCACCATCGTCGTCTGTATCTGCATTATTGCCTGTACCGTCACCATCAGTATCAATAAATTCAGTGTTATCAAGCGGAAAAGCATCGTTTACATTTAAATGGCCATCGCCATCAATATCTGTATCACCATTATCGCCAACACCGTCACTGTCGGTGTCTAACCATTCACTCGCATTTAGCGGAAAATCATCATTTATATCAAGGAAACCATCACCAACACCCGTACCATCATGTGTGTCATCATCGGTATCAATATTATTATCGATACCATCACCATCGGTATCAAACCATCTTGAGGCATCATTGGGCCATACATCAATACCATTTGCGTAACTGTCTCCATCACTATCGTTATCAGCATTATCACCTATACCGTCACTATCAAGATCTCTTTGCTCTGAGCTATCAAGTGGAAAAGCATCATCAACGTCTAGAATAGTATCGCCATCGTCATCGGTATCAGTGTTATTACCTATACCGTCAGAATCGGTATCAAGTTGTTCAGAGGCATCAAGCGGAAAAGCATCATAGCGGTCAATGATACCGTCACCATCATCATCAGTATCGGTATTGTTGCCTATCGTATCACTGTCGGTATCGTCCCATTCAAGTGGATTAAGGGGATATATATCAACAACATCAACAACGCCATCACCATCATCATCAAGATCAACCGTATTGCCAGAGCAATCACCGTCGGTATCAAGCCATTCAAAAGAATTTTCGATAAAAGGATCGTATGCGTTCAGTACAGGGTCACCATCACGGTTAAAATCAAAACCGTCGGGTACACCATCACCGTCATCATCAGGATCAGCATTATTACCAATACCGTCTAAGTCTGTGTCATACCACTCGGTTGGGTCAGTTGGAAATAAATCATAAGCGCCGCCAATAACCATAGTATCGTCGTAACCATCACCATCAGCATCGAGTAAAGGAGTTGGCGGAGGGCATTGTGGTACAACCGCATAAACAGGAAAACTGCTCATAAGTGTTAATACGAGAGGAAAAACGACTGAATGAATTCTTAATGGCATAAACATCCCCACCAATAGCAATATATTTTAAACTTACAGGTGTAAGTTATTACGTCTTGAAATTAACAAGACCACCTATTTAATGGCGATCATTATTAATTTCTTCTTTAAACTTTAGCAAATATCATCAACAAAGACCTTAAATGCTAGGCTAGACAACTTTTTCTATCAAACTTAATAATCTAAGCCTCGTCCAAAACGATAACTTAGACCAACATAAACAGATGTTATAGCACCAAATTCAGAAAAATTAGGTTGATGTTTAACACCTAGGTTTAATGCAGTATTTTTATTAAACTTATAATGGGCAACAACGCCTAGTACCATGTTTATATCATTTTCTTGCGAAGGGTATATTTCCACTGTATCTGAACTGTTTGGGTCGGTATAGGTAAGTTTATTTTCAGTGAGCGCTAGTGAAGCGCCCAGTTGATATTCAATCGTTAATTTTTTGAAAAAAGCATTATAACTTTGTATCTTATGACGATAACTAACAAGCCCATCAATGGTATTAATTTTAAAAAAACGTTCGTCGGTTATGGTGAAAGGTAAATCATATTTTACTTTTTCTAAGTTATTATAAGAAGCAGTCCAATAGAAATTTCCACCTTTAGTAAAGCTGTCTGCTAAAGAAAAACTATAACCTTGGCTGTTAGCGTCTTGACCTTTGTGAATGTTACCTGCTACTTCTAAAGCATTAACACTGTATGAAAAAAGACTTGAAGCAATAAAGATACCGCCAACGGCAAAAGTGTTCCGCAGCTTACTTAAATTTTTAACCATTATATTTCTTCCCAAATGAGAGTGTTGCAATATTAAATTTTCTTGTTCGTTGTTATCTATATTAATTTTCACTATTGATACCACCATCAAAAATTTGACTCTTTATTGCATTCATATCAAATGCATAATCTATTTTATAAATATGCAATTTTTAAACCATAAAAATTTTAAAATATAAACAAATATATGCTAATGTTATTTTTTGTGAATATATATTTAAGCGATAAGTTAGCTATGTTTAGAGTGATTAATAATATTATTGACCGCTGTTTCTTCACTGTAACATTTATAGTAGGTGTGCAATTACCGGCATTTATCATTCAATATAAACATCGCCTGTCCGGACACTTATCTGAAGCAAAACTGCACCTAGTAGAATTTCAAAACATTGCAGATCTGCACTACCAAGGTAATTTATCAGCGATGATAACGAAGTATCAAGCTAATTCTGAGCCGTCAATAGTCAATACTGCCGAAATTATTAACCAATTGGTCATACGGGTTGAGTATTTGCAGTCACAACTTAGCGTGATAACTAGCGACGTTTATATTGAACGGATTTATAACTTTATTGTTTATGGCGATAAAGTCATTATTAAAGATACCTTAACTGATTTTTCACTGACTATCCCACTTGAGATAAATGCACTAAGTACTGGAGCGGTCATCGCTATTGTTGGTTTAATAGCGAAGGAAATAATTGTTTCTTTGCTTAAGTTACTAGGTAAAAAGATGTCACTAAATCATCAAAAAAGTTCACACTAAAGCAAGATAGTTAAGCGCTACTCTAGATCACGCATAGAGACACATTGATACCGTAACTAAACGATATCAATAAAGACTACCCTTGCCACCCTTGCTTGGCTCTATTTTATCTATCCCAGCTCTCTCGCAAGCATAAAAAAAGGTTGCCGTAGCAACCTTCTATAAACATCATCTCATCTATTATTGAATACATAGAAAAGCATGCTCTAACTTTATACGTTATTAATTAGCCGTTACCGTTTTCAACGCGACTCTTTAATTTTTGTCCAGGACGGAAAGTAACAACTTTACGAGCAGAAATTGGAATATCTTCACCCGTTTTAGGGTTACGACCTGGGCGTTCGCTTTTAACACGAAGATCGAAGTTACCAAAACCAGAAAGCTTAACTTGTTCGCCACTTTCTAACGTTTCGCGTATTTCTTCAAAAAACACCTCAACCATATCTTTTGCGTCGCGTTTGCTCAGCCCAACTTTCTCGAATAAATGTTCTGCTACTTCTGCTTTAGTAAGCGCCATTACCTAATTCCTCAGTGATGCATTTAGCTCAGTTTCTAATGTGTCTACGACACGTTCAACGACTTCATTAATGTCTTTTTCTTCGAGGGTTTTATCACAATCCTGTAAAGTCATCGCTATCGCTAAGCTCTTAAACCCTTCTTCAATACCATTTCCTCGGTATACGTCAAACAAGTTTAGATCAACTAAATAATTTCCGCCAACCTTTTCAATAAGTTGTAAGACATTATTTGCATTAATTTGCTCTTCAACGATCACTGCTATGTCACGTCTATTGGCAGGAAAGCGAGATATATCACCAGCTTCAGGGATTTGTTGTGTTGAAATTTCAGACAATAATAGCTCAAAAATAAATGTACGACCGTTTAGTCCTAATTTTCTTTCTAATTCAGGATGTAAGGTACCAACATGTCCCACCAGCACACCATTCTTATGGATTGCGGCGGTTTGGCCAGGATGAAGTGCGACTATTTCATCTTTTGAAAACTGATATAACGAAGCATCGCCAGTAAGAGCCAGTAAGGCTTCTACGTCTGATTTAATATCAAAAAAATCACTTGCAGACTTTTCCATATCCCAATGTTCTTCATTACGCTGGCCGGTCACAACACCTGCAAACATTTGTTCTTGGCGAACACCGTTTTCTGCGGCTTCATCTGGAACAAAACGTAAACCTGTTTCAAATAAACGGATGCGAGATTGCTGGCGGTTCTGGTTGTAAATAACCGATTGCAATAAGCCTGTCCACATACTTAAACGCATCACCGACATTTCAGAAGAAATTGGATGCGGTAAAGTCATCACCGCTTGTTCAGGGTGAATAAGCGCTTGAACTTTTGGGTCAACAAAACTATAAGTTATTGCTTCTTGATATCCACGATTAACCATAACGTTGCGTAAACGTTTCAACGGAATGAACTTTTCTTTTTGTTCGCGCATCGCCAACGTTGCTTTAGGCGACACATTTGGAATATTGTTGTAACCAAAAATACGCGCAACTTCTTCAATTAAGTCGACTTCAACTTTAATATCAAAACGATATGCTGGTACCACTACGGTCCAAACATCATTTACAAAGGCAATTTCGAAACCTAAACGCGTTAAAATCTCAGTCACTTTAGCATCTTCAATATGATGACCAATGCGTCCATCAAGTTTTTCGCGGCGTAAGGTTACTGTTTTTTCTTTTGGTAAATGTTCATCACTTAATGCTTCAACGATAGGTCCTGCTTGGCCACCGACAATAGCTAATAATAAGGTCGTTGCACGTTCCATAGCACTACGCTGCAATTCAGGGTCAATACCACGTTCGTAACGATGTGATGAATCAGTATGTAAACCATATTGGCGGGCTTTACCTAAAATAGCCAAGGGAGCAAAGAAAGCACTTTCTAAGAAAATATCAGTTGATTTTTCTTCTTCATCAGATTTAACACCCGATTCTTTTCCGCCAAAAATGCCAGCCATCGCTAAGGCTTTACTTTCATCAGCAATCACTAATGTTTCGCTCGAAAGCGTCACTTCATTACCGTCAAGTAAAACAAGTTTTTCACCTGACGTAGCAAAACGAACATTAATACCACCATCGATTTTTGATAAATCAAAAGCGTGCATCGGGTGCCCTTGCTCAAGCAACACGTAATTAGTTACATCGACAACAGGGTCAATTGAGCGAGTGCCACAACGGCGTAATTTTTCTACCATCCATAACGGTGTTTTCGCGGTTACATCTATATTTTTAATCACTCGTCCTAAATAACGCGGACAAGCTTGTGGTGCAGATAAAGTAATGTCACGCACATCATCAATCGTTGCAACAACAGCAACAATTTCAGGTTCAGTAATATTAGCACTATTTAACACCCCGACTTCGCGTGCTAAACCTTTAAGGCCTAAACAATCACCGCGATTAGCCGTTAAATCAACATCGATGGTAACGTCATTTAAGTCTAAGTATTCACGAACACACATACCGATTGGTGCATCGGGTGCAAGCTCCATAATACCGTCAGCACTTTCAGACAAACCAATTTCTGACTCACTACACAACATGCCATGAGAAGGCACGCCACGCAATTTAGCTTTTTTAATTTTAAAGTCGCCCGGTAAAACTGCGCCAACCGTTGCAACAGCAACCTTGAGGCCTAAACGACAGTTTTTAGCGCCACAAACGATGTCAACTAACTCGCCATCATTAAACTCGCTACCTAGGTTTATTTTTGTTACTTGTAATTTGTCTGCGTCAGGGTGAGGTCCACATTCAACAACTTCACCAATTAATACACCGGTAAATTCACCCGCAACAGGTTCTACAGCGTCAACTTCTAAGCCGGCCATAGTTATTTGATGAGCTAACTCACTCGATGAAATAGCAGGATTAACCCACTCACGTAACCAAGATTCACTAAATTTCATTGTTGGCTTTCCTACTTGAACTGTTTTAAGAAGCGAAGATCATTTTCGAAGAATGAACGTAAATCGTTTACACCGTAGCGCAACATGGTTAAGCGTTCAACGCCCATGCCAAAAGCAAAACCTGTGTATACTTCAGGGTCAATACCTACTGATTTTAAAACGTTAGGATGAACCATACCGCAACCTAAAACTTCTAACCATTTGCCATTTTTGCCCATAATATCCACTTCTGCTGAAGGTTCAGTAAAAGGGAAATAAGAAGGACGGAAACGAATTTCAACTTCTTCTTCAAAAAAGTGATGTAAGAAGTCGTGTAAAATACCTTTAAGATGCGTAAAGCTAACATCTTTATCAACCATTAAGCCTTCAACTTGGTGGAACATTGGCGTATGCGTTTGATCGTAATCATTACGATAAACTTTGCCTGGAGATATAATACGTAAAGGCGGTTGCTCTTTTTCCATAGTACGAATTTGTACACCAGAAGTCTGTGTACGTAAAACTAACTTAGGATTGAAGTAAAAAGTGTCATGGTCTTGACGTGCAGGATGGTGCTCTGGAATATTCAGTGCATCAAAATTATGAAAATCGTCTTCAACCTCAGGACCTTCTTTAACAGAAAAACCTAAATCACCAAAAAAGCTTTCTATACGCTCAATAGTACGTGTTACTGGGTGTAAACCACCTAGGTCATTACTACGCCCTGGCAATGTTACATCAATAGACTCAGCAGCTAACTGTTTAGCAATAACCTCTGCACGCAATAACTCACCACGTTCGGTTAATAATTTTTGTACTTGCTGCTTAGCAATATTGATCACTTGCCCTGCTTTAGGTTTTTCTTCTTTAGGTAATTTACTTAAGCCCTTCATTTGCTCAGTGAACAAACCTTTCTTACCTAAAAAATTAACGCGAACTTGATCAAGCTCTACTGGATCTTTTGCTGCAGAAATAGCTTGTTCTGCCTGCAATATTATATCGTCTAAATTCATGAGTTCCTCTAAAACGGCTCTAAAACCGTTCAGTAAATTTGAAGGTTTTGGCTAGACTGATGGTATTAATATAAATGGTGTATGATTTTACACAAAAATCAATTGATTATGTAGTGAAAAGAGTGCTTTTACTGAAAAAACAGCTCAGATAAGAAAAAGGCCTCTATTTCAATAAAGGCCTTGCTGTTTTTTGACGTCTAAATCACAAAATTTAACTACAAATTATACCCTGATTCATCATGTTCAATTAAATCAAGGCCCGTTATTTCTTGTTCTTTATCAACCCTTAAGCCTTTAGTCATCAAGGAAACAAGCTTAAACAACAGGTAAGAGACAACCGCCGTATAGACAATAACAGCGCCAATTCCCACTAATTGAACACTGACCTGCCCTAACATCGTGGTGATACCCTCTGCATAACCATAACCACTAAAAGCGCCTAGCTCTGTAGAAGAAAACACACCCGCTAATAAAGTGCCTAAAATACCCCCGACACCATGCACGGGAAAAACATCTAAAGAATCGTCAATTTTTAACTTTTGTTTAATATAGACCGTTGAATAAAAACAAATAAAACCCGCAGAAATTCCTATAACTAGTGCGCCACCTGGGCCAACAAAACCTGATGCAGGTGTTATTGTCCCTAAACCGGCAACCATGCCCGTTACCGCGCCTAAGACACTCGCTTTACCAAATTTTTTCCATTCAATAGCAGCCCAAGTCAGTGCACCTGCTGAAGCGGATAAATGCGTGACTAACATAGCCATTGCTGCGTCACCATTGGCGGCTAAGGCACTACCACCATTGAAACCAAACCAACCGACCCAAAGCAAACCTGCCCCCGTAATAGTCATGGTTAAGTTATGTGGCAACATAGGCGTTCGAGGGAAACCATATCGAGGACCTAAAACAACAGCAGCAACCAATGCGGCAACACCACAGGTAATATGCACCACAATACCACCGGCAAAATCATAAATGCCCATTTGGCCTAACCAACCGCCGCCCCAAACCCAATGAGTTACCGGAGCATAAACCGCTAGCAACCATAAGCCACTAAAAATTAAGACTGCAGAAAACTTCATTCTTTCTGCATAAGCGCCAATAATAAGTGCTGGAGTAATAACCGCAAACGTCATTTGAAATAAAGCAAACAAGCTTTCCGGAATATCACCAACAAGGGTTTCTTTGGTTATTCCCATCATAAGTACTTTGCTAAAATCCCCTATCCACGCATTACCTTCACCAAAGGCTAAGCTATAACCGACCACAAACCAAAGTATCGAAGAAAGAGCAGCAATTGAAAAACACTGCATAAGAATAGAAAGAATATTTTTACGTCGAACTAATCCACCGTAAAATAAAGCGAGTCCGGGTAAGGTCATCATTAGGACTAGAGCCGTTGATGTGAGGATCCACGCCGTATTTGCGCCGTTCAATTCGTCATTGCTGGCAAAACTTGGCAATGCGACCGCGGACAAAAGTAAAACAAAAAGTGTTAATACTTTATTCATCGTTATGCTTGAGTGTAACTGTTTAAATAGCTTCATTATCTGTTTCACCTGTTCTGATCCTAACAATATGTTCGATGTTAGTGACAAATATCTTACCGTCACCTATTTTTCCTGTTTGTGCTGTTTCGAGAATAGTGTCGATAACACGCTCAACCATTTCATCCTTAACAGCGAGCTCAAGTTTCATTTTTGGTAAAAAATCGACAACATATTCGGCACCACGATAAAGTTCGGTATGACCTTTTTGACGGCCAAAACCATTAACTTCGCTTAACGTTAATCCTTCTAGACCTATCTCACTGAGTGCTTCACGAACATCATCGAGTTTAAAAGGTTTGATTATTGCGGTTATCAACTTCATTTGTTCACCTTTAGTGCATATTATTTAAGATTGTTTATATAAATTTATTTAAGCACCATTTGTGCCCAAAGAGACAATCAATTAAAAAACAATAAGTTAAAAAATAATAATTAATATTACACCGCTCAAATGCACCAAAATGTTACACACAAACACAACCCAAACACCATATTGGTGCGCAGATTATGACCATTAGTCAGATTTTATGTTTAAGAAAAAGTGTAAAGGGCAAAATTGAAGGTTTAGTATTAGCAAAGGTTAGAGATGGTAAATAGCGCACAAAAAAAAAGCCCTACGGGTGTAGAGCTTTTAAGCAGAGACAATAACGACTTAATCGATTAGCTGATACTGCTCGCGTAAAATATCAATAATTTCAGCTTTAGGGTTAGCAGACAAAACAATTTTTTGACCGGTAATTTTCTCAGCGATCGCTGTGTATGTTTGTGACACATCCATTAATACGGATGCCGGTAACTCATTGTTGCGAGCTAAAGCTAAGCGCTCGTCCATGCGATTTTTATTTAATAAAATATCAGCATCAGGGAAATGTGCTAAAAGTAATTGGCGGAAACCTTCTTTCGAGTTTTCAACCACTTTACCGGCACGATATTGCTCGCCATCCCAAATACGTGAAGAATCAGGCGTACCCACTTCGTCCATATAAATTAACTTGTCGTTGCCAGCTTTATCTTTTACATAGCCAAATTCAAACTTAGTATCTACAAAGATTTGGTCAAGCTTTGCCAACGCATCAGAAATAACGTCAAAACCTTCCGTTAATAATTTTTCGTATAAAGTAATATCATCAGGCGTTTTAAAATTAAAGGCTTCAAAATTATCTTCAATATTTTTGCGAGTAATATTAACATCATCAATCGCAGGAACGCCCGGAATGCCTTCTAAAATACCTTTTGTTGAAGGTGTTTGTAGAAGTTCAGGTAGCTTTGAATCTTTCAATAATCCTTCAGCTAATTCGATACCACAAAAATCACGTTCACCTTTTACGTATGAACGCCACATAGAACCGGTAATATACTGACGACAGATAGCTTCAATCATTACAGGTTTAGCTTTTTGTACGATCCAAACAAACGGATGTGGAATATCAAGAATATGACTATCGGCTAGACCTTGATCTTTAAATAATTTAAACCAATGATTTGATATAGCATTCAGTGATGCACCTTTTCCAGGTACACCTTGCATACCACCTTCGCCTTGCCAAATACATTCAAAAGCAGAAATACGATCACTAATAACCATAATGGCTAAAGGTGTGTCGTCGGCAACATCATAGCCTTTCTCTTGAATTAGTCGCTTACTATCCGCGTCGGTTAACCAATAAACACTGCGCACTTTACCGCTGTGAACTGGTGCATCGGTACGAATAGGTAAATCATTATTTACCGCTAAAATTTGATCTGCAAGACTCATCGGTTTAAACCTTAATTATCAAGTTAATATTAATTGTAGCGAATAATATCTTTGCGCGTTATCCCAAAAGATAAAATAGTATTCGGTATAATTAATAAAAACATTTTAATACATTATAACCAAGGTGTTTAGTTTAATTTCCAAAGTAAAGAACGGTGCTAATAACTATTAGTAAGTACTTTAAAACGCAGAAAGTGAGCTAAAGAACAAGTTAGTATAATTAAAAAAAGAAAAGGACGCCTAATGGCGTCCTTATCTCAAAGCTTTTTCAAGTTCTATGCAGCTAAAGCAGCTTTCGCTTTTTCAACTAAGAATGTGAATGTTGCTTTGTCGTATACTGCAATATCAGCTAGGATCTTACGATCGATTTCAATAGCAGCCTTTTTAAGACCATTAATGAAAACACTGTAAGATAAACCGTTTATGCGAGCTGCTGCATTTATACGAGTGATCCAAAGCTGACGGAATTGACGTTTACGTTGACGACGATCGCGGTAAGCGTACTGACCTGCTTTAGTTACTGCTTGATAAGCAACACGGTAAACACGGCTACGTGCTCCGTAATAACCTTTAGCTTGCTTTAGAACCTTCTTGTGACGTGCACGAGCTTGTACACCACGTTTTACTCTAGCCATTCTATATCTCTCCTATTAACCGTGACGTAAAAGTTTTTTAACTGACTTAATGTCAGCCGCCGAAATCATGCACTTAGCACGAAGATGACGTTTAACTTTAGTACGACGCTTAGTCAAGATATGACGAAGGCCAGCTTGTTTGAACTTGTAGCCAGAGGCTGTTTTTTTAAAGCGCTTCGCAGCACCTTTGTTAGTTTTCATTTTAGGCATGAATATTACTCCGCATTCATGTTTGTGCTATTACACATAAACATTGCCATTGAAATTTAGCAACTTAGGCGAAAAACTTAACGCGTTTATTTAAGGATAAACAAAAATAAACGTTAGTTTTTACTTTCAGGCCTAAAGTTACCCGTTAAAATCAATAATGGTGAACTTATTTTAATTTACATCAAACTAAGTTACTTGAAATACCGGTTATTGATTATTTTTTAGGTGCTAGTACCATCACCATTTGTCTTCCTTCCGCACGACGCGGGAAGAATTCAAGTACAGTTAACTCTTCTAAATCGTTTTTAACGCGAGTTAGTAGTTGTAAACCGAGTTCTTGGTGAGCCATTTCACGACCACGGAAACGTAAAGTTACTTTAACTTTATCGCCACCCTCTAAAAAGCGCTTCAGGTTGCGTAGTTTTACCTGATAGTCGCCTTCATCTGTTCCAGGACGGAATTTAATTTCCTTAACCTGTATCTGTTTCTGGTTTTTGCGTTGTTCTTTTTGTTCTTTAGCTTTTTCATAGATAAACTTACCGTAATCCATAACACGGAGTACAGGAGGTTTAGCCGTAGGGCTTATTTCAACAAGATCAACACCAGCTTCGTCAGCTTGATCCATTGCTTCATCTAATGTGACGATGCCACCAGGCTCTCCGTCAAATCTAATCAAACGAACTTCATTATCAGCAATACCTGTAATTAACTCATTTAAACGATGTGCTGGCTCTTTTTGCCCGCCTCGTTGTCCACCTTTAATAGCCATGTTCCTCCAAAGAACTTTGTTCCGAGTAGCTGGTGTTATTTTTAACTTAACAACTACTCAGATTAATAAAATATTTTGATGTATGTTATAAACGTTATTATAAGTAATTTAAACGCTAACTGCGAGAGTTAACTTCTTCACTTAGTTTAGAAATAAAGTCATCAACAGACATTTTGCCTAAATCTTCACCACTTCGCGTTCGAATAGCGATTTCGCCTGCTTCCATTTCTTTGTCACCAACAACTAACAAATATGGAACACGCTTCAAAGTGTGCTCGCGGATTTTAAAGCCTATCTTCTCATTTCTCAAGTCTAGTTTTACTCTAAATCCACTTTCTTTTAGTTTTTTAACAACTTTTTCACAATATTGACCCTGTTTGTCGGTAATATTCATCACAGTTGCATGAATTGGAGATAACCAGGTCGGAAACTTCCCGGTAAACTCTTCAATCAAAATTCCAATAAAACGCTCAAGTGAACCTAAAATAGCACGATGAATCATCACTGGGATGTATCTTTCGTTGTCTTCACCAACATAAGTTGCGCCTAAACGCTCTGGTAAAGCAAAATCGAGCTGCACTGTACCACATTGCCAAGCACGACCTAAACAATCCATTAAGGTAAATTCAATCTTAGGACCATAAAATGCTCCTTCGCCTGGTAAATATTCAAATTTGATGTCGCTGTCGGTTAATGCTTGTGCAAGGCCCGCTTCAGCTTTGTCCCAAATTTCATCACTACCAATGCGATTTTCAGGACGCGTTGATAATTTAACAACAACATCTTCAAAACCAAATGAACCATAGACATCGTATACCATCTCGATACATTTTTTTACTTCGGCTTGTACTTGTGATTCCATACAGAAAATATGAGCATCATCTTGAGTAAAACCACGAACGCGCATTAAGCCATGTAATGAACCTGATGGCTCGTTACGATGACAACAACCAAACTCAGCGATACGTAAAGGTAAATCGCGGTACGATTTCAAACCTTGGTTGAATATCTGTACATGACCTGGACAGTTCATTGGTTTTATCGCGTATTCACGCTTTTCAGACTCAGTGGTGAACATGCCGTCGGCATATTTTTCCCAATGACCTGATTTTTCCCAAAGGCTTCTGTCCATCATCATCGGCGCTTTAACTTCGTCATAATCATATTCGTGTAATTTTTCACGAATAAATTTCTCTAACTCAGTGTAAATTGTCCAACCATCGTTATGCCAAAACACCATGCCTGGTGCTTCTTCTTGCCAATGAAATAAATCTAATGTTTTACCAATTTTACGGTGATCGCGCTTTTCAGCTTCTGCTAAACGAACGATATACGCTTTAAGTTGCTTTTTATCAGCCCAAGCTGTGCCGTAAATACGTTGCAACATTTTGTTGTCAGAATTACCGCGCCAATAAGCACCAGCAACTTTCATCAATTTAAAATGATGACAATGACGCATACTAGGTACATGAGGACCACGACACATATCAATGTATTCTTGGTGATGATATAAAGCAGGCGTATCAGTTTTCTCGATGTTTTCATCAAGAATCTGTAATTTGTAGGTTTCACCACGCTCAGTAAACGCATCGTAAGCGTCTTGCCATGAACCTGTTTTCTTAACAACTTCATAACCGGTGCGTGCTAGTTCAGTCATACGTTTTTCAAGTTTGACTAAATCGTCTTCAGTAATTGACTCTTCAAGGTCAATATCATAATAAAAGCCGTTATCAATCGTTGGTCCAATCGCCATTTTAACATTTGGGTATAACTGCTTAATAGCATGCCCTAGTAAATGCGCACAAGAATGACGAATAATCTCAAGAGCTTCGTTATCTTTATTAGTGATAAGTTGTAAAGAAGCATCTTGGGTAATTAATTCACAAGCATCAACAAGATTTCCGTCGATACGACCCGCGATGGTTGCTTTAGCAAGACCAGGTCCTATGTCTAAGGCAACATCCATTACCGATACTGCATTGTCGAATGAACGTTTTGAACCGTCAGGGAGAGTGATAACAGGCATTAATTTTCCTTTATTTCAGTGGCGTCACACACAAAGTGACGCTTGAATATATTTTTAATAATATAAACTATTTCTTTTGGGAAATATTTGAGGTCGCAAATATAGGGGAATTCCCCTTTATTTGCAATATAAAGACAGACTTATCTTTTTGCCATCATTGCCAGCGCCATCGCTTCTGCGACTTTAATACCATCAATACCCGCTGATAATATACCACCTGCATAACCAGCACCTTCACCAGCCGGATAAAGACCTTCGACATTAATGCTTTGCAGTGACTCTCTATCACGGGTAATTTGAATGGTTGATGATGTTCTTGTCTCAACAGCCGTTAATGTCGCATCATTCATTGAAAAACCTTTTATCTTACGTTCAAAGGCAGGTAATGCTTCACGAATAGCGGCAATAGCGTAATCAGGTAAGGTTTCACTTAAGTCGCAATATTTAACGCCGGGCTTGTATGAAGGGCTAACTTCGCCATGCTCACCGCTTTTACGTCCAGCAAGAAAATCACCAACCAACTGCACTGGCGCATCATAATTTTCTCCACCGAGTTTAAAGGCTGTTTCTTCTAAACGGCGTTGAAATTCAATACCCGATAATACGTCTGAAGGATCATCTTTATTAGCAAAGTCGCTAGGCTCAATACCAACAACAATTGCGCTATTCGCATTACGCTCATGACGCGAGTATTGGCTCATACCATTAGTGACTAAGCGCCCTTCTTCTGATGCCGCTGCAACTACAGTTCCGCCAGGACACATACAGAAGCTGTAA
This sequence comes from Colwellia sp. BRX8-9, assembly GCF_014077245.1. Classification (NCBI taxonomy): domain Bacteria; kingdom Pseudomonadati; phylum Pseudomonadota; class Gammaproteobacteria; order Alteromonadales; family Colwelliaceae; genus Colwellia; species Colwellia sp. BRX8-9. Next base: position 320,536 of record NZ_JACGVN010000001.1, read on the forward strand.
ACACTTCGACCATTATTACAATGGTGTACTAATTTATAATCTGCAGCGCCTAATATTTCATTACCGGCATTGTCACCAAAACGTGCATCATCAATAACTGATTGCTCATGTTCTATGCGAAAGCCAACTGAAAAAGGTTTAGCTTTTACCGAGACTTTATTTTTAACAAGCATCTCAAAGGTGTCACGAGCGCTATGACCTACGGCTAAAGCAACATAATTGGTATCAATACGTTCGCCACTGGCCAGTGTTAAGCCATTAATACGTTTGTGTCCATCAGCACCTTGCTCTTCATCAAAATGAAATTCGTCAACGCGTTGTTCAAAACGAATTTCACCACCAAGCGCAATAATCTTAGCGCGCATTTGCTCAATCATAGTAACGAGCTTAAAGGTACCAATATGCGGTTTACTCACAAATAAAATTTCTTCAGGCGCGCCTGCATCAACAAATTCATGCAGCACTTTACGGCTATAATGTTTCTTGTCTTTAACTTGGCTATAGAGTTTACCATCAGAAAAAGTACCTGCACCACCCTCACCAAATTGTACATTAGATTCAGTATTGAGTATTTTTTTGCGCCAAAAGCCAAAGGTATCTTTGGTGCGTTGACGTACTTCTTTACCGCGCTCTAAAATAATCGGCTTAAATCCCATTTGAGCAAGTACTAATCCGATAAATAAGCCACATGGACCAAAGCCAATAACAACAGGTCGTTGTGATAAGACTTCTGGCGCTTGGGCAACAAAATTGTAGCTCATGTCAGGGCTTACTTTTACTTGGCTGTCTTTAGCAAATTTTTCAAGTAATTCTTCATTAAGGCGAGTGTCTACATCAAGCGTATAAATCAACACTATTTTTGCTTTTTTACGTGCGTCATATCCGCGCTTATGAACCGTAAAATCAATTAGCTGATCTTCAGAAATTGATAATGTATCTAGAATAGCCAGTTTTATATCAGCTTCTTCATGATCAAGCGGCAGTTGGATATTTGTTAAACGCAACATAGTGAGCGGTTCCAAAAAGAGAAAAGGGAATTTTTCGGCATTTTACCTGAACATACCTCTCAGTTAAATCAACAATTGAAATTATTGCTAAGCTAGGTATGATCAGCTCGAAAATATTTCATCTCATCAAAAGAGTACGTTATGGCATTTGTAGTTACCGACAATTGTATAAAATGTAAATATACCGACTGTGTAGCAGTATGCCCAGTGGATGCATTTTATGAAGGTCCTAATTTTTTAGTCATCAGTCCTGAAGACTGTATTGATTGTGACTTATGTCCGGTTGAATGCCCTGCAGGCGCTATATATCAAGAAGATGACGTTCCTGAAGATCAAAAAGAATTTATCGAACTCAATGCTGAGTTAGCTAAAGTATGGCCGAGAATAACCGAAGTAAAACCCGCACCTGCCGATGCACAGGAATGGGATGGCGTACCCAATAAAATAGCTCACTTAATTATTGAAAATTAAAATCAGCTCAGCAAAATAAACACATTGCTCAATTATTAACTATACTCACACCAACAGGGTCAATGAATAATTGGTGCATTATGTGGCAATCTATTGAGCAAGCAATCAAAACTGAAACCGGTGAGCAATTCACTATTGAAAAAAAGCGCCTTATTTCAACAAGTGAAAGCAATTTAGCTTACCAACTAAGCAATAAGCATGATCATTACTTTATTAAAATTAAAGATAAAAATCACTTCAACCATTTTGAATCAGAAGCTTACGCCCTAAATCAAATACGTTCTCTTAAACAAATCACTTGCCCCGAAGTTATAGCATTAGGAAGCACCCTTGATAAAAGCTTTATTGTGCTTGATTACATTCCATTTTCACACGCTACCGAAAAACATTGGTATAATTTAGGTGCACAGCTCGCCTTGATGCATAAAGGTTCGCCACATGGACAATTTGGTTGGCAACACGACAATTATATTGGCGACACTTTACAGCCGAACAACTGGCGTAGTAATTGGAAAACCTTCTTCTCAGAACAACGAGTTGCTTGGCAATTACAATTACTGAGCGAAAAATCAATAACACTGGGTAACATTGACCATATTACTGATATTTGCCACGACGCATTAAATCATCACGATGTTAAACCTTGCCTAGTTCATGGTGACTTATGGATGGGTAACTTAGGCTTCACAGACTCTTTGTCAGTCATTTATGATCCTGCTTGCTATTATGGTGACCGAGAAGTCGATATTGCGATGACCGAACTCTTTGGCCAACTACCTTATGATTTTTATCAGGGTTACCAAGATATTTTCCCCCTTGAAAAAGGCTATGAGCAACGAAAGCTCATTTATAATTTTTATCATATCCTAAATCATGCGAATCTATTTGGTGGTATCTATATTGATCAATCAAGAGCTTTGTTATCTCGAATTTTATCATTACATTAATGTTAAAATAAAATTGATTGCACACAATAAGTTAAATAATTTAGACAACTTTATTTTTGATTTTGTTAGCGATTTTTACAAATATGAACATACTTAATCATCAGTAACCAAAAGAATCTAGGAGGCAAAATGTCCCAGGAATCAAGCTTACAAGCGATAAAAGAAAAACGTATTAGCTGCCCTCATTGCGGTCATCACTTACATTTATCTTTAGATACATCGGCTGGTGATCAAGATTATTACGAAGAGTGCCCTTCTTGTTGTCGAGATATTCACTTAAATATGCATATTGATGAATACCGCCAAAAAATTCAATTAGCGATAGACAGTGATGACGAACAAGTTTTTTAGTAATTATTACTCGTGTTTTCGCTTCACCATTGTTTTTTATAAAGGCTAAATTCACTAGAGAAACATTGCACAACTGCTTTAAACCTATATCATTCTCATCTTGATCATTTTTCTTCTTAAAATGATGGTTTTATAAGCACTCTTCCCTAATGAATATTACTGACTTTAGAAAAAACACCAAAAGCCTAATGAAATTGGCTTATCCTATTTTGATCGCTCAACTTGTGCAAACCCTAATGGGATTTGCAGACACGGTGATGGCTGGTCGAGTGAGCGCTACCGACATGGCTGCAGTAGCCGTTGCTAGCAGTGTTTGGCTACCCTTAATACTAACTATATATGGTTTAGTTATGGCACTTGCTGCCATAGTATCGCAACTTGCTGGAGCAAAAAAATTCCATTACGTTGCCAAAGCGACCTATCAAACAGCATGGATAGCATTAACCTTAGGTTTGTTGTTGATCGTTTTATATTATGCGATCACCCCCTTAGTCATTGAACAAATCCCACTAGAAAGCCATTTAAAACAATTACTTTTTGATTACTTAGGCTATATCGTTTGGGGGGGGCCAGGTTTTTGTTTATATCTTGTCTTAAGAAACTACTCTGAAGGTTTGTCGCATACCAAACCAACAATGATCATCAGTATCATAGGTTTGTTAATTAATATTCCGGCTAATTATATTTTTATCTACGGTGAGTTTGGCATGCCTGCACTAGGTGGTGCCGGTTGTGGTATCGCCACAGCTATCGTTTATTGGGTTATGTTTGTCTCGATGTTTATTTATTGTTACGTATCAAAAAAATTAAAACATGCCTCATTATTTGAACGTTTTTACTGGCCAAACTGGCTAGAAATAAAAGAAATACTGACGATCGGTTTTCCTATTGCAATGTCATTACTGTTTGAGGTGAGTTTATTTGCCGTAGTCGCAATTATTTTGGTGCCCTTTGGTGCAGAGGTTGTTGCAAGCCATCAAATAGCCATTAACTTTTCAGGCTTAGTATTTATGGTGCCATTAAGTTTAGCTATGGCCGTGACTATACAGGTGGGTTATGCCGTTGGTAATAATGATTTAGCTAACGCGAAAGAAATATGCAATTATTCACTGATATTGTCACTTGTTATTGCAGTTGGTACTGCACTATTAACGATTGCTTTACGCTACCCCATCGCAGAAATATATACGCTAGATAGAAAAGTGATTGAGTTAGCCGCTAGCCTAATGTTTTTAGCTTCTTTATTTCAGTTTTCCGATGCAATACAAGTTATTTCTGCGGGAGCATTGCGAGGCTATAAAGATACGCAGTCTATTTTATACATTACTTTCTTTTCATATTGGGTCATTGGCTTAAGTTTAGGGCTAATTTTAGGGTTAACCAACTGGATAATTGACCCGATTGGTCCTTATGGTTTTTGGATAGGTATAATTTTTGGCTTAACAACTGCAGCCGTATTATTAGCTTGGCGACTCAGTATCATTCAAAAAAGAGTCGAAATGGCGCATTAATAAGCAAACAGTTAATTATTTAAATTGAAATACATAAAACTACTTGCAACTAACATTTCATATCGATAATATGACGCCCGTTGGTTAAAGCAACTAACAATTGCTCGCTTAGCTCAGTTGGTTAGAGTACTTGCATGACATGCAAGGTGTCACTGGTTCGAGTCCAGTAGCGAGCACCAAACATAGGTTCTTTAAGAACCAATAGAGACCGGAAAACCCTAATCAAACAAGGTTTTCCGGTTTTTTTATGTCTTATAGCTTCCGATATAAACTCGTGACATCCTCAAAAAAAAGCAGTACTGTAAACAGTACCGTTCAAATAGCATACAACTGGTACTGCTTTATGCCGAAAGTAACCCCCCTAAGCTCTACGGAAGTCAAGCAATCGTTATCTAACCCAAAAGTTAAAGCTGCTATGGCAGAAGGTAAAGTGTTTATATTGCGTGATGGTGGTGGCCTACACCTCAGAATAAGGCCGAATAAATCAAGATCATGGGGTTTAGACTATGTACAGCCATATACCAAAAAGCGTGTAAGCATCAGTTTTGGCACATACCCTACCGTATCACTGGCATCAGCCAGAGAGCATAGACAGAATGCAAAAAGACTCCTAGACAACAATATAGATCCCAAAAAACATCGGGAAGAATTAGAGCGCAAAGAAGTGCTATCGACTAATAATACGTTCGAGGCCGTTATGCTTACTTGGTTCGAATTGAAAAAAACCAAGGTTAAAGCAAATACCGCAAACGGTATTTTCCGGAAACTCGACAAGTATATTCTTCCGGAGTTAGGAAAAAGACCAATTAAAGAAATATCAGCGCCAGAGGTCATCGAAATATTAAAGCCAGTTGCGGCAAGTGGCATTCTCGAAACTAACACTAAAATAATTCGATATTTAAACGAAATTATGACCCATGCAGTTAACGCCGGCATTATTGACCATAACTCGCTAGCTGGCATAAAATCTGTTTTTGAAACACCTAAAACCAAACATGTGCCAACCATCAGGCCTGAAGAATTACCAAAGTTCATGAAAGCATTAAGCCTTTCTCGTGCAAAACTTGTGACGAGGCTTTTAATCGAATGGCAACTTCATACTATGGTTAGACCCGGAGAAGCTGCAAAAGCGCGATGGTCAGAAATTGATTTTGTCAAAGAGCTGTGGAATGTTCCGGCAGAGACCATGAAAAAAAATCGCGATCATACAGTGCCATTAACTGAGCAAACATTAAAAATACTTGAATCAATAAGGCCAATTAGCGGCCATCGTGAGTTTATATTTCCTGGGGACACAAATCCAAACAGACATGCAAATGAATCAACTGCGAATAACGCAATTAAGGGTATGGGCTATCATGGGATATTAGTAGCACATGGTATGCGTTCAATTGCAAGTACAGCCCAAAATGAACAAGGCTTCGACTTTGACGTTGTTGAAGCTGCATTAGCTCATCTAATTAAAGATAAAGTACGCCGAGCATACAACCGTGCTGATTATCTAATACCAAGAACGGTAATGATGGCTTGGTGGTCAAATTATATCGAGCATGCTTCAACGGGGAATTTAAGCTTAGCGAGTACTTTAAATGAGCTTAAGTTAGTGAATAGCAACTAAAGCTGTACAAAATACCACCCTGTTACGAATATTGCGCAACAATAGGTATGTTAAACACAAAACCTTAGAAATATCTCGCCACTTACTAGTGTAACTTGGCGGTAAAAGCCTCGCTTCACATGCTGTTTTTTGCTCGTTCTTTCAACGGCAACAACCTAATAGCCGGAAAGCTTTTTAGACGAATTGCTAGCTGTGTAAGCAAGTGTAGGAGTTTACCTAAAGCAACACACTCAGGCAAACGTTCTTCTCGCCGAACTTTTTTACTATGGTCATGTGGATACCCATGCCAGTCATCAATCAAGTTGCCGTAATTTTGTAACCTGAAGAAACGACTCACTATTGGATTAATATACTGGTCAGCACAAGTGAAGTCGTAATTATTAGTTAGCACTACAACTGACTTGTTTCGGATTAAGGGATCAAACCCTTCTCTGCTGACATATAGTAGAAGCTTCATCAACGAAAGCATACATTCGATAACTCTCTTGTTTTGCGGTGTATGCGTATTGATCGCGTAACGATGCCCTCAACTTGAAATTCATCATCGACCCAGAAGCCACCGTGAGATAATGAGTCATAAACAGCCTTGTTAAAATTATCAGCATCATAAGAACGTCTATCACCGCGATAAAGCTCTAAACGAATCAATACAGCGTCTTCAATCATTATTTTAGCAAGTCCAAGCCTTTGCAATATTTCAACAACAGCTTGCTTGTAATCGCGCCCTTTCTTACTCAACAACACCCTATCATCAACATGTCTATAATAAGTATTGTTCGATGGTGGAAACGGCAAGGTAAATTTATACATCAATAATCAACTATCAATTGAACGTACAAATATATTCACTTCTAAACATTCATCTTTCAAACAAGAAAATCACTCATTTAATTTCGACTGGCTTTTTTGACCTCTAGCCTATTTAGTACAAAAATTAGTAATTAAAACACGTCGGTCACTATAGACAAACTATGTATTCATAGGATATATTTGTCGGACGAGACAAAGGAAGGAACTTCCAACTTGTCACGCCGAACAGATAAGCGGAGCTTATCCAAATATACCCCCCATAGTATTACCGATTCAAACATTCAAAACCAATAAAACCAAAAACAAACCCTTATATACCAACGCCTACAGCCATGTTTGAAGTATTTACTCTAATTCCTATTAGCTTTTCAGCACCGTTACAAACGTAACTTCTCTGGAGGTACGTGGAAGCGTTGCTCTGTAGAGCATTCGCCTATTTTTTATACAGCGTATTTTGACGGTTTGATACGCCCAAAACTAGCCCCGTTACAAAGAATGTTGCGCGATTTGCTACGAATTCACCAAAGACCAGGCATAAAAAAACGGCTCATATAGAACCGTCATTTAGTACACATCTAGGGTAATTCGAAGATAACGCGAAAATAGAGTCGTTATCTAAATGTCAAAATAACGACTGAATTCACTGTTAAGGGCTTCTGATTGTTCTAGTAAATCATCCATAATTTATCACCCTACATACTTTTTAACTGTTGGTTCGTTTTAGGTAAATGCACCCTAAACGCACTTTCAAATTTTATTGTGGTAGCAAGAAACCACTGAATAAGTTCGGGCCAGTTGTCAATTTCATAAGCATCACATTCTTTTACTATCACTATTTTAGACTGCTTGGCATTATCTTGCCTTAACCATGTAAGGGGTTGACCAAAGGTGTCATTGATAACATCTTCATTTACTTTTAATTTATCAAAAAATTGTTTATTACGTTCAGCTTTACCTCGTTGAAATACAAGTTCGATTCGTACTTCCTTTTTGTTGAAAATTAAGAAATAACCACAACCTGAAACTCCTGCCGTTGTAGAGACCCAATTGTCTTTGCTAGGGCTTATATTGTTGAATAACTTACAATCACTATGATGTAGAACGTCTAACAAACGCCCCCAAAACTCTGACCGTATTTTATGCCGGTTGCTTATCTCTGTTTTAGTTTGGATTTCTTCAGCTTCTTTAGCGTTAATACCAATCATGAATTCTTTGGCTTCAGGTGTCGGAATAATTTGTTCAACGTTTAAAAATAGTTCATCACTCATCGCATACGGCGTTACTTTAAAGCACTGTAGTTGAATGTTATGGCTAAGCAGCCACAAAGCAGTGCTGGTAACTTCCTTACGGTAATTAGCTGCTACAAACACTAACCGTTGGGCATTGCCGCTATTAAGTACCAACTCTTCAAGATCGGAAAGATTAAAAAACTCGCATAAGTTAGCTTTAGCATCTTCACCGTCACAGTAACGGTTCAAATATTTCTGATAAATATCGACTATTTGTTGTTTAGTTAAGCTTGAACAATAAGACGCATATTTTAGCGCCTGCCAAAGCACATCACGGCCACTGTCATCGAGTTTATTTTCAATAACAACTAAGTTGCCGTCTTTATCTAACGCGAGTAAATCAAGACGCTCACGCGTATCATCAAAGCCATCGAACTCTTTTTGAATGATCAACAGCTCTTCACCCAATGCATTTGGTTCATTAGCTAACCATTCTTGGAGATGTGCCCGCTCTGTAAAGCCTAGCTCAGAAAAACTCTTACTTTGAATACGTGAAATACGGTTACTGCTTGAATCAATTTTAAACATGAAAGTCCTTTTAATTTGTTCGCGTTAATTTACCGCTGATTAACTTGATGCCGGAGCACTTAATGCATTTTCAACAACGGCATCGGCGAGGTGGATTTGGGTGGTTTGTGCGTCACTTAGGCGGGCTTTGAGTTGTTCACACAAGGCCATTAGTTCGTCGAGTTTTGCTACGATGCGGTTTTGTTCGGCTAGTGGTGGCAAAGGTATGTTCAAGTTTTCTACATCACCGACTCTTAAGTGTTTTACAGTTAAACCTACCGCATGCTCCGACGCTCGTTCCAATAAATGAGGTTCAGTTAAAGCTAAAAGTATAAACTTGTTAGAAACGTACTCATGCATAGGCCTTATAAGCATTGTTCTTTGGCCTAAGCACCACTTAACATCCTCTGGTATGATTGCAGCCTCTCCCATTGGTGCTTCACGAGTAAACATTATGTCACCACTCTTAGGGGGGCACCTGCGTGACCAATAATCATATGTTTCTTCGTTCACATACTTTAAGCCATCAAAGCGAAATTCACGTTCACGAATATTCGTTGTCCTTATTATTGGAATCCCTGAGTCGGTGTATGGAGCTGTTTTATTGTGGCAATCGACTAAAAGCTGTGTTGTTTGAATTAAATGAACACAAGCCCAACTCTTTGGTAAAAGAAATGGAGCATTTGCTGACTTTAACTTATTAAGTTTACGCAGCATGGTCTTACATTCAGCATTGTCAGCTAAATTACTTTCTAACCAAGACTTTTGCTCAAAAGAAAGTTTCTCTAAGAGGATACTTGCGGGTTCGTCGCTTGGGTTTTGTGGGACGAGTTTTCCCATGACCGCTAGCTGTAAGATGGTTTGTTTTAGTTGCTCTATGCTGTGTTCGGTGGTGAACAGGATGTCGAAGTGCTCGGCGATACGTTGCCAACTTGTTTGGAAGTCATCTGCGTCAGCACCATCTGTAAGCGCCGCTAGTAGCACTTCAACCAAGGTTTGGTGTGCAGTTAGGCTTTGCTCGGTTTGTTGCTCTAACTGGTCACACAAGGCCATTAGTTTATCGACTTTAGCGACGATGCGGTGTTGTTCGGCTAGTGGTGGTAAACATACAACTATTGGATATAACTTACGGCCAGAAATTACAGGCTGAGCCGTTGCACTATCATTCTCATTTAAGTTTGTTGCTTTTAATAGCCAAGACAAATAATCAATATAAATATTTTCTTCAGAAAATGTTGTAACAAATGCATTATCAGTGATCCACGCTCTTACAGGAGTAATATGTACTGAACCACAGTAAAAGCCAACACGGCCTATAACCAATGTGCGCTTATCAACATTATGAGCATCATGATAACCTGTAACACCATTACCACCATAGACAGGAACTTTTCCTTCCATGTTCATTTGTTTAGATGTTAAACCATTTCCTGATGATATTTGAATAATAGATTGTAATCTTGCCCACTCCCAACCTATAGGTAATTCAGTCGTTTTTTCTTCATCTGTGATGACAGGAAGCGCTATTTGTTTTTTGAACTTTTTTTGTGCAATAAGTTGTGTTTTTTCTTCTGCTATTTTTTCAAGTAAAATACTCGCAGGCTCATCATTAACATTTTGTGTGCCTAGCTTGCCACGTACGGCGAGTTCTAAGATCAGCTCTCTTAGCTTTTTTATACCGGTTAATTCAATCTTATTACTTGAACCGCGCCCTACGGCATTACGCTTTTTAATGGCGCTAGTCCAAACATCGATATTGTCGGTAATTAGCTTATTAACATCAGTCATGATTACTTACCATCGCTTGCAAGTGCCGCGGACAAAATACCTTTAAGCTGATCGCGTAGTGCTTGAATATCATCTTGCTGCTTAGCGTAGTTACTTAATAGCTCTTGTGGATCATGACTGATCACTTCGCCAACGTGTGGGTTTTTAATATCAAGGTTGAAGTTACGGGCAATAATGTCGTCAATGCTCACTTGCCATGCTTGTTCGGTTTCTACACGCGAGGCAAAACCGTCAGCCTCGTTACCCCACCAGTCAATTTCTGTTTGAAACTCTTCAAATTTCATTGGTTTGGTTTTGTTGTAGTTTTTAACGCCGGCTGGGTATGGGTGCTCGTAGTACCATACTTTTGACGTGGGTTTGCCTTTGGTAAAGAACAGTATGTTAGTTTTAATACTGGTATATGGGGCAAAAACGCCATTAGGTAAACGCACAATAGTATGTAAGTTACATTCTTCGGTTAATAGCTTTTTGATTTTGGTTTTAACGCCTTCACCAAATAAAGTGCCGTCGGGTAATACTACCGCAGCACGACCACCCTGCTTTTCGTTATCTTTGCCAACAGTTGGTGACGCCAGCACTTCAACAATTAGCTGTAAAAATAAATCAGCAGTTTCACGGGTACGGGTTTCCGTAGGAAAGTTCTTTTCAATACCGTCTTCTTCCGTGCCGCCAAAAGGTGGGTTGGTTACAATAACGTCTAATTCTTCATCCCAGCTTGAAAGCGGTTTGTTTAAGGTATTGCCATGTTTTACTTGTACCGGTACTTCAATGCCGTGTAGTAGCATATTGGTGGTACAGAGTAAGTGCGGTAATTGTTTTTTCTCAACGCCGTGAATTTGCTTTTGTAATATTTGGTGATCAGCAGAAGTTTTAACATAGTTGTCTTTAACATGGTCAAACGAACAGGCTAAAAAGCCACCTGTACCACAAGCGGGATCCATTATGCTTTCGCCAAGCTTAGGGTCAACACGGTTAACCATAAAACGGGTAACGGCGCGTGGCGTATAAAACTCGCCAGCATTACCAGCGCTTTGTAAGTCTTTTAGTATTTGCTCGTATAAATCACCAAACAGATGACGCTCTTGTGAGTCGGTAAAGTCAATTTCGTTAAGCTTGTTGATCACTTGGCGCAGTAGTGTGCCGTTTTTCATGTAGTTAAAGGCATCGCTAAAGGCTTCACGCACGACATAGCCGCGTGGGTTAAGCTTTATTGGTGCGGTTAAGTTTTTAAGATCGGTAAAGAGTTGGTCGTTAACAAATTCTAATAATTCGTCACCCGTTATGCCTTCATTATCTTGTGCCCAGTTACGCCATAAATACTGCGTTGGTATTGGCTCTTGATAGTTTTCAAGTTCAAACTCTAATGCTTCTTCTTGGGCATCAAATATTTTAAGAAAAAGTAACCAAGACATTTGCCCTAATCGTTGGGCATCGCCGTCTACACCGGCATCTTTACGCATAATATCTTGAATGGACTTGATCACTGAACTGACAGACATATTGGGCTCTACTTATTACTTCGGATAATAAAATGCACCTATGATTGGCTCATGGTGCATTAAAAATTGTTTGTTTAAGGTTAACTGGCTTTATCGATTTTACTATGTTGATAAAGCGCTGTTTCTAAATCGGTTATGGCTTGATCATACCCTTTTCTGTTGCCAAAGGCTTGCTTTGCTATCTCCATTGGCTTGCCCATTTGATCGAACGGCTGAACTTTAAGCACATGTATACTTTCTATCTCGGTGACACCTGAGTCAGCGTACTTATCGAGTAAGGCATTAAGGACTGTTTGTGCTTGTTCTGAGTACTTAGTGAAGTAGTTACGCTTTTTAACGTTGTTAGCACGCTCTTGTCGCGTTAATGGTGGCTGGTCAAAGGCGATATGACATATAAGGTCAAACGGGTCGAGTTCTTTGCTTATATCGTCTTCGAGTGCTTGCCATATAACACCTTCGTTGGCTAATTCGTCAATAATTGTTTGTTTACGCTCGCTCGCATTCCACTTACGGGTAAAGTCATCAAGTGAGGTAAATTGCTTTTGAATGGTTTTACGGGTGTAGTCTTTAAACGATTCGGTGACTAGCTTGCCGTCGGTATCGTAATACTGGATACGTTCGGCCATCTTTTTAACCTTAACACCTGATACTTGGAATTTGATAAAACGTTTTTCGTCTTCATCATCGCCCCAGTCTGCATCAATTTCTCCATCATCTTGGTTAGCACCAGTGTCAAAGTCTTGCTCTGGTTCGGTAACTGTATTATTAGCACCTTCACTTGTGTCTACTTGCTCATCACCTGTAAGTTCATCAATAAATGAGTCGTTTTCATCGTCAATAATATCTTCTGGTTTCGACACCATGACTTTAACGGCTTCGCCATCAAACTTCTCATCGGCGAACAGCTCTGTTGCTTTTTTGAAGTCGAGAATGGTAAACCAAAGTTTATTGTATCTGTCGTCAATGCGAGTGCCGCGCCCAATGATTTGCTTGAACTTGGTCATCGATTGAATGTTTTGGTCAAGCACAACGAGCTTACAGGTTTTAGCATCAACACCTGTGCTCATTAATTCAGAGGTAGTGGCAATAACCGGATAAGCTTTTTTGGGGTTAATAAAATTGTCTAACTGTGCTTTGCCTATTTCATCATCACCGGTGATTTTCATCACGTACTTTTCGTTTTTAGCCACTTGTTTAGGATTTAAGTTAACCAAGGCGCGGCGCATACGGTCAGCGTGATCGATATCGTTACAAAAGACGATGGTTTTAGCCATAGGATCTGTACGTTCTAAATAACTGGTAATGGTTTGTGCCACCAGTGTTGTGCGTTCGTCGATGACTAAGGTGCGATCAAAGTCTTTTTGGTTATAAATACGGTCATCAATGAGTTCGCCTTGTTTATCAATTTGCCCTTTGGTGGGTCGCCAACCTTGTAGATCAACATCAATATCAACACGCACGACTTTATAGGGTGCTAAGAAGCCATCTTCAATGCCTTCTTTAAGTGAATAGGTGTATACCGGTTCACCAAAGTAGTCGATGTTTGATACTTCTTCGGTTTCTTTGGGTGTTGCCGTTAAACCAACTTGAGTCGCAGCGCTAAAGTATTCTAGTATTTCACGCCATGCGCTGTCTTCACTTGCACTGCCACGATGGCACTCGTCAATAATGATAAGGTCAAAGAAGTCTTTATCAACTTGTTTGTAAGCCTTTTGGCTTTCTTCAGGGCCGGTTAATGCTTGGTAAAGTGCAAGGTGTATCTCAAAAGCTGGGTCGACTGTTCGCTTCGTCACTTTGGTCATGGCTGAGCCAAAAGGTAAGAAGTCATTATTTTTTGATTGATCGACTAATATATTGCGGTCGGCTAAAAACAAGATACGCTTTTTCTGACGAGACTTCCATAAGCGCCAAATAATTTGAAAGGCGGTATAGGTTTTACCAGTGCCCGTAGCCATAACCAGTATAATACGGTTTTGCCCGTTAGATACCGCTTCAATGGTTTTATTAATCGCTTGTAGTTGATAATAACGCGGCGCTTTTCCACTGCCATCATCATGATAGTCTGGCGTAATTAACGGTAGCTGTGCTGCTGTAAAGCCGCGATAAGCGCAGTACTTCTGCCATAGTTGTTCTGGGGTTGGAAAGTCTGAAAGCTCTATGCGTGATTCAAGTTGTGCTGGGTTCGTTTTATCATGAAAGATAAAGCCATCGCCGTTTGAGGCAAAGATAAAGGGCACTTCAAGCAAACGGGCATAATCAAGCCCTTGTTGCATGCCCTTGCCTATTTCATGCTTGTTGGCTTTAGCTTCAATAACAGCCAGTGGCATATTAGGTTTATGGTAAAGCACAATGTCAGCAGACTTAACGGTTTTACGTACTCCGAGTTGACCACGAACGATAACTTTACCATCACGTAATTTAACTTCTTGGCGTATTTGCTTCATCAAATTCCAACCAGCGCTTTGTACTGCGGGCATGATAAATTTGCTGATTATGTCGGTTTCGGAGAGCTTTTTTTTGTCCATGATTTTGCCTTGGTGTTACTGCTTGTCCGTTATGCAGCATACAAGGTGCGATAATTGTAACTTATTGTCAATAGAAATAGATGAAAGCCACCTTAAATCAAGTGTTTGAGTAATAAGATAAATAAAGTAAAAAACAGTTAACGCCAAGGCACGCTAAGATCAAAAATTTTGGATGTTAACCACAATGGCGGTACAGATTAGTTTATTTAATACAAGAACTAAGAGGCGGCATATTGGCTTTTAGTTTGCTTCTTAAAGTCCCTTAACGAAATTCTATCAATTACTTACGTTGCCGTTATTATTTAGGAACTAAATTTTAAGAAGGTATAATTATCGATAACCAATAGTTTTATCGGTAACCATTTATCTATATAAAGCCCCGGCCTTACTTACCGCTATGTTCCGAGGGTCTGATGAAGCCTTTTTATTCGCCGCGGCCATACATTATTCAATAACATCATATCACCCCTTAAACAGCCGCACAGCTTGCATATGTTCAGCTGTAATCTAAGCTTTCAGTATCAATATAATCAAGGAAGATAATATGACTACTGATGACTTTGACCGTTTGAATATTTTGGCGGATAAAGTGCTTAACGACAGCGCCACCGACAATGAACTAAAAGACTTTAGCCAACTGCTATCAATGTGGAGCATATCGACATCACTCACTACAGCAAACACTTAAGTTGCCCCAATAAAAAAGCAACTGTTAAGGTGGGTGTGGTCAGTGCAAAAGACTGCTGTTGCCACTTTGCTGACCAAATACTGAAATTAAAAAGCAGCATTTTAAGGATTGCTTAGGCACAAAACGGTCATTATGAATTAACTCCAACTCACACTTTATATTAGAAATTGTATCGATATCCGCGCTACTTTGAATGACTGTCCCTGTTAATTTATCATGGGTGTCTTAATAACTTTCTCTTACTCAATATGCCCAGATAGTTCAATTACCTTCTGGTAATCTTTCCACATCCAATAATTACAATTAGCGTTATCTGCATACTTAATCAACTCAATAATCAACTTGTCAGAAAAGTTATTTTGACCTAACAATTGAATACCTGAGAAGGAGTTAGATTGTATTGCTAGCATTTCTTGGGGTACACTATAAGTTTTAGTCCGACCATCCTCATGCCTTTCTTTAGATGTTGTCGTAGTTACGCACCTCAACATGTGCCGAACCATACCACTTAAGGAATAACCAATAACATCATTATCATTAATATTTATCGCAACAGAGGTGTCGCTTTTGTTGGTTCGACTCTTGAGCATATCTTTGTCTAAGTGCTGCTCAATTAACCCGACCATCAATACCACAGTATTTACAAGTGTATCGGAAGCTGACAAGAATTTTAAAGCGTAATCTAAGCTAGCAAAAAACCTATTAAGTATTTGCTCAACATCCCTTAATTCAATATTGTTATTTTCAAACAAAGCCGCAAACAGTCCAATATTACCCTGCTGATTTTCAGTAAATGGATAAAGAAGAAGAGAGCCGGTCTTATATTTATCAAAATCAAGATCTTTGGCCATTAAGTACTCCAACAGAGAAACTTGTGGCAGGTTAATCTTTCGGTCAAAAAACTTTCTCAAATAAAGCTTTGCATCGAAATTTTGACCGTAAACTGATTCAACAGAGTGCTCCAAAACGCTTGTGTTAGTAGCCACTAAAAACGTACAGCCTTTCGCTTCAAAGAAGTGCTTTATGACTTCTAAGACTTCGATAGCATAGGTAGGCTTACATCTATCTAATTCATCAATTAAAATGACTATCGGGATCCTTAATTCGTAAATAATTTCAATCAAATCAGACAAATAGGTTATGTATTCCTTTATATCTTTAACGGCCTGAACAGCCTCTATGTGATTTTTTTGAACTATCTCTACATACTTCTGAGAATCTGTTTGAGTTTTTAAATCAGGTGTTGCACTTACAATTGCTGATGCTGCTTTCGTGCTACCTATAACGACAGGTTCTCCTATCAGTGGGCTCATGGTCGCTAGGTATTTCAAACAAATACCTAGCTTATCTTTCATCTTGTTGAATACTTTCTTGGCTTCACCTTTTTCTTTAGCTTTTCCGTTGGGTGCTTTTTCTCTAAGTACAAACTCAATCTGCTGGAGTAGCTCACTACAGATAACAGCAAGAGGGTTGTTAGAAAAATCACTCTCCCAAACATCAATATAAACTACAGGATGCCCTTTCTTTGCAAGCTCTACATATAAACGCCTAATGAACTCGGTCTTACCTGAACCATATGTACCATCCAAGTTTATAACCCGACTCTCAGTCGTGAGGAAGTTCGCAATAAAAGAGCCAAACTCTTTCCTGTTTGTTTTACACGTATCCCAGTCGTACTGCTCTTTCCAGTCTTTAAACTTACTCGCGTAATCTGAAATATCCATATAGTTTT
This sequence comes from Colwellia sp. BRX8-9, assembly GCF_014077245.1. Lineage (NCBI taxonomy): Bacteria > Pseudomonadati > Pseudomonadota > Gammaproteobacteria > Alteromonadales > Colwelliaceae > Colwellia > Colwellia sp. BRX8-9. The sequence goes on from NZ_JACGVN010000001.1 coordinate 337,279, forward strand.
CGTACAACCTTAAGTTAATGTAAAAGAGCTTTATAAAAGCTATATTTTATCCATTTAAGTCCTGTCCGTAAACCATCATTACATTAGAGAGCTTTATTTACAGGAATTAACGAAGATATTAGCTATAACCTGTGAGGCATTTTTGTAATCAACATCTAACATCGTTATCCCCTTCAATTTAGCTCTACAGATCAAAAAACTAAGCTTTATGAGATATAAGCTCAGTATGTTACTCCGATTAAAATATGCTCTAGGATTGAGTTACAGGGGCATAGAAAGATTAATTAATAAGAACAAGAAAGTATTAATGTGAAGGCTATCATTGCCCCACGGTAAAAAGATATGCCACATTTACTCGATCATAAATCCCCTTACTGAGTTAAAAGTTAGGATTATCATAATGGGCTATTAAGGTAGAAAATCAGTTTACAATAACCTACACAGCACACTCACGCATTGCACCAATTAAAAATTACTGGCATATTCACATCCAAATTAAACTTCAAGAACAAAAATGAAAGCAATAACAATACTGTTCTTCACATCATTAGTCACCACTTCAACCTTAGCAGCCAACCAAGAAGTTCAATCATTTGGTAAAGCTAAAAAGATCTTAGAAAAGCAGGTTTACAACAATTACCGCAAGACTCTCTATTGTGGTGCTACTTTTGATGCTAAGAAAAAGGTAAAACCACCAAAAGGCTTCACTACGACTAAATATGTTAAGCGGGCTAAAAAAGTCGAATGGGAACATGTTGTGCCGGCTGAAAACTTTGGCCGTACCTTTAGTGAGTGGCGTGATGGCCATAAAAAGTGTATTGGTAATAAAGGCAAAGCATTTAAAGGCCGTAAGTGCGCTGAGAAAGTAAATACTGAATATCGTTACATGCAAGCCGACATGTTTAACCTTTACCCTGCTATTGGAGCTGTGAACGCATTAAGAAGTAATTATAACTTCACCATGCTACCTAATGTAAAAAGTGACTTTGGTAGTTGCACCATGAAAATAGATAACCATAAAGCAGAACCGCCTGAAGCTGCTAGAGGTCAAATAGCTCGCACGTATCTATATATGGAAGGCACTTATAAGCGATATAACATGAGTAAACCACAGCGCCAGCTTATGAATGCTTGGGATAAAATGTACCCTGTAAATGCTTGGGAGTGTGCGAGAGCTAAGAAGATCACTGGCATACAGCAAAGCGATAACGATATTGTCAAAAGCAGGTGTAAGTCTGCTGGTGTTTGGTAATTGTATACCTCAGTAGTGCTTAATATAAGATATTACTGTTACCAACTAAGGGCTAGTAATGCCACATTACTGACATATTATAGGTACTAAACCGTACTTTTGAGACGGTTTTTTAGTACCACTAGCAGACGGTCGTAGTGGATGCAGGATTAGACGTCTAATGAGCATACTAAGCTTCAATTATGCTTTTAGAAAGCTTCATTACGTAAAAAGGAACGTTTTACTTTTTTGGTATCAACTTTGGAATGACTAAGCCATCTTGTGGCTTTTTCATCTCTTCATGATGTATCGCAAGAGATAGATATATCAATGCATCTTTAGCCAACGTCAGAAGCTTCAGAGTCAGCTTTTCAAATTCCTCCACGCCAATTACCAACGCATAATTGGACATGCGATTTTTTTCATCTAAATCCTGTTCAAGTCTAACAATACGCTTTTCTAACGCCAATATTTGGTTGTCCAGATCCGAAGATGGATCTTTCAGTTTTGCTTTGCGTAGTTGTTGCAGTTCCGAACGTATTCTATCGATATCGGAAACGTGGTTATCAATGGCATCTTGGTCGTTACTGAAATGTCCAACATGTCTGTGGCAAAAGTTATCCACCAGTTTAAGGGAGCGATGTTCCATCGCATTCCTGATTCTGAAAAGACGCTGAGTGTCTGGATCAAACCAATAAGACAAATCTTCGTCTTCTGGAGTATTCCTATTACCTTGTCTTATCTCATGAGAAAGGAAGTATAAGGCCCTGAAGTGTTCGTTATCGCTATTTTCAAACATATCCTTCAAGTGTTGATTGCCTGGTTTGAACCAAAGGGTTTTGAAATCTACTTTGTGATCATTCTGTGTTCCATCAATTCTGTAAAAACGGTGAAGAAAAAATGAAATCTTGTCGAAGATGGAATAGTTGATCCTGAAGCAAGATTTGAGATGATTGGTTTTTAAATTGTTTATCTCGTAATCTAGCGTGTCAACGTGTTCGAATGTTGAGTTAAAGAAATGCTCGTCGAACAAGGGAATAGAGCTTCCCATATAGGCCAAATATCTTGCGTAACAATAGTCTGTTTTGAGTTCGTCGAAGTGGCCGTGGAAACCAAGCTCTTCTGAAGAGGTAAGGAGTGGATTAATACGAGCCGAAAAGTCAGGCAAGCTTAATATGTCATGATTAACGACTTCTGCCGTTGAAATTGCATTCAACTCATTTACGAATAGTCGATGCTCAGCACACCAAGCGAAGTACTCCTTCTCTTTTCTGGTATCGAACATAGTACCAGGGAGATCTTCAAGTTCAGCATAATCGGAACCGATTTTTTGCTCTTCCTGCTGAAACCAATTCAAAAAATGCTGAAAAAACGGGTCACTCTGAATTGCTGCTCGCTGTATTGGTGCGAACTCATTGATCCTGGCTAACGCTTCTTCGTAGCATCTGGCTGATTCTCGGTAAAGATAAAAAGCATGACCGCCATCATAAACACTTTCTGCCAAACGATAAACGCATCTGGCTCTTCCCATAACAGCGTAAACGTTTCCAGATTTTATCGGGTGCTCATATGCTGCAAGTGCCTCTAATCGACGACCTTGATAATCGAGTTCATTTGCCAAATTCGTCTGAAGCCTACTTTTGAGTTCATCAAAGGCCAGTATCTCGTTTTGGGTGTATAAACCTGTAAACCTTTCTTGCTCAATTAAACTAGCCTCCGCCATTGCTTTGCGAAAGTTAAGAAGCGCCAGGCCGGATGTTTTGCTGCCAAACTGATTGTCACGTCGAGAAGCCACATGGCTGTAACCAGAACCTATGTTGTAGTAAATGTGAAGTCTGATTAATGCAGAAGAATGCGTATATGAGACAAGCTCACGGCAAATCGATATGATTCCATCAAAATCATTTGCATCGCAAAGTTCATCTATCTTTTCTGATTTCGCATGATGCTTTTCAATCGTGATTTGCTGCTTTCCATCCATGTTCAAGTATCACTATGATCAATATTTATTGGGCTGATGGTAGCACAAAAGGTGCTGGCTGTACGTCTGCAATTCGCTCTAAGGAGACATTAATATTTTCAATCCCTTACGCCAACTAATCGTACCAAGCGAACATAAGGCTAGCATTAGCCAAAGACGTGTTGAAGCTTAAAATTTAATATTTTTCCCATAATTGATCTGTATATATAGATGCCCCCGCCACATTTATTTGTATGGACTATGGGGGGGGGCTAATATTACTTTTATTTTCTTCGAGTATAATACTCACGTTGTTCGTCAACTTCTAACGGCGGCATCCAACAATTATCCTTCGGCAGCAAGCCTTTTACAGCGCGACTATCCGCATTACGTTGTGTTATATCACGTATAATATCATCAACAGTCGTTGTCACCTGAACATCAAGATAAAGTCCAGAAACCTTAGCTAGCTTGTCCCACGCATTGACACGAGATGCTGAAGTGCTTCGTTCCCCTCGATCCATAGCTTCTTTCAATAAACCGGTTAAAATCATTTCTCGGTTAATGAATGTTTCAGTCGATAGCTTTTCTAAGTGCAGTTTAATAGCGCTACGAATGTCAGGTTTGGTCAATAACTCGCTAGCAATAGAACGAGCTGTTTTCTCAGAATAACCGGCGCTGACAGCCGATCGGCTCGCATTAAAGTCTGTTACATATTCCTCAACGAAACGATCTTGCTTAGTGGTTAGTTCGCTCATGGTTTACCTCTTTATTTATTATTAGTTTAATGTTTTAACATATGAGTACTACGGCAGTTGAGCCATACCCAACCTTGGTTCATCTACGTAGTAGACGGATATGCGGGTATGCGGGTATTCAGCATTGACAGTGGTTTCACGGTATGTTTCACGGTCATACCCTGAAGTTTTAGCGGATATGCGGATAAACTTCTCTCTAGGTCAATAGAAATAGGTTGTCCGCTTAAATATGGGGGATAAACGGGTATGTGGATTACCTATTCATCTAGTATTACGTGTATAGTTTTTGCAGCCTTACTATGGTTACCTTCAACTTGATGGATTCGATAAAAACGGCCATATACATTTACACGCCTTGCATTAGATGAACCTGTAGGTAGTGCTTGTAAGTCATCACCTAACTTAGTATTTTTATGACCGGACTCTTTTGACAATTGATCCATCAGCTCAGGTCGTTTTACAGCGCCACCTTCTGGGCCTTTAAGCGAAAGAACACCACGGACGATATAGCTAAAGGTGGTGTGTTCTTTTGACTCACTGCTAGCCTCCTTGCCGTTTATGGCATCTGGCAGGTCATAAGAGCGAGGTACGCCCAGCCACTCACCGTTAGCTATTTGTACACTTTCCATTTTAAACCACTTGGCTTTGCCATCTGATAATGTGAAGTTGTTTTTTGCATCGTCTAAGCGCGACAATTGATTTTTAGCTTTATCATCTATTCCGTGATCCTTCGCAGTTTTTTTTCCCATTTTTGCTAAGGTGAAACAAAGTCTTGCGGCATCTTTTAATGAACTCGCGCCCCTCATTACATCAACATCACCGGCACGACTATCAGCTTCATCACCATCTTTTCTCGTATGGTGAACAAGGAAAATAGCCACACCCGTTTCACTCGCAATATGGCGGTAGTAGCTCATCACATTGTCGATAGCTGAGTTGTCGTTTTCACTCTCCTGATGAGTACTCACAAAAGGGTCGACGATTAGCAACTTAATATCACAACGTTTAATTTCTTTAATAATTTTTTCAACGTTTGGTGACATCATAGACGTACTACCTGTAATAGTTGAGTTAGTTGAAATAGTGACCCGTTCACCATAACCACTTTTTATATAAAGCTTATCGGTTACTTCATGATTCTTTATTCGATAAAGCTTAAAGATGCCGGCAAGTCGTCGATCTAATTCGTCATCGTCATCTTCGTTATTTATCACTAAAGCATTGCCTTGAACCGTATCGCCTAAGTTAAGTAAATCTTTCCCCAATGCCACTGAAACAGCAAGGCAGAGTGTAATCATTGATTTACCTGTAGCGCCACCAGCACCAATAATTGCTATGTAGTTACCTAAAACGTAGCGTTCAATGATCCAGTTACGTTTTGGGATAGTTGCAGCATCAAAGTCACTAGAAATTGTTCTCATACCCAGCCTTTCAGGCAAGGTTTCACCAAGGGTTGGATTATTAACAATAGGTTCGGTTTTCGTACACTTTTCTAACGGTTTTAAATCGGATGGCTTTATTGGATCTGGTAATGGTCGTAGCAAATGAAGGAAGCCTTGTTTTATCGCATACTCTTCAACATTCATTGAAAATGTCATTATGAAATCTCACAATCTAAAGAAGGTGATAGCATTATTCGCAAGCCATCTAAGCCAAACTGACAGTGCACATCATTGAAATCACTACCTAAACTGTCGGTATCAAACTTAGGCCATATCATTTGAAGATTTAAAGCCTTAGCAACGGCGTTCGCTTTATCTAGCCCCACATTTTTTTGACCGTTTTGTTCTGCTCGGTGATCGTTGTCGGCACAAAGAATGATTTCTAACATTGGATGATTAAGCTTGAGTGAAGTACAGACGCTATCTAAGTTGCCGGCATTAAATGCGACAACGACGGTTAATGCTGTTGCCTCGTGCAATGAGCAACCTGTTGCATAGCCCTCGCACACAAGTAAAGTAGTAGCGCTTTTAAGGCTTCCAATCATTGCGGCATTACCTTTCAGACTCCCACCACTTTTAAAGCGTTTATCACCTGCAGGGGTAATGAACTGAAGCGACATAAGCTCCCCAGCGAGTGATTTTAACGGTACAACTAGATTATTGAATCGATCGACACGAGCGATACCAGTTTGAATATTTTTACGCGTTAAATAAGGGTGCTCATGACTTGGCAACGTTTGCGACCAAATAAGATTGCATTCTTTGGCTGCTTCAAGCTGCTTTTTAGCGCTCTCTGCTTTATATGATAAACGGGCAAGCCTAAGTACTTCTTTATCTTGGGATGTTACCACATGCCCTTTTGGATGCCATGTACGTTGAATGCCAGTTCGCCAATTGCCTACAGTAATATGCGTTTGCGACGCTACTGCCCAAATTTCATGACTCTTTGGCTTCTCAGCTGAATTATAGCGGCGTAATTTTCCATCAGGAATTATGGTATTTGTCGACGCACCTTGTTCACGAGCGAATGTGATCATTTCATTAATATATTCCATGCTTACGCTCCTACGGTGATATTTTGACGTTGAGCTACAAGTTCTTTTACAAGCAAGCGTATTTCTTCTTTGCTTCTCCCTTGAATTTGCGCTGAAATAACCGATAAAACTTCATATTCAATGAATGCAACCGCCCGATCACCAATTGAAATTGATGGTGCGTAAAGGCCGTCTTTGAGTTTTAAATGTAAGGTACTTTTTGACATACAAGTTAGGGCTAAAACTTCTGTTTTTCTTATAAGCTTTAACTTATCAACTGCTAGAGGGAAGTTTAGAAGCTTGTATTCGTTGATCTGATCAACGGGATCGACTACATTTGGTTTGGGGGTGCTCATTTGTGGTGAGACTCCTGTTTTGTTAGTGGACGTTATTGTCCGTGCGACCTCAAGATTGCCGTCTTGGGGTCGCATTCATTTATAGCATTCAATCTTAATTAAAAACAAAACCGTCAGCTAATATTCATTCGTTATAGTGTCGTGTAAAACCATATCGGACAGCTATAGATTCACACTTATCTATTTGAATTACAAACAAAAAATAAAATTATTTTTATAGTACTAAATGGTGTACTAAATGGTGTACTAAATGGTGTACTAAATCGAAATGTGTATCATTTATGACTTGACGAACGCCATTATTTCCGTGTGTTTAAGAAGAACAGCCGAGATACTAATTAGTTATCACGGTTGTTTTTTGAAATAGCGCTAAAGGGAGGTATACCTGTATTCTAATAGACATTTTTGTTGTTATTACTCTAAATAATGGGCATTGTCAGGCAAGTTGTATATGCCCTTTTGAACAATGACCTATATCATCTGACCTCTTACGCAGAGGCTCTAACTATAGGGCGCGGGTTGTTTAAATCGACTTTCGATAAAATGATTATCGATAGAACTCGAACCGACGACGTATAATTGTTTTTATATTTTGGGTGAGTAACACTTTTAAAAAGCAGTACCAAAAGCAGTACCACCAAAAGAAAACAAAGAATAAAGCATTAAGAATCATAAGGTTAAAACCATAAAGCGAGTCCAGTAGCGGCACCAAATTAAAGAACGGGATTACAGCGATGTAATCCCGTTTTTGCTTTAATAAACAAATTGTTACGGCTAATCTAAATAACTATCTCTTATTGATTTGTAGATGGTATCTAAAGAAATTCCCTTCAACAAGTGACCAATTTACTACGGACAGATCCTAAACTAAGTGAGTCTGATGATATAAGGTCTTTAGGGGATAAATTACATGATGATTCCGTGCGACCCAAGAAGTAACGCCTCGGTACACATGAAGGTGTTGCAAGCTCATATATACTCGCTGATTCAAAAAATTACATATTGCGAATTTATCGATAGATTGTAGCAATTAATGTAACAAAATAAATTGTAAATAATCGTCCTGTTATATAACAATGTAATTAGACTTTAATTGACTTTTTTACACCTCTTAACCGTAAATCTACACATCTATTAAACCCATCAACAGTTATCAGAGACTATAAAGACCTTAAGTATGTTCTACTTTAGGTTGGTGTTTCCTATTAAGAAGGGTTGTTCTAATCGATTATGTCAGGAAGCTACAAAGCGGTCTTAATTTTTGTTTAATTTATCATAGCCAAAGGTCTGCTTGGCCATTGCCGACATTCATCATAAAACGAATACTAGCTCAGTACCAATAGGGCATTTTATTCTGAAGTGGCTATTTATTATTAAGTTATATTATTCCCGCTAACGATAGTTGCTCTTTTGCAGCATCAATCCTAGTGTTGATGACCTCTTTGAAAGACTTACCATCAATATTTAAAGCAAAATAATAAGTTTCTTTCTTGGTTTCAATAAACCCTACATACCAGCCTAGGGCCTTATCTTTAGCGACTCCACCAGCTCCCGTTTTGGCATATAGTTTATAATCTTCGGTAGTTTCAGCTAACATGATGTCTTTCAACTGCATCAATGAACTTTTCGATACTGCTAACTTATGATTATATAAGCGTTGAAGGAAGTCGACTTGCTCTTTAGCACTTATTTTTATACTTTTATTCAACCAAAAATTATCAATACCTGATGATATATCTTGATTACCATATTGAAAATCAGCTAAGTATTGACTCATTCTCTTTTTATTAATTTTACTTGCTGTATCTTGATAGATAGGAACTGCCGAATACTTATAAGCCTCCCTTAAAGAAATAGGTGCTTCATACCAAGTTTTAGGCCACCACTTTTGAATTGGATAATCCGCTATATCAAAAGTAAGCTCTACTTCAGTATTTTTAATGACGCCTGTATCTAAAGCTATAAGGGAATGTGGAATTTTGAATGTTGACCAAGGTGTCATTCGCTTAACAGCCCTTTCGGGATTTATAATGCTGTATTCACCAGACTGTTCACTTTTTAGAACAAAGGTGCATGAGCTATAACATAAAGAATTAGCATGAGTTGCTATCGAAAAACTAAACCCTAGTAAAGAAATTAATAACTTTTTAAATTTTATCATTTTTGTCCAATATAATTATTATGGTTTCAATATGAACTGTTTATTACCAAGCTTAAATCAAGCCACTTCAAATGGTTACGTCAACTATGGGTATTTCAAAACACATAGATTTGACCGAACCAATAATTCTCTCATTACTGGCAAAAATGCCACCACAGCGGACATAGACGGTTAGCTATTACAGCAACCTTGTCCTTCTTGAATTGGTGGGCATTTAACAGTTCCATAAGAACAGAAAACGCAACAATCACCTTTTAAGGGCTTTAATAATGCTTTGCATGATTCACATTCATAGAACCACTGACAGGCATTGGTTGGCATTTTTTCTGTTTTATTATGTCCGCACTCAGGACAAGTTATTGTTGAGTTTAATTTTATACTTTGCATATTATCTCCTTTATAGGTTTTACAATATCTAATACTGACATTACGACCATTAAACTTATGCCAAAGTAGAATAAATAGGTACTCCAACCATATTGCCAAAGAGGATATAGTGTTAGTAAAACAGCTGTAGGACCAAGAATACTTAAAGCACCTCTTAAATGGCTTTTATTGCGATACCAATTATATATATTTACGAGTAACGCAAGGGTAGCGAAAATAGGTAGTAAAGTATTTACTGCAACGCCTTCAAAAGACGAAAGAAATCCCAAACCAAATACGGATACCAACGAGCCTAATGCAGGAAAACAGGCAGTACAACTAAGGGCTGCTATCCAAACCCCACCAGAGCCAACTTTATCGAGTAATTTGTTTATCATATAGAATCATTCCTAAGTAATTTATCATCACGATAAACCCCGTATACAGATACGGAGTCAACAATTACTTTAATGAGTCAATAATAGGGCAAGAATATTGGTCTTGATTGGTTTTACATGAATTTGTCATTTTACTAATAACGCTCTCTAGACGCTGTAAATCAAATATTTTATTTCGAATTATATCCAATTTTTGCAAACCTAGGCTTTCTACTTGGGCGCAGTTATTTTCCATAGACATTAGTGAGGATATCTCTTTTAATGTAAAGCCAAGAGCTTTTGCTTTAGCGATAAACCTAAGCTTGTCTGCAATAGCACTACTATATAAACGATAACCATTTTCTGGCTTAATAGGTTGAGAAATAAGTCCTTTTTTTTCATAAAACCTTATGGTCTCAATATTTATATCTAACTCTTTGGCGAGCTTGCCAATTGTCTTCATACCTATAGTCACTTATAAAGTTAAATGATTTCACAATCTGAGAAATGAAGTATATTAAATCATTGCTTATCGTTCAATTAAGTCATTATTGCTAATAACGCTGAGTGTCTTTTTTGAGCCTTGAACTAGACGTTAGCTATAACTACTTGCTAATTTCCGCTTTAGCGCACCAAGGGGACATTAGAACCTACAAATATTAGGCTAAAACTAAATTGGTTTGGACTTTTGTTTAACCGTCACTTATGCCGATTTGAAGACCTAAGGTGTTAGAACCATACCTACAGCTTTGGGACAGTAAGCGCTCGTAAATTGAGAACATAATCACTATTCCTAGCAGTCACAATGAGCCGAAAGCCGACATTTTTTAGGTTTATTTCAATTCAATAATTAGCCCACAGTGTCATCAAAACAGACATTATGAACTTCCCTAACCTTGCTAGAAAACAAATGAGTTACATTGTAACCTCAACTAGAGGTGTTTATAAGCAAAGTCAAGGAAGTCCACTAGGGTATTTGAACAAAACAATAACGTTTCTTTTCCCTCAATTTACATCTGCTATAATTATATTTCGCTCTAAAGGTTGGGTGTTTTATGAAATTTTGTGCTTTTGTTATATTATTATCGTTTTTCTCACTATCAACGTTTTCAAAATCAATAACGTTGAGTCGAGGGGAAGATGCTGTATTACAAAATTTTTCTGAATTAATACTTCAAAAAGCATATCAAAAAATAGGTATTGAATTAAAGGTAATACATGTACCCATTGCTAGATCTTTGGTCTTGGCAAACAATGGCATAATAGATGGTGATGTCTCAAGAATTTCAAAAATTGAAAATCAATATGGCAACTTAATAAAAATTCCAGTACCAATTAATCATATTGATATCAGAATGTTTACTTATAATAAAAAGCTATTGGAGAAGAAAAATAACATAAATGGTTTTTATCGGATGGGATGTGTTCGAGGACTTATTCTTGTGGAAAAAATATCAACAACAATGAAAGTGGACTGCTATAAAGTTAATGGCCACAAAGAAGGTATTAATATGTTAAATAAAAATAGAATTGACGTGTTACTTTTACCTCTAACGATAGGTGCCTATTTTAAGAGCGTCGATTCTAAATTTTCTACCAGCCATTACAGTGAATCACTAGGCCGTGAACCGTTGTTTCATTATCTCCATAAAAAACATCACAAATTGGTTCCTAAACTGACTTTAATATTGCAACAAATGAATATTGATATTTATGAAAAAACTTATAGAGACTCCTTGAAAGAAACTCTTTCCCCCGATGGTAATTAAAGTGTTCTAATAAATTAACTATATCTTTAGTGTGTATTGATAAATAGTAAGCCGATAAAATAGTGATACCGTATATAGTTACAATTAATATTTTTATTAAAATAAAATCTACAATTTCTTTATGTTCAGCTTATTGAGATGTCTGAGTAATATTCGCCAAACCAATCTAAATTTATATGACGATTTCACCTAAATCACCTTAAAAGTAATATTCTACTTCATCCAAACTATAAAAGGTTCATGACTGTTTTTTCTTACTAATTTTGACGCGAAAAATTATAAATTATTTCAGGTGTCCGCCTACAATGATTAGCAGATCACCACGCATAAAAGCTCGAAGTTGATCACTGGCAATAGTCAATGATGGTTTGCCATTGTTCTTGGCTAAGCGTAATTCTCATGTTTATCTCCTAAATTAAGTGGGGAGATAACATACCCGATATCAAACGCTAACAGCAGGTGCCCTTAGCTATAAGGTTACATATAATGTATTGCCTTATCAGTATAGACTTTGCTTTGCTTAATAATGATATTTGGTTTATAACTACGGTAAGAATATTAATAAATCGCCCCAATTGATGACTAATAAATCCATAAAAAACAAATCGATTCGTCTTAGAATAATCTTTTTAATTATTTTGGTTTTTACTCTTGTATTAGTGTTTTTTTCATATTTTTTAAAAGATTTTATTACTGGAGTTGAACAAGATTTAGGTAAAAAAATGGTGCTTCAACATGCCATTATCAACAAAGAAAAAGCCCTCAGTCATTTTACACAAAACTTAAATCTAGTTAAACGTTCCTTGCTCAATAATACATATCAAGACTGGATGAAAAATAACGATAATGAAAAATTTAAAACAAAAGCGATTCAGTCTGTTGAAAAAGACTGTCAAGTTATAGATTGCTATGGCTGGTTTATCCTTTCAATTGCCCCCCTTACTAGTATTGATTGGAATAAAGAGAGCAATACCATAAAAACGGTTCCGCTGAAATTAGAAGAAAATTCTTGGCTACCAAAAAAGCTAAAAGAAAATAATGAGTTTTATGTCGATGCTGATATTAATACTATTGATGGAAACACCTATGTTTTTTTTGATTATATAGTAAGAGAAAATGATCAAGTCATTGGAACGGTTGGAAGCTACGCATTAGTCTCAACTATTACTAATCAATTACTCAGTACCTCTAACCAAGATATTTTAGATGTACTTATTGATAATCATGGTGTATTTCGTACTAGTTTGAATGAAAATACCAGTCGTTATCATCCCTCTCTTTCAAAGTTTTTGTCCAACAAAGAATGGCATCAAGTCATCGGGGATGATCTAGATAAAAGCAGCTTAATAAAACTAAAAAATAATACTAATAGTCATTTGGTAAAAACGATTGATATCAGAATTAATGAAATTAATTATATAGCCGCTATTGTGTATATCGAGGAAATAGAATGGTATGCAATGAGTTTATTTTCAAAAGAAGCAATGGAAGGAAGTATTGTTATTCTGCCTCTCTTTTTAGTTGGCACCCTACTTCTTTTTAGCGTTATTGCACTTACACTTTATTTTTTGAACAAGCTGGTTTTTAAACGACTTATCGTGATGAACAAATCAGTTAATAACATTGCATTAGGTAATTATAAAGACTTAATTAAAGATTGTCGTTCGGATGAATTAGGTACTTTAGCTCAAGGGATAAACACCATGAGCCAAGAAATTTCAAAGAATCTATCAAAGATAAAGTCTCAGAATAATGCGCTAAATGATGCTATTGATAAAGCAAATGCAGCAAATAATGCAAAATCTATTTTTCTATCAAACATGAGCCATGAAATAAGAACCCCTATGAATGCAGTGTTAGGTTTTGCTGAAATAGGAAGAAACACCAAAGTTTTATTTGAAAAAGATGATTCACTTGAACAAATACAACGTTCAGGTGAACACTTACTGCAAATAATTAATGACGTATTAGACTTTTCTAAAATAGGATCCAAGCAACTTGAGTTGGAAAAAATCTCATTTAGCTTTAGTGCTATTCTTAAAAAAATAACACAAATTTGTAAGTCGGATATTGATAAAAAAAATATATCATTAAATTTCCTATTAGATGATTCGATTCCTAGCCACTTAATTGGTGATCCACTAAAAATAGAACAAATCATCATTAATTTGGTTAGTAATGCTATAAAATTTACGGAACATGGCAGTATTGATATTAACACTCGTCTAAAAAGACAAAACGAAAATAACGTTATCATAGAGTTAAGTGTTAAAGATACAGGAATAGGTATAACGCCAGAACAACAAAAAAACTTATTTATAGCTTTTTCTCAAGCCGATAATTCAATCACTAGAAAGTTTGGTGGCACAGGATTAGGATTAGCGATAAGTAAGCAATTAGTCGAAATGATGGGGGGGGAAATCACACTAAAAAGTGAACGAGATAAAGGCACTGAATTCACATTCACCATACCTTTGACATACTCTACTGAAAAGTTAGAGAAAAAAATAGAAGAATCAGCTGATTTTGATTTAGTAAAATTAAAAGCAGCTTTGTATGGAAAAAAAATCTTGCTAGTTGAAGACAATAGAATCAACCAAATTGTAGCTAAAAAAACACTAGAGCCATTAAGTATTTCAATTGATATAGCAGAGAATGGCTTACAAGCAGTAGAAAAAATGAAAAACAATACTTATTCTTTAGTGTTAATGGATATACAAATGCCTGAGTTAGACGGACTACAAGCCACAGAACAAATTAGAATGTTTGATAATGATACTGTAATTATTGGTATGTCAGCTCATGCTAGTATCCAAGATACTGAAAAAGCGATTAAATCAGGAATGAATGATTATATGACTAAACCCATTAAGCAAAAAACAGTTTTTTTGATGATATCAGAATATATCTTTTAGTTCCGCAGGTAACTAACACCAAATAAATCTATGCCTTTAGAAGCAAAATTTAGGAGATAGGGTAATATGTTTCTTAAACGTTCATGATGATGGTAACTAGTCTATTTTTAGATGTGATTTAAGTAGTGTTATCGGTACTCCTCATAAAAAACATTAATTAAGCCACCCATAATAACTTGTTTGTATTTTCAATAATAAACTACACTTAAATTACCCTCTTATAAGTGTGGTGATTATTATGCCCAAGCCTCGTTCACAACAAATTAGTTTATCTGATACACCGTATTATCATATTTGCAGTCAAACCGTTCGAAAAGCCTTTTTATGTGGTGTTGATAAAGAAACCGGTGTCAGTTACGAGCACAGGCGTCATTGGATTGAACAGCGTATTTTTACATTATCTCAAGTCTTTGCTATTGATATTTGTGCTCACGCTGTCATGAATAATCACTTACATTTAGTCCTTCATGTTGATAGTGAAAAAGCTAACAACTGGACGACGCTCGAGGTACTGTTCCGTTGGCATAAGTTGTTTAAAGGCACCCTGTTGACCCGTCAATATCAACAAGAGCAATCATTAACGACATTCGAAATGGAAATGGTTGAAGAAACAGCACAGGTCTATAAACAGCGCTTAATCGATATCAGTTGGTATATGCGGGCATTAAACGAGCCTATTGCTCGACAAGCCAATAAAGAAGATGAATGTACTGGGCACTTTTGGGAAGGACGCTTTAAATCTCAAGCCCTGCTCGATGAAGGGGCATTACTTGCTTGTA
>NZ_JACGVN010000084.1:0-269 GCF_014077245.1 Colwellia sp. BRX8-9
TTGAAGGACTATTTAACCCTTGTAGATGAAACAGGTCGCGTAATAAGAGCAGACAAACGAGGCGCTATCGATAACAAAACCGCAAATATACTGTCAAGACTTCACATCAGCGATGAAAGTTGGCTAAAACTCACCACAAACTTTGAAGGTATATTCACGGGCGCGGTCGGCACCGCAGAGCATTTGTGTGAATTTACTGAGCACGTGGGGTTAAAGCGCGCACACGGTAAAGCAAATGCTCAAGCTTGTTTGAATAGCGCGTAAACATA
>NZ_JACGVN010000078.1:0-279 GCF_014077245.1 Colwellia sp. BRX8-9
GGCTCGTTTAATGCCCGCATAAACCAACTGATATCGATTAAGCGCTGTTTATAGACTTGTGCTGTTTCTTCAACCATTGCCATTTCGAATGTCGTTAATGATTGCTCCTGTTGATATTGACGGGTCAACAGGGTGCCTTTAAACAACTTATGCCAACGGGACAGTACCTCTAGCGTCGTCCAGTTGTTAGCTTTTTCACTATCAACATGAAGGACTAAATGTAAGTGATTATTCATGACAGCGTGAGCACAAATATCAATAGCAAACACCTGAGATAAT
>NZ_JACGVN010000087.1:0-251 GCF_014077245.1 Colwellia sp. BRX8-9
TGTGCTCATGCTGTCATGAATAATCACTTACATTTAGTCCTTCATGTTGATAGTGAACAAGCTAACAACTGGACGACGCTAGAGGTACTGTCCCGTTGGCATAAGTTGTTTAAAGGCACCCTGTTAACCCGTCAATATCAACAGGAGCAATCATTAACGACATTCGAAATGGCAATGGTTGAAGAAACAGCACAAGTCTATAAACAGCGCTTAATCGATATCAGTTGGTTTATGCGGGCATTAAACGAGCC
>NZ_JACGVN010000088.1:0-248 GCF_014077245.1 Colwellia sp. BRX8-9
TTGGCTATAACGGTTTTTATCACCTCACCAATGCTTATCGCAGATTAACACGTCCTTCATCGCCTCTAACTGCCAAGGCATCCACCACATACGCTTAGTCACTTAACCATACAACCCTAAGTAGTTTCTAACGAAACTAACAAAAACATGCGGAGACTAATCCGTACATTCTTAGTTATGATTGTAAGTCTGACATTTTCACGCACAAATAAATGTGTCTTGAATAAGATGTTTACTCTGAGTAAGAG
>NZ_JACGVN010000093.1:0-215 GCF_014077245.1 Colwellia sp. BRX8-9
TTGCATGTGTTAAGCCTGCCGCCAGCGTTCAATCTGAGCCATGATCAAACTCTTCAATTAAAAAATCGTTTGTGATGCTTAACCTAAGCTAAGACATCTGCTCAATGAATTCTGTCGTGTTACCAACAACTCTTAAAAGAGAAGTGATAACTACATAAAACGTACTAATTAAATTAATAATTAATACTTAATCTGTGTGACATCATTATTAAACT